>JAEWEQ010000046.1 GCA_023389315.1 Actinomycetes bacterium | reverse complement strand
CGCTTCCTCGAACTCCTGGTCCCAAGCTTCTTCCACCAGGTTCAAAGCCACCGCCAACGGTAACGCCCGCCGCCGCCACGCACGGTATTCCTCCCCATCGGGCGAATCCGCCCACTGCTGGTAGTCACGTCGCTCAAACGGATCCATTTGAGTGACGGCGGCTTCTAGTTCTTCTTCCAGTTCGCGGGCGCGACCCAAAATGGTGGCGGTATGCGGGTCATTGCGCAGCCCAATGGGAGTGGCGGTGGTGATGGCCGGTGAGTAAATCACCTTCGCTGCCGAGCGCACCGCGGATAGCGAAATCAGTTGGGAAATATCTACCTGCATTTTGGTGTTGTCTCCAATGTAGTCAGGTGGCAGTGGGACGCTGGGCATTCCACTTTCGCCCTCACATATTTGACGATACCTTGAAGTTACTGGCGATATTGAAATGAGGATGACGAGTATGGCTCACTCTCGCCCCCGAGGTTGGATCCACGACTGGGAGCCGGAGGGTCGCGGCAGCAAAGATCCGCGCCCCCTGCCGGAAAAAGCCGCGCCGCATCAGGGCGCGGGTTCCGGCGCGCCTCACGACGCGGGCTTTGATGCCGACGCTGCGGGTTCCGGCTCGCCTCAGGACGCGGGTTTTGATGCCCACGGCGCCGGTGAAGGCACGTCTAGGCGGCCCCATGCTTGTGGAGGTCCCAGTTCCGATCCGCACCACCCGTCCTCGCCCCTGTCCGGCGCGTACGGTGAGCGCCAAATCGACCCGGCTTTGCGCCAAGCACCCCGCGCCCACACCATGACGCAGTCGGCGCGTGCGGCCGCGCGCATAGTCGACAAGCCCGGACGGCTGCTAGTGAAGCTGTCAGCCATCACCTCCTCAGCGTGTTTCCTGCTGGGGTTGCTAGGGCGCGTACAGTTCGGCGGTTGGGGTTGGTGGATCCCCCTGGTATTCGGCGGCCTAGGACTGGTGGGAGCGTTGTTCTTCACCTGGCGCCGCCGAGTTTTGTTGAACGCGTTGGAAGTTTCCGGGCCGCGTAACGTGGTGGCCACTAGCTTCGATGCCGGTGGCAACATTATCGGCGAGGACGTTCCGGGCGCAGGCAAGTTCAGCGCCGGCACATTCGACGCCGACTCCAAGGACCGCGCGGCCTACGCGCGGGAGCGGGCCCAGGAAGCTGGGGAAGCTTACGCCCGCGCTCGCGGTGAGTACCACCTCCGCACGGCGCGTTTCTTCCCGCGGGTGGAGGCCGCCACCCGGGCGCTGCGCTCTTCCGTGGAGCCCGGTTATCACGCGGCTTGGCTACAGCATGACTTCCGCCCCACGCTGGTGGCGTTCTTCGCGGTGGCGTTGTCGATCCCGGTTTGCGCGTTCTTGGCGTTCTTGACTGCTTTCGCGCTGCTGCTTCAAGCGTTGGCGTAGCGGCGGGGCCAATAGTGAGAGGCTTCACCAACTAACAGCGGTTTTTGCGCTTAGTTTTGCCGCCCGCGCGGTGATAGTATTAACAGTTGGATTCCGAGCCTGGTCGGGCTTGGGGCCGCGCTGGGTCATTCGCTTATCGAGTGTCCCCCACTGATGGTCCAAGACCCAGCATTCCCTCACCGACCCTGTCATCGAAACAAGAAAGTGTAACTGTGGCAAACATTAAGTCCCAGATTAAGCGCATCAAGACCAACGAGAAGCGCCGCCAGCGTAACAAGGCTTACAAGTCTGAGCTGAAGACCTACGTGCGTCGCACTCGTGAGGCCATTGCTGCCGGTGACCGCGAGAAGGCTGAAGAGGCTCTCCGCCTGGCTGGCCGCAAGCTGGACAAGGCTGTTTCTAAGGGTGTGATTCACAAGAATCAGGCCGCGAACCGCCAGTCCAAGCTCGCGAAGCAGATCCAGAAGATGGAACAGGCCTAAGTTCTAGTTCTTCTCATACCGATTGGGCGACCCGCAACCGGGTCGCCTTTTCGTATGCCCGCCCGGCGACTGGCACCGTGACATACCAGTAACTGCCACCGCGCTAGCCAGCCCCGCCCCGCAGCCCGGCGCGCTCGCCAAGCACCACCACAAACGCCGAGGGCGGGTGGTGCAGTTACGCAGCCACCCGCCCTCGGCGATATCAGACCACTAGACGGTGGTCGCAGCTCCTAGTCGGCGCGACATGGAAGTGGCGTATTGATCCGCTTCCAAACCAGCCACCAGGTGCCACACCTGCGGGGAAACCTCCACCGCGCCCGCCAGGCCAGCGGCCTCAAGCGCAGCGGTATCGACCTTGGCGGAGTCCTTCACCGCTACCCGCACCCGGGTCTGGGCGATAAGCTCCACGTCCTCGATGTTTTCTGCCCCGCCCAGCGCGGTGATCCACTGCTGGGAACGGTTGGACTGTTCATCCCCTACCACCACGACGCGCGGCTCGGCCGGCGCGGCGGGCTGGGCAGCGGCCTGCGCGGCTGCCTTCTGCTCCGGGGTGCGGTAGTCAGAGATGATAACCAGGATCATGGAGGTGAAGAACGCCGCCGCAATCGCGATCACGTACAGCACCATCGGTTCGAACACCGGGATGGTTAGCAGCGAGGTGAAGGCGAAAGCACTGGTCTCGATGCCGCCGCCCACGCCGACGATGACGCCGCCGACGAAGCAGCCCACCAGCATACGCGGGTAGATGCGCTTGAAGCGCAAGTGGATACCGTATAGGGAGGGCTCGGAAATACCACCGAACAGACCCGCCATCAGCGCACCGGTGGCGGTTTGCTTCATCACCGTGTCTTTGTCACGGATGGAGAGGAACAGCACGCCCGCGGTGGCGCCGAAACAGGCGAAGTTCCACGCGCCCATGGGGCCCTGGATGAAGTCGTAACCCAGGGTCTGGAGGTTGATCAGCATCAGGGCATTCAGCGGCCAGTGCAAGCCCAGCGGCACCAGGAACGGGTACAGCATGGGGATGAGGATGGCGAATACGATGGGCGCGTTGGTGTTCAACCACGACAGGCCCACCCCGATGGTGGAGCCCAGCCATACGCCGATCGGGCCGATCAGGAACGCGGTGGTGGGGATCATCACCAGCATGGAGAAGAACGGTACGAACACCATTTGCACGTTCTCGGGGAACACGCGCTTGAGGAGTTTGTAAACCACTGCCAGTACCGCTGCCATCATCAGGGGTACGAACACCTGGCCGCCGTAGCCTTGCAGCTGCATGGGCAGGCCGAAGATATTCGCGGTGCAAGTCTCCGACCCCAGCACCTCGGTGCACTTAGTGGTCGGGTTGTCAGACAGGCTGAGGAACTCGGGGGTCATGAGCGCGCCCATCACGGTGGCGCCGAGCCACGGGTCCACGTCGAGTTTCTTCGCCGCGTTGTAGGCCACCATCAGGGGCAGGAAGTAGAACACCGAACGCCACATGGCGTCGACGAACACCCAGCCAGCAGCCTTATCGGCGGAGCGGAAGTCCACCAGGCCGAGGGCGTCGAGGACGGCGGCGAAGGCAATAATCAAAGATGCGCCCAGCAGCACGCCCAGGATGGGGCGGAAGGAGTCCGACAAGTATTCGAAGAAGGCATCCACGAACGCAAACTTGCCTTTAGCTTTGGCGCGCGCCGCGGCTTTGACGTCCGCGTCACTCATCTGCCCGGCTTTAGCCATTTCCGGGAGGGCGGTGATTTCGTTAAACACCGTTTGCACGGCGCCACCGATAATCACTTGGAAACGGTTGCCACCTTGCGGCACGGCGCCCATCACCCCGTTGATTCCTTCAATTTGTTCGACGCTCACTTTGGAGGCGTCCACCAGTTCGAACCGCAGGCGGGTGGCGCAGTGGGTCAAGCTGGTGATGTTTTCCGGTCCGCCTACAGCGGCAACGATTTCTTGTGCTCTGCTCATGGTCTTCTCTTACTTGGCCGCAGGTGCGGGGTTGGTTTGGGCATCTGGGTCTACGTCCTCGTTCGGCACTAGGGCGCGAACTTGACGGGGGGTGGAACACTGCAAAGCGGACTTCGCGAGTTCTTGGCATTGGGGCACCGAGTATTTACGGATGGTGGCCTTCACACTGGGGATGGCCGGAACCGAGCAAGAGAACTCATCCACCCCCAATCCCACCAGGATTGGCACTGCCTGCGGGTCGGAAGCGATCCCACCGCACACGCCCAGCCACTTACCCTGCTTATGCAGGGCGCGCGCAGCGTAGCCAATCAGGCTTAGGACCGCCGGGTTGCACGGGTCCACCTGGGGTGCCAGCTTCGGGTGTCCGCGGTCCATTGCCAGCGCGTAGGAAGTAAGGTCGTTGGTACCCACGGAGAAGAAGTCACATCCGTCGAGGGCGGCGAATTGCTCCGCCATCACCGCCACGGAGGGAACTTCCATCATGATGCCGCACGATACCGGGGCCTGGTAGCCACCGCGGGCGTATTCTTCATCGAAAATGGCTTTAGCTTCCAACCAGTCATCGACGGTGGCGATCATCGGGAACATGACGTGGAAATGGGCCCCGTCCGGGCCGCGTTCAGCCTGCACTTGGTCAGCGGCGGCGAAAATGGCACGCAGTTGAGAGCGCAGCAGTTCCGGTTCTTCCAGTTCCACGCGAATGCCGCGCATCCCCAGGAACGGATTTTCTTCCACCGGAATATCAACGTAGGTCAGTGGTTTGTCCCCACCTACGTCCAGGGTGCGAATCACCATGGGTTCACCCGGCCCCAGGGCGAGGGCGGATTCGGCGTAAGCGCGGGTCTGTTCGGCTTCACTGGGGGCAGTTGAGCGCCCCATGAAGACGAACTCCGAGCGCATCAGCCCTACGCCTTCACCGCCGCGGTCCTTCGAATCATGCGCGTCCGCCACACATCCGATGTTGGCGACCACTTTCAGGCGGGTGCCATCGGTGGTGGTGGCTGGTTCATCCTTGGCAGCTTCTTCGGCGGCGCGGCGCTGGGCGATCTTCTGGGTGCGTACCTTGATACGTTCTACGTCTGCTTCGGAGACATTAGTTTGTAAGGTACCGGCGCTACCGTCCAGCACTACCAGGGTGCCTTCGGCAATATCCAATGCCCTCCCTTCAATACCGGCCACTGCCGGCAGGTCCAGGGAGCGAGCGATGATCGCCACGTGGGAGGATGCCCCACCGGTGGTGGTGGCGAACCCGATCACCTTGCTGCGGTCTAGTTTCGCAGTGTCAGAGGGGGTTAGTTCTTCCGCAATGAGGATGGCGTTTTCCGGCATTTGCGGGGTTTCGGAGCGCTGCCCGGTGAGTTCTTCCAGTACCCGCTGGCCCACGTCGCGCACGTCGTTGGCACGCGCGGCGAGGATCTCGTTGGGCAGGGCTTCCAGCTGCTGGGCGAAGTTGGTGAAGGCACCGCGCCAAGCGAAGGGCGCGGACTTACCTTTATCGATCGCCGACACTGCCAAGTCCAACAGTTCGGGGTCTTCCAGGATTTCGCGGTGGGCGGCGAAGATCGCGGCCTTATCAGCGGAGGCTTCTTCTTCCAGGCGTTGTTCCAAGGCCGACAAGTCGAGGATGGCCCGGTCGATAGCGGAGTTCAGCTTGCGGCGTTCCTTGTGGTGATCTTCGGCAAACTCTTCCACCTGGATGTCTTTGCGGCGCAGCTGCACCACGTTGCCGATACTCAGGCCCGGGGAGGCACTCACCCCCACCAGCAGGTTCCAATCCCCCGACTTCGGCTTGGTTTCTTTTTCCACTACCGGTTCTTTGATGGCGGGGACAACGCCGGTATCTTCAGTGCCCGACAGCGGCGGACAGTCCTCACCCAGGCCATCCTTCACGGCTTGGGTCAGTTCTGCCACCGCGGCTTCAGCGTCGGCGCCATGGGCGGTGATGGTGACCTTTTGTCCGCAGGCCACCGCCAGGCCCATGATGGCGACAATGGATTTAGCGTTGGCGGTGTCGTCCCCGCGCCGCAGCCGGATGTCACTTTGATAACGCTTCGCCAGGTTCGCCAAGGTAGAGGCAGGGCGGGCGTGCAAACCGGTGGGGTTGGGAACTAAGATCCCCGGGGACGCCACAGTTTTGCCACCAGCACTGGCCCCGTCCTCGCCCCCCGCGGCGGGGGCGGCGAGGACGACGGTGAGGGCGATGTCTTCACCGGCGCGCACCATCCCGGTGGCGGGTGTGAGGGAAGAGACCAGTTCCCCGTTGGTGATTACCACTTGAGTGAGCAAGCTCTTGGCTTTGCGGGCCACTTCGTCTAGGTCGATTTCGATCAGGGGGTCCCCTACCGCCACTTGCGAGCCTTCTTTGGCTAGCGGCTTGAAGCCATCTCCCACTAAGCGCACGGTGTCTAGACCGATGTGCATGAGGATTTCCAAGCCTTCTGCGGTGCGGATAGTGACCGCGTGGTGGGAGGGTTGGATGTCGATGATTTCTCCGGCCACGGGTGCAACCAAGGTATTGCCCAACGGGTCGATGGAGATACCATCGCCCACCATTTTTTGGGCAAACACGGGGTCGGGCACCTGTTCGATCGGTAGCATTACGCCGGTTAGAGGGGCGCGCAGTTCAACTGTTTGTGCAGTTGCGACAGCGTCGTCGCTGCCGTTGCTCGCCCTGAGGTCGGATTCACTCACGGTTTTTCCTCTCTTTAAGCTGGGGGAATACTCGCGGCAGGTCCTCTAACGGTGAGGAGATGCGCCCGCGAACATAGCTCCATGGTAGGTGGTATATACCTGTGGAGGACACCTTTTGTAGGCACAAGAAGATCACATTACCCGGGGGACTATTATCCTAATTTCGCTTAAAACTAGTGAGCAAACCCGCAAAGCCGTTCAATCTCCTAACGGCTTTCGTGTGGTCGCGGGGTTGACACTTTTTCAGCATCACTTAATCTGCCTGTCCCTCAGGTATTAAAAAGTCCCGGCAGGTGCCGCGCCTTAACTGCACACGCGCCTGCCGGGAACTTAGAGGATGCCTACCTAGACTACTTCGCGTCGCCAGCTTCCAGCACTGCGCGGGCCGCCGCGCGAGCCTCATCGGCACTACCGGAGTCCAGCACTGCGCGCGCCGCTTCCCGGCACTGTTCTCCAGTTACCTGTGACAGTTGCGCACCAACCGCCCCGATAGCTGAAGCCGCCATCGACAGGGAGGTAACTCCCATTCCGTACAGCACGCAGGCCAGCAGTGGGTCAGCGGCGGCTTCACCGCACACCCCCACGGGTTTGCTAAGGTCTCGCCCGGCTTTCGCGGTGTTCGCAATCAATGCCAGCACCGCAGGCTGCCACGGGTCAGTGTAGGTCGCCAGGTTCGGGTTCATCCGGTCCGCTGCCATGGTGTACTGCGTCAAATCATTGGTGCCGATGGACACGAAGTCCACCTCTTTAAGGAACATGGGGGCCAATACCGCTGCCGCCGGCACTTCCACCATGATGCCCGCCACCAGGTCGCGCTCGCGCACCATCTGCGCAAACCAGCGCGCTTCCGCCAGCGTGGAAACCATCGGAGCCATCACCCAGGTGTCACCTTCGCGACCCTCACTGGCTTTCGCGATGGCATCGAGCTGATGGGGCAACTGATCGGGGTCGATGCCGGAGGTACGCAACCCACGCACCCCCAGGGCGGGGTTTTCTTCATCGGGTACGCTGGCCCACGCCACCGGCTTATCGGAGCCAGCATCAAGGGTACGCACCACCACTTTCTTCCCGGTGAATGCTTCAAAGACCGGGCGGTAGATGTCGGCTTGTTGGTCCACGCTGGGTTCTTTCGCAGCCCCCAGGAAGCACAGTTCAGTGCGGAATAGCCCCACGCCCTCGGCCTGCGACTGAGCGGCGCGCTGCGCCCCGTCCCCATCTTGGACGTTCGCCAGCAGCTGGACTTCCTCCCCGTCCTTGGTGCGGCCCGGGCCCTGCCAGGATTTGGCTACTTCGCGGCGCTTAGCGTCAGCTTCCACCGCCACTTCAGCGGCCTGCGCATCCGGGTCAACTTCGATCCGCCCGGTGCGCCCGTCAACCAGCACACGCGAGCCGGCTTCGATGCTGGCCAGTTCGCGGGCCGCCACGATGCAGGCGATCCCCAGTTGGCGGGCAATGATGGAGGTGTGAGAGGTGGGTCCGCCCAGCACGGTGGCGATGGCGAGGACGTTTTCGGGGTTCAGCCCAGCGGTGTCCGCCGGGGCTAAGTCGTCGGCGAATAGCACCACCGGGTGGTCGAGGGCGGGGATCCCCGGTTCCGGTTCTCCCTGCAGGTGGGCAATCACGCGGTCACGCACGTCCCGTAAGTCGGTGACCCGCTCCGCCATAAGGCCCCCGGCTTGTTTGAATAGTTCCACGAATTTTTCGGTGGCTGTCATAGTGGCTTGCACCGCGGGGGTGCCGTCGTCCTCGACCTGTTTTTGTACTTCTTTGCGCCAGCTTTTATCAACCACCATCTGCGCGGTCATGAACAATACATCCGAGGCGGTTCCAACGGTGTTCTTCGAGCGTTCAATGAGGCGTTGGGAAACCACTTCGGTGGCTTCTTCGAAACGCCGGTATTCGTCCTCGCGCTTGTCGGGGTCGAGTTTAGGTGCGCTAGCGGGCGGAGTTTGCGGGCGTTGTACCCACGCCACTTCACCGTAGGCGATTCCGGGAACCACCGGGGTTCCGTAGACTTCCTTCACGCTTTGAGCACCTGCCATTGGGTCCTCCCAAGGTCTCGCTAGTTGTTCTTCTCCCCTAGCCTAACGGCTAAACCTTTCGCCGTCAGGGACGAAGGGTCATGATCATTTTTTCCAGCGCATACTCGGGGTCTTTCGACTGTCCCTTCAAGTCCGCCTGGCAGGCTGCGACGGCCTCCACCATGCGTGCCAACTGGTGTGGGCGGTAGCGGCATGCCTGTTGGCGGGCCCCTTGCCACATCCTGGGGTGGATCTTCATTTGCGCGTATCCGGGTGCGTTCTCGCTAGAGAGTTTCGCAATCAGACGCACGCGCGCGGCAATCGCCCCGTGCAGTTGCATCGGTTTAAGACCGGTCGCCAGTCCGTGGCGCAGCAGCGCCAGGGCGCGCCCGGTGTTCCCGGCCACCGCCTGGTCAATGATGGCGAACACGTCGGCTTCGATGCGCCCAGCCTGGTATTTGTGTACCTCGGCGGCGGTGATGGGCCCGTCCACGTCGGCCAGCAGCTGGTTGGTCATGGCGGTTAGTTCGGCCACGTCGGGCAGGGCGTCAACCAGGGCAGTGGCGGCGTCGGGATCCATTTGTCGGCGCGCTTCGCGCACCAAGGATCGTACGTAGTTGAGCCGGTCGGAGGCGTATTTTAGTTCCGGGGCGAAATACACCGGGACATTGGCTTTGCGGATGGCGTCCATCATTTTCACCCGCCGTGATCCAGCTTCGAAGCGCAGCACCACCCACGAATCCGGGTCCGGGTTTTGCAGGTAGGCAATCAGGTCGTTGGCTAGTTCCTCGCGGGCGGTTTCCATCCCGGTGAGCACGATGAACCGCGGTTCCCCAAACAGTGACGGGGAGGTGAGGATCGCTAGACGCCCACTTTCGTACTCACTGGAGTCGATGCTGTGCATCTCCACGTCGCTGGCTTGCTGGCGAGCTTGGTTGCGCAGCTGTGCGATGGCCCGGTCCGCCAAGACGCCCTCGTCGGCGCGGATCATCACCACCGGGGCGAGGGCGGCCTTTTCCCAGGGTTTTTCATTGCTGGCGGGACGTTGCCGCGCAGTTTTCTTTCGCGTGGTTGCCATACTTTATAGGGTGCCACATGGCAGGGACTTTCGTTTGCACTGGCCCACCCGGTTGGGGATGCGTAGGCTGGGGGTAGTGTTACCAATGCCAACGGCGGCGTTGACCGGTTTCAAGGTTAGGAGTTCCACGTGAGTGACCTGCAGTTTTTCGACCTGTTAGATGGTGGCAGGATCCCGGCTTTCGGCTTGGGTACTTCCCCACATAAGGGCCGCCAAGCGGCGCAGCTTTTTGCGGCGGCGCTAGAAAGTGGGCACCGCCTGATTGACACCGCCGCACAGTACGGTAACGAAGCGGCGGTGGGTGCGGCCTTGCAGCAGGCGGGGGTGGCGCGCAAGGACGTGTTTATTACCACCAAGATCGCTGGCGGTGATCAAGGCAGTGGTGCCACTGGGCGCGGTTTGGAAGAATCCTTGCGGCGACTGGGCCTCGATTACGTGGATTTAACGCTGATTCACTGGCCTAATCCTTCCCGCGACCGGTATCGCCAGACCTGGGAGGAACTGGTGTCGTTGCAGCAGGCCGGCAAGACCCGCCACATTGGGGTTTCCAATTTCTTACCGCACCATATTGATCAGATCCACGCTGATACCGGGGTGTGGCCGGTGCTGAACCAGATCCAGTTGAACCCGATTATCGCGCGCGCAGATTTGCGTCACTACCATGACCAGCACGGCATAATCACGCAGGCGTGGCGCCCCTTGGGCCCGCGAGAGAACCTGCTGGATCAGGTGCTAGTGCGTAACATTGCCCAGCAAGTGGGGCGCACGCCCGCGCAGGTGGCGTTGCGCTGGGCATTCCAGCATGGGATTGCTTCCATCGCGGTGTCCTCCCGGGAGGATCGCAACGCCCAGAACCTGCAGATCTTTGACTTCGAGCTTTCCACTTCCCAAATGGAGGCGCTCGACATGCTCGATACCGGGGATCGTTACGTGTGGGATCCCTTGGAACACGAAGAGTGGTAGGGCTACCGGGCGCGCTCACGCCCGCCCCGTCCTCGCCAATAAATGAGCGCCGCTGCCAGAGCCAGGTTTAACGCCACCGCGCACCCCGCTGCCAACCCCTGCAGGTTGGCGCCCGGCAACTGCGCGAGGTTCCCGGTGACGGTTTCGATCCACCTGCCACCCGCGCTGGCGACCATTACCGGCAGATCTACGAGGGCGGGGGTGTAGCTGGCTGCCGCCATCCCCGCTAACGCTCCCAAGGTGGTTACCGCCACCGCGGGGGCGGCCAGCAGGTTGGCGGGCACCGCCCAAATGGAGGCAGTGCCCACCATCTGGTAGACCAGGGGCGCGGTGAAGGCTTGGGCGAAGAACGCGATCAGCGCCAGGTCGGCAACTTTGCGCCGGGCGCGCCGGGCCAAGGAACTTTGCCCGCGAGGGGGCGCGGCGGTGAGAGCGGTGAGCACCCCGGCGGTGGCGGCGCTGGAGAGTGCAAATCCCCACGAGCGCGCAAGCCACGGGTCGATAATCAGCCAGGTGCTGATCACTACCGCGAGCGTGGTCAGGCCTTGTCCGCGGCGCCCTAGCTGCGCAGCAACGGTGACCAGGGCCGCCATGGTGGAGGCGCGGATGATGGAGGCACTGGCTCCGGTGAGTATCACCATGGCCAGCAGCGCGGCCAAGATGATCCCCGCTTTGGTGCGACCGCGTCCGGGGATTAGCAAATGCACGGTGGCGACCACTAGTGCCAGGTGGGTGCCTGATATTGCCACCAGGTGGGAGGTGGAGGTGGCGCGCATGTGGTCGCGCTGAGCGGTGGGTAGTAGCGCGGTATCTCCCACGCTCATTCCCAGTAACAGCCCGGCGCTGGGAGGGGCGTTAAGTTGCAGGTATTGGCTCCAGTTGTGTCGCAAATGGCGCGCCCATTGCGGCTGCCCGGCGCGGTTTTGCCCCGCTGGGAGGGGGCGGATGTCGGGGTTTCGCATGGTCCCCAGGTGAGGCGGGCTGGCGCGTGCCACGAGCGTGCCTTTCACTTTCAGTATCTCGCCCCAGGTGTTTGGCAGGGGCCGGGCAGTTATTAGGGTGACTTCACTGGCGCGCATTCCGGGGACGTTTTCCACTTGCGTGCGGGTTCGCCATTTGGTGCCGGTGGAACGGCTTTGAGATTTCACGCTGACGGTGAGTTCGCAGGTGGTGGCGCAGTTTTGGTTCAGTGGCGAGGCAGCCCACAGGTGGGTTTGGATCATGGCGGACACGCCGGTGGCCGCCACCACCGCTGCCACTATCACCAGGGCGGCACGGGCCTTTCCGGCTGGGTAGCGCCGGTGCCTCGGGCTGTGTTTATTCCGGCCGCGCCCCAGCGCGGCGCCGGCTATGCAAGTGGCGCCGGCCGCCACGAACATGGCGACTACCAGGGTGGTAGTGGGTTGCCCGGGGAGGACGGTCGCCAGATACGCTACCGCCCACGCGCCGGCAGTGGCGGGCCATAGGCGCGCGTCGATGAATCCCAGGTAGTGGCGTTGCGGTGTGGGGGTGAGGATTTCTTCGCGCCCATACTTATCCCCCTCCTGCCGGGTGTGCGCGCGAGGCCGGGTGGGTTTCATTTGCACAGTTGGCCCTCCATCTGCGCGTATTTCTTCGGCCCGATCCCACTTACTTCGCGTACTTGTTCAGGCCGCGTGAGGGCCCCGTCGCTGCGGGCCTGCACGATGCGCGCAGCCAGTGCCGGCCCCACACCGTTTAGCTGCTGGAGTTCGCCTTCACTGGCGGTAAGCACGTTGATGCACCCCGGGCCGGCGTTGCTGGCGGAGCCTTCCGCTATGGGGGCTTCCCCCACCGCGGGGACGTGGACGTGTTGGGCGTCGGTGAGGATAGCAGCGAGGTTCACGCTACGCGGATCAGCCTGGTCGGTGAGGCCTCCAACTTGTTCTAGCGCCTGGTGCAGGCGGGCACCGTTTTGGATAGTCACCACTCCCGGTCGCGCGACCGCCCCGGAAATATAGACGGTGATTTGGCTGCCCGATTCGCTCAGCGTGCCATTGCTTGGCGAGGACGGTGCTGGGGTCTGCGCGACGCTGGCGTTGGCATTGTCGTCGCTTTGGGAAGCCGCGGTTGCTTCCAACCCGGGCAGGTCCGCAATGGGTTGCGTGCTTGCGGTTTCGCCATGCAGCGCCGGCACAATCACGCGCACCACCAAGGCCGCTACCAGTAGCAGCGTAGCGAAGCCCAGCCCGAGGGCGGCCGGAAGGCTGGGGGCGAAGCGCCAGCGGCGCCGCTGGGGGCGGTCGCGGTGCAAGTGATGGTCTTTGATGCTGCCGGTGAGCGTGGCCCGCGTCGCGTAGTGGGAGCGGCGTAGGTGCTGCAGGGTAAGTGGCAGCGCGGTAGTGGGAGTGTCCCTAGTGCCGCCAGCAGGTGCCGCCTTCCCACCATCGGGCACCCCGATTTCGGCGTCGTGGCTGCGCTGACCTGCCCCGCCCGCCGGCCTGGCGAGCGCTCCCGCCCCGTCCTCGCCGGAAGCAAGGAACGGCGCTGGTGAAGAACTTGGAAGTTTCATGCTCCCACTATTGCTAGCTCTCCCCCGCCCCCGCACCGGCCCAGACGCGCTAATGTGGATACGGTAAGCCTGTGGATGGTGGGGGTCCCACCGGTTAGGAGCATTCCATGAAGGTCGGTTTCATCGGTGCTGGAAACATGGCGGGAGCCTTGATCCGCGGCCTGGTGGCAAGTGGGAAAATCACCCCCGACAACGTCCTGGTCACCGACCGCAGCGCCACCCGCGCCCCCGCTCTAGCCAAAGAACTGGAACTCACCTACCTGCCCGATAGCGACCACGTAGCGCAGCAGGCCGAATTACTGGTCATGGCGGTCAAACCCGCGCAGATGTCCGCGGTCCTAACCCAAATCGCCAGCCACCTGCAACCCCCGGTGACGGTGGTTTCCCTGGCCGCAGGGTTCCCCCTGGCCGCCATGCGCCAGGCGCTCGCGGACGGCATGGAAGGTGATTTGCCGCCAGAGGTGAAGGTTATTCGCGCCATGCCTAACGTCAACGCGCTGGTGGGTGAGTCAATGACGGCCCTAAGCGTTGATGGCGTAAGTGAAGCGGACTTGGCGCCGGTGCGGGAGGTTTTCGACTGTGCCGGTAAGACCGCGGTGATTGCAGAATCACAGTTCGCAGCCTTTTCCGCTCTCGCGGGTTGTTCCCCCGCCTGGCTCTACACGGTGGTCGATTCCCTGGCGCGCGCCGGTGTGAAACACGGCCTAGCCAAGCCGGTAGCCACGCAGATGGTGGCGCAGGCGATGCTGGGTTCGGCGAAGCTGGTCCTCCAACAGATCGACGAGGGCGGTGCCAGCCCCCAAGACCTGGTGGACCGGGTCACCTCCCCCGGTGGCACCACCATTGCGGGTCTGCTGGCTGCGCAAGAGGCGGGCCTGGCGGCGTCGCTGGTGCGCGCGGTGGATGCGGCAGTGGAGCGCGATGCGCAGCTCAGTGGCGACGCGTGATGGCGCCGGCCCAAATACGGGCGTTCTATCAGCGCGCGACGTTGCCATCCCGCCTGCGTGGGCTGGCCGCGATTGTCGCCGGCCCCACTACCGGCGACCCTGTCCACCCACCAACCGATCATGTATGATTTCGAATATGGTTGGTTTCGTCAAAAGCGCCGAACCCACCCGTAACATCCCCACCGCCCTCGCCCCCAATGCCGGAGGCAGCGCAGCCAAACTCAAGGAGGCGTCATGCTGGATAAAGCTGTGATCGAATCAATCGCCGATGAGCTAGTGAAGGCGAAGGAAACCCGCACCCCGGTGCCCCGCCTAACCGCCCGCTACCCCGACATGGAGGTGGAAGATTCCTACGCGGTGCAGCGCCTGTGGAGCCAACGCCTGCAGAAGCAAGGACGCACCCTAGTGGGCCGCAAGATCGGCCTGACCTCTAAAGCCATGCAGGACGCCACCGGCATCACCGAGCCCGACTACGGCATCATTTTCGACGACATGGTCTTCGAATCCGGCGTGAACGTGGAGTGGAAACAGTACACCCACCCGCGCATTGAAGTGGAACTCGCCTTCGTCCTGGGCCGCGACATTAAGGGCCCGAATGCGACTTTGGTGGACGTGTTGGAAGCCGCCACCTGGGTGATCCCGGCGCTGGAGATTTTAGATTCGCGCATCGAAATGGAAGGGCGCACCATCGTCGACACCATCGCTGACAACGCCGCTATGGGGGCGATGGTCCTGGGTGGGCGCCCGGTGCGCCCGGACGCGGTGGACCTGCGCTGGGTGTCCGCCATGCTCTACCGCAACGAGCAGATCATTGAAACCGGCGTCGCCGCGGGAGTACTCAACCACCCCGCTTCCGGCGTGCACTGGTTAGCAAATAAGCTCGCACCTCACGGCGATTACCTAGCCAAGGGGGAGACCATTTTGGCCGGCTCCTTCACCCGCCCTATGTGGGTTTACGAGGGCGATTCCGTCCTCGCCGATTACGGACCGTTAGGAACCGTGACATGCCAGTTCAACTAAAGCCGCGGCCCACCCTTACCCAGCACATCCAGCGGCAGGGCCGCTCCCTGGTGGGAATGTGGGTGTGTTCAACGTCCCCGCTGGTGGCGGAGCTGTGCGCATCGTCGGGGTTCGACTACGTCTTGATTGACGTCGAACACTCCCCCAATGACCTCACTTCCCTACTGGCACAACTGCAGGCGGTGGCACCCTACCCGGGGTCCACTATCGTGCGAGTGCCGATCAACGATGAGCGCTTGATTAAACAGTTCTTGGATGTGGGCGTGACCAACTTGTTGGTGCCGATGGTGCACACGGTGGAAGATGCGCGCCTGGCAGCTAAGCGAGTAGCGTATCCGCCCGAGGGAGTGCGCGGCGTGGGGTCGGCTTTGGCGCGCGCCTCCATGTGGAACCGCATTCCGAACTATCTAAAGACCGCGCGCCAGACGATTAACTTGATTTGCCAGATTGAATCGGGCCGCGCGGTGGACGCGGTGGAAGATATTTTGGCGGTCGAGGGCGTGGATGCGATTTTCGTTGGGCCTGCGGACTTAGCAGCGGACCTAGGGATGATTGGCCAGGCCGAGGACGAAGCCGTGGTTTCGCGTGTTTTGCGCTGTATCGAAGCCGCCAAGTCGGCCGGTAAACCGGTTGGCACCAACGCGTTCAACCCGCAGATGGCGCGCAAATACTTAGACGCCGGGGCTGACTTCGTGCTGGTGGAATCGGACGTAACCATCTTGGCGCGCGGCGCCGAGCGGGTGGCGGATAGTTTCCTAGGTTCATCTTCGGATTACCGCCCCGCCGGATACTAAACCCGGCCGGATTTTACCGCGTGACCTTTTGGTCCTTTCTGGCTGCTCGCGATGCCACTGCCACCAACGCCGCGGCTGTCACGGCGATTGTTAGCCATAGGTAGGGCGAAAGACCAAAGTATGTCTGTTGTTCGTTAGCTTTGAGGAAGAAGTAGCTGGCAACCAAGCCAATGGCGGCTCCCGCCGCCAGCAGGGAAGCACCAAGTATGGACTGGGATCGAGTTTGAGCGACCTGCTGTTGCTGTGGCGTGTCGATTGACGGTGCTTCGACCCCAATCCGCCACGTACCGGTCCCCATTTGCCAGCGTTTGGACTACTTCCCGCGACTGCACCGTCCAAAGCTTCATGGTTCGATACTGTCGCGTGACTAACCGTGTATTAGGAACACTGGAGCAAGCGTGCTGGCGAAGCATCTGAAAACTGACTGCGGCAGTGTACTTTTTAAATCCTTCGCGGGGCTCGCTGTGTGGTAGTCGAGCCCCGCGAAGCCATGATCTGGCGGTCTAAGGCGTACGGTTAGCTGTCGATGACTTCTTCACGCACTCGCAAGTAATCTTGGTGGCGGTCGAAGTGGTCTAGCACGTCGTGGATTATGGCGTCCGCAGAATATCCCATCACGTCGTAATCCTGGCCTCCCTGCGGCAAATGCACTTCCAGCCGGGTGGAAGTATCTCTCGACCGGTTGGACATGGCACCGAGGAATATTGGCGCCATCGTGTCTATCGCTAGGATCCGATACACGAATTGGTTCTCACCTTCCATCGCCACGAACTTCACTCGATCGTGGATGGTAGTTTCTGCGGAAACGTCCTCGACGTTTTCATTCCCGCCTCGAACAACTTCAGCGAATATCCCCTGCTTGCGTAGTTCAGCTGCGACCTTCTCCAACGCCGGCTGGACTACGCGGTCCAAATATCCGGACGCCTGGTTTGGACTGACTTGCACGAAGGTTCGCGCCAAACGGTCGCGCCATGAGGCTGAAGCTAGTTCCGATACGGAGCCGGCACCGGTGACGATGTTGCGCATCGATTGCTCCCGCGAGCGCATTCGTAGTTCATCTTCACTAAGAGCCTTATAAAGCCCCGTCATTACAAAGATCATCACGAATGAGAATGGCAAGCCCATCACGATGGTGGCGTTTTGGAGTGCTGGAATACCGCCAACTATGAGCACGCCGATGGTCAGCAACCCGGTAACCGTGGCCCAGAAGATCCTCACCCAGGAGGGGGCATCATCTCGGGCGGTGGGTAGGTGGGAGGAGAGGTTCGCCATTACCAGTGCACCGGAGTCAGCAGAAGTTACGTAGAACAGTAGACCTACGAAGGTCGCTACACCGATCATGAGGGTAGCGGCCGGGTACTCCTGGAGCAGCGTATAAAACCCTAATTCTGGAACTTCCAGCGTCATTTCAGCGAACTCGAGGTTACCCTCACGGACATAGCCGATGGCGGCGTTACCGAAGATGGAGATCCACATGACGATGTACATGAAGGGAATCACCATGGTCCCAGCTACGAACTCACGGATGGTGCGACCACGAGAGATACGCGCCAGGAACATCCCCACGAAGGAAGCCCAGGCTACCCACCAGGCCCAGAAGAATAGCGTCCATCCGCTCATCCAGGACAGCACATCGGAGTAAGCGAAAGTATCCAGCGTGCGCGAAGGGAAGGAAGAGACAAAATCTCCGATATTCATCACGATGGCGTTAATGAGGAACTCAGTCTTTCCCGTCACCAGGACCCATCCTGCTAGGAAGATTGCCAAAATGACGTTGAGTTGGGAAAGGAAACGAATGCCCTTTTCAATACCGGAGGTGGCAGACAAAGTAGCCACTACAACCGCCAAGATGACCAGGCCAACTTGTGCAGTTAAGCCTCGCTCAATACCGAATAGGATCTCCAAACCAACGTTTAGCTGCACGACCCCGATGCCCAGGGTGGTGGCCACGCCGAAGATGGTGCCCAGGATAGCTGCCACATCAACAGCGGTACCGAAAGGTCCGTCCATTTTCTTTCCGAATACCGGGTAGAGGGCAGATCGTACGGCCAGGGGACGGCCACGCCGGTAGGCGAAATATCCTAAAGCCATACCCATTAGTGCGTACATTCCCCAGCCGGTAATGCCGTAGTGGAATAGGGTCCAGACCGTTGCTTCACGGGCAGCGGCAATAGTTTGTCCGTCCCCCACCGGTGGTTCCATGTACTGGGCAATTGGCTCAGCCACGGAAAAGAACATGATGTCGGTGCCGATACCGGCGGCAAAAAGCATGGAGGCCCACGAGAAGGTGGAAAACTCTGGCCGAGAATTAGGTGGCCCCAGCCGGGTGTTGCCAAAACGAGAGAACCCCAAATAGAGGACGAACACTAGGATTATGGTGGCAAGGACGATGTAGAACGATCCGAACCATCTGGAGATCCATTCCACTACCGTCCCAAGCACGGTCTGGGCTGACTGAGGCAGGAAAATTGCCCATAACGCCATCGCCACGATGGCGGTGCCAGAACCGATAAGCACCGGTTTATTTACCGTTACCCTGATCTTGTTTTCTACTTCGTCCGCGGCTGGACGGCCTATTTTTCCAGTCATAGGTTCACCTTACTGGGTCGCTGGGTGCGCGTTTGCGGCTGACGGAATATCGGTGGTCGCGTTCCACGCATGATTGCGCTCATCGCCCTCGGGAAATAGCGGCATCCCTTGTTTGGCGCGATAGTACGGAACGTGGAGCGGCTCGAGCATCCGGTTTCCGGCAATCAGATCCGCAGCTCTTTCTGCAACCATCACGGTGGGGGCGTAAATATTGCCGTTCGTGACGTAGGGGAAGACCGAAGCGTCCACTACTCGTAGACCTTCCACGTCGTGCACCTTCATGGATTCGGGATCCACCACTGAGTTGTCATCGGTACCCATCTTCGCGGTGCAGGACGGGTGCAGTGCGGTCTCAGCGTCGTTGGCTACCCAGTCGAGGATTTCCTGGTCAGTTTCAACGGCTTTACCCGGCGAGATTTCTCCGGCGTTGAAAGCTGCGAAAGCGTCCTGATTGAGGATGTTGCGTGCTGCCCGGACCATTTCGATCCATTCGCGACGATCGTTTTCGGTGGACAGGTAGTTAAACTGGATCGCTGGGTGTTCAAACGGATCTGTGGACTTAATCTTCAAGTGTCCGCGCACATCGGAATACATCGGTCCGATGTGGACTTGATAGCCGTGTGCAGCTGCCGGCTGGGTGCCGTCGTAGCGTACCGCGATGGGGAGGAAATGGAACATCAGGTTCGGGTAGTCCACATCCTCATTGGAGCGAATGAAACCGCCAGCTTCGAAGTGGTTGGACGCACCCACGCCTTTACGTGCAAAGAGCCATTGCGCACCGATTATTGGCGCCAACGCCATATTGAACCAAGGGCCGATCGATACCGGCTGCTTGGATTCGTACTGCACGTACACCTCCAAGTGGTCCTGCATGTTGGCGCCCACTCCCGGCAGGTTGGCGATGGTTTTAATGCCTTTTTCTTCAAGGAATGAAGCCTCACCTATACCCGACAGTTGCAGTAGCTGAGGGGAATTGAACGCCCCTCCGCACAGGATGACTTCTCCGGCTTTGACTGCTTCTTTCTTGCGCCCATAACGCATATAGTTCACACCGGTTATCCGATTACCTTGGCTGCGTAAACCGGTCACGTGGGCGAGGGTCTCTACCCGCAGGTTTTTACGGTGCTTCACCGGGTGCAGGTAGGCTCGCGAAGCTGACATGCGTCGTCCTTTGTAGACATTGCGGTCAAAGGGGGCGAAGCCTTCTTGCCGGTATCCATTCACATCATCAGTGAGCGGATATCCAGCCTGCTGCGCAGCTTCCAGGAAGGCACCAAATAAGGGGCTCTGCGCGGGTCCGCGGGAGAGTTTGAGAGGTCCGGAGCCTCCGCGCCAAGCGTCGGCCCCCGCCAAGCACGTCTCCATGCGTTTGAAATAGGGCAAGACGTGAGCGTAGTCCCAGTTTTCCATCCCTTTGTCGGCTGCCCAACGTTCATAATCCATTGGGTTTCCCCGTTGGAATATCATGCCGTTGATTGAGGAGGATCCTCCCAAAACCTTGCCGCGAGCGTGTTCAATGCGCCGACCATTCATGTACGGCTCAGGTTCGGTGGCGTATTTCCAGTCGTATAGGGGTGAGCCAATGGGGAATGGCAGTGCCGCTGGCATATTAATGAGCGGGTCCGCAGCCCAGTCTGTGCGGCCAGCTTCGAGCACCAACACCGAGGTTCCAGGGTCAGTGGAGAGGCGATTAGCCAGTACGCAGCCGGCGGATCCTCCACCGACTATTACGTAGTCGTAGTACTTCACGAGTACTTCAGTCCTTCCGTAGGTCTTTGCGTAGTTTCACGGCGCAACTCGGCGGCATTCTAGGTGGGATGAAACTGTCCTCGATTTGCGAGGACGTAGCCCACGTTGTTAACACCTAGCCGCGTAATCGGGTGGTTTAGTTGTCTTCTGAGTCGCAGAACCAGCCAGCTTTGGCGGGCTGAGTGTTGTGCCAGATATGTTTTATCTCCAGGTACTCCGCCAGGCCGGTGGGTCCCAGTTCGCGACCATTTCCGGATTGCTTCATCCCTCCCCACTCGGCCTGTGGAACATAGGGGTGGTAGTCGTTAATCCAAACGGTTCCGTGACGCAGTTGCCGCGCTACCCTTTCGGCGCGGGAGGCATCATTGGTCCAAACTGCCGAGGCCAAACCATAGATAGTGTCGTTTGCTATTTCGATAGCGTTAGCTTCTCGTTCACTATCGGTCCCACCTTGGAACGTTTCGACCGTGAGCACGGGTCCAAAAGACTCATCGTGAACACAGTCCATGCTTTGGTCACACCCATCCAAGATTGTGGGGGGATAGAAATAACCTGCACCGTCAGGCACTTCACCCCCGCACAGTAGCTCAGCGCCTTGCTCTACTGCGCGCTGCACGTAGTTGTGCACCTTTTCGCGGTGTTGTTCGCTGATTAGGGATCCGGTTTCAGTATCTGCCGCGAAGGGATCTCCCACCCGAATCTGTTTTGCCCGCCGTACCAGCTGTGCAACTACCTGGTCGTGAATTTCGTCTTCCACGATCAGACGCGCGCCGGCCGAACATACCTGGCCTGAGTCCAAGAAAACCGCGGTTAGTGCGTTATCTATGGCAGCTGGCAGATCCGCGTCGGCGAAAATCACGTTAGGATTCTTCCCGCCCAGTTCGAGGGCCACTCGTTTCACGGTGCTAGCGGCTGATTTCATGATGCTCCGACCGGTTTCCAGCCCGCCGGTGAATGACACCATGTCAACGTCTGGTGATTCCGTCAAGGTCGGCCCAATGGTGGAGCCGGCTCCCAGTAGTAGCTGCACGGCGCCGGGTTCGACTCCTTCTTCGACCAGCACTTTCACTAAGTGATGGGTTGTTGAGGGAGTCAATTCGGAGGGTTTGATGATGATGGAGTTGCCAGCTAAAAGAGCTGGGGCGACTTTCCAGGAAGCCTGCAATAGCGGGTAGTTCCACGGTGTGATGAGCACGCAGACCCCCACCGGTTCGGTGATGGTACGCGATGAGATTCCCGGGGTGGAGGGGTCCACTACTCTACCAATGCTAGAGCTGGCTAAATCCGCATAGTAGTGGAATACGCTGGCAACGTCGTCGACGTCGATTTCACATTCAGCCAGGGTTTTGCCGGTATCAAGGGCTTCTAAACGGGCTATGGTTTCCTTATCGGCGAGCAGCCGATCTGCGACTTTGCGTAGGATCTTGCCGCGCTCACCAACCGTGGTGTGCCGCCATCTGCCGTGGTCAAATTCTTTTCTCGCAGCGGCGATGGCGCGTTCAGCGTCGGTGCTGGAGGCTTCCGCGGCAAGAATATGAGTACTACCGTCAGCGGGGTATTCGATCGAGGTAGTGTCGCTGTTTTCAGCGTCGGTGAACTTCGAATCTATGAACAGTTGAAGGGTAGTCAAGTGTCTCCTCGGTCGGTTCGGTCGACACTACCGCCGCCACCGGAACTCGGCTGCGTCGCCAGGTCGCTTCCTCCCCCACCCTAACGGATTTCACCTCGAGCTTCGCGTTAACTTTCGATTTTCGCGGTGGCTTCAACCAATTTTTAGCGGCGAGACTGAATCGTATAGATCAGCCCCGCCGCCGGTATTTCAGCGCTTTAGCGCGGAATACCCAAGTAAATGGTTTCCAGGAATTCTTCGATGCCTTCAGAACCGCCCTCGCGTCCCAAGCCGGAAGCTTTCACCCCACCGAAGGGCGCCGAAGCGTTGGAAATGGTCTGGGAGTTAACCCCGATCATTCCCACCTCCAGGCGCTCCCCCAGGCGGATAATGCGCTGCAAGTCGCGGGTGTAGACGTAACCGGCCAGACCGTACTCGCTGGCATTGGCCAACTCCAGGGCTTCCTCTTCGGTATCAAAAGCGAACACCGGGGCGACGGGGCCGAAGATTTCTTCTTGCAGTAGCGGGTTGTCGTATCCCTTGACTGAGATCACGGTGGGCGGGAAGAAGTACCCCGCTCCGTCCAGTCGCTTACCACCGGTGCGTACTTCCCCACCGGCGGCGATGGAACGCTCCACCAGGTCGGTCACCGAATCGAGCTGCCGCTGGGACACGATCGGCCCCACGTCGGTGCCATCTTCGAAGCCATCGCCCACCCGTAGCTTCTCCATCTCTTCGGTCAGGCGCTTAGTGAACTCCTCTTCCAAGGAGCGGTGGACGTAGAAACGCGAGGCGGCGTTGCAGGCCTCGCCCATGTTTCGCATCTTGGTGGCCACGGCCGCGGGGATGGCGATATCGAGGTCGGCGTCCTCGAACACGATGAACGGCGCCAGGCCGCCCAGTTCCATGGAGGTGCGCAGCACGTTCTGCGCGGCCTCGCGCAGTAGGGCGCGCCCCACTTGGGTGGACCCGGTGAAGGAGATCTTCCGCAGGCGCGGGTCCTGGATGAGGGGCCCGGTGACTTCCCGAGTGGTGTCGGTCGAAAGCAGGTTCACCACGCCCGCGGGTACGCCCACTTCGTGCAGCACGTTGATGAACAAGTGGGAGGTGAGCGGGGTGTCGTGTGAGGGTTTCAAAATCACGGTGCAGCCGGCGGCGAGGGCGGGGGCGATCTTGCGGGTCGCCATCGCCAGCGGGAAGTTCCACGGCGTGATCATCAGGCACGGACCCACCGGGCGTTTGGTGGTGATGACCTGGATATTGCCCTCCGGGGTCGGGTAGTACTCGCCGCTGATGTGGGTGGCGGCTTCGGCGAACCAGCGCAGGAACTCCGCCCCGTAGGTAACTTCCCCGTGGGCTTGATCCAGCGGTTTGCCCATTTCCGCGGTCATGACGGCCGCGAATTCGTCTTTGAGTTCCATTACCCGGTTGAAGGCTGCCCACAGCAGGTCGGCGCGTTTGCGGGCGGCAGTGGCGGCCCATTCTTGTTGGGCGGCGACCGCAGCGTCGAG
Organism: Actinomycetes bacterium; assembly: GCA_023389315.1. Lineage (GTDB taxonomy): Bacteria > Actinomycetota > Actinomycetes > Actinomycetales > Actinomycetaceae > Gleimia. Next base: position 3,407 of record JAEWEQ010000046.1, on the reverse strand, counting down.
GGCGGCTTTGCCGTCGGACTCGTCAGCAGCGCTGAGCTTGGCGATCACTTCTTCAGTGGCGGGGTTTAGCACGTCGAAGGTGCGGCCGGAGGACCCCTCGCGCCATTGCCCGTTTACGTAGATGCCGGTGGGGACGGATTCAATGATGGTTTGAATGTCGGGGTTGCTCACGTTTTGCTCCTTTGCTGGTGGCGGTGCGGGCGTGGATTTCGAAGGTGTCCGATACCGGGCGGATGGTTTTGGCGGCGGTCCGTTTTGCCTCGGCGGCGAGGTTGGCGGCGGGGTCGTTACATCCACCTACCCACCAACCATATATGATTTCTGAGGGTCTGAGAAGACGGTTGCACAAACTCCCCCACCTCATGACATTGCTACCCGCCACACTCCTGCTTTTCCAACCGCGTGAACGTCCTCGTCAAGCCAATTGCGGCTTTGGAAACGGTAAAGACCAGGGAAGCCACCCGCCCTGGCGACTAAATCTCGAAAATCTCTTTCACCAAACCATTGACGCATTCGGGATGTAACCCCTATTCTGTAAATATCGTATACGATATGGATTGGGTGGTTACCAGCACCGCCGCTGCCCCACCACCAAGCCAAACCGGCGCACTCGACCGGACACCACGGAAGCGCCCCACTGCAGGAAGGACACAAACGATGGATCCGATCACTCAACAACTCGGACACCGCCCGGGCAAGGTCTTCGCTGTCCATTTATCCTACGAGTCCCGCGCCGCCCAACGCGCACGCACCCCCAAGTACCCCTCCTACTTCTTTAAGGCCTCCTCCTCCCTGTGTGGCTCCGGCACCGTCGCCCGCCCCGCCGGCACCGAACTGCTCGGCTTCGAAGGGGAAGTCGCCGTCATCATCGGCACCCCCGCCTACCAGGTCAGCGAAGCCGACGCCTGGTCCCACGTCGGATGGGTCACCGCCTCCAACGACCTGGGCCTGCACGACATGCGCTACGCCGACAAAGGCTCCAACGTGCGCTCCAAGTCCGGTGACGGCTACACCCCGGTGGGCCCGAACCTGATCGACGCTAAAGACCTCGACCCGGCGCGCATCGGAGTGCGCACCTGGCTGGATGGAGAAATCGTCTCCGACGACAACACCGGCGGCATGATCTTCTCCATCGCCACCATGATCGCTGACCTGTCGCGCTTCATGACCTTGGAAGTGGGCGACGTGATCCTCACCGGCGTGCCCGCCGGAGCCTCGGTAGCCAAACCCGGTCAAGTTGTCGAAGTGGAAGTATTCAACCTCGATGACCCCACCCAAACCAGCGGGAAACTGCGCACCGAAGTGGTGGAGGCCGACGCCCTCGCCGAAGTCGGCAACCCGCCGAAGGTCGATGACAAGCAGCGCTCCGACGCCTGGGGATTCCCGGTGGGTAGCGAAGCGGAAAAGGCCACCAAAACCGGCCCCCTGCCTGAGAACCTGCGCAAGCACCTGGAGCAGTTGGCGGTCGCCACTATCTGCGTGCAGCTACGCTCGCGCGGCTACAACGAAGTCAGCTTCGACGGCCTCGCGCCGCTGACTCCCGGCACCAAGATTGTCGGCACCGCCCGCACCCTGCGTTACGTGCCCTACCGCAAAGACCTATTCGACGAAATCGGGGGCGGATTCAACCAGCAGAAGCAAGCCATCGACAACGTTGGCGAGGGCGAAGTGCTAGTTATGGAAGCCCGCCGCGACAACACCGCCGGCACGTTGGGTGACATTTTGGCGCTGCGCGCCAAAGTACGCGGCGCCGCTGGCATCATCACCGACGGTGCGGTGCGCGACGCCGCCGCGGTGGCCGAGGTCGGCCTGCCGGTATTCTGCGGCGGACAGCACCCGGCAGTGCTGGGCCGTCGCCACGTGCCCTACGACCGCGACATCACCATCTCCTGTGGCGGCGCCACCGTAATGGTCGGTGACGTCATCGTCGCCGACGACGACGGGGCCCTGGTGATTCCCCGCCACCTGGTGGAAGAAGTGGTGGAAGCAGCCCTGAAGCAGGAACACCGCGAGAAGTTCATTGCCGCCATGGTGGAAGAAGGCGCCGCCGTGGATGGCCTCTACCCCATCGCCTCCCCCGAATGGAAACGCCGCTTCGAACAGTGGCTGGAGTCCAACCCCATGCCGGAACTCTAAACCGGCCCCACGACCATTTACCCCACGTCCAACGATCCGGAAGGAAACAACATGGCTGAGCGTCCCCAGGGTCTGCCCGACCACATCCAGCACTACATTGACGGCGAGTTCGTGGACTCGGTCAGCGGTGAGCGCTTCGACGTCCTCGAACCCACCACCAACAAAACCTACATCGAGTGCGCCAGCGGTGATAAAGAAGACATCGAACGCGCCGTGAAAGCCGCCCGCAAAGCCTTCGACGAAGGCCCCTGGCCGCAGATGCTCCCGCGCGAGCGCGCCCGCATCCTATACAAGATCGCCGACGAAGTCGCTGCCATCAACGCTGAACTGGCGGCCATCGAGTCCTACGACTCCGGTCTGCCGATCCGCCAAGCACAGGGCCAAGCCAACCGCGCGGCCGAGAACTTCCGCTTCTTCGCTGACCTGATCGTGGCGCAGGTGGATGACGCCTTCCGCATGCCGGGTCGCCAAATCAACTACGTGAACCGTAAGCCCAAAGGCGTAGCCGGGCTCATCACCCCGTGGAACACTCCCTTCATGCAGGAATCTTGGAAGCTCGCTCCCGCACTGGCGTCGGGCTGTACCGTGATTTTGAAGCCGGCAGAATTCACCCCCACTTCCGCCTACCTGTGGGCGGGGATCTTCGAACGCGCTGGCCTGCCCAAGGGTGCTTTCAACATGGTGCACGGCTTTGGTGAAACCGCGGGCGACGCCCTCGTCAAGCACCCGGATGTGAACCTGATTTCCTTTACCGGGGAAACCACCACCGGGCAGATCATCTACGCCAACTGCGCCCCCCACATGAAGTCCATGTCCATGGAACTGGGCGGGAAGTCCCCGGCGGTGATCTTCGCCGATGCGGACTTCGAAGCGGCGCTGGACTCCACCCTGTTCGGCGTGTACTCCCTCAACGGGGAACGCTGCACCGCCTCCTCGCGCATCTTGGTGGAGCGTCCCATCTACGACAAGTTCGTGGAAGCCTACGCAGAGCGCTCCAAGAAGGTGAAGGTGGGCGACCCCTCCGACCCCACCACCGAGATCGGCGCTTTGGTGCACCCCAGCCACTACGAACGGGTGATGGAATACATCGAAATCGGCAAGCAAGAAGGCCGCCTTATTGCCGGCGGTTCGCGCCCTGAAGGCTTGGAAGAAGGCAACTATGTGCAGGCCACGGCTTTCGCTGACGTGCCCCGCGACGCGCGCATCTTCCAGGAGGAAATTTTCGGTCCGGTAGTGGCCATCACCCCCTTCGATACTGAAGAAGAAGCCCT
>JAEWEQ010000015.1 GCA_023389315.1 Actinomycetes bacterium | reverse complement strand
AGGGCTTTTACGATATTCGATTTGCCTGACGCATTCGCCCCGAAGATTGCTGCCACCGGGAAAACGACGTCATCCCAACTTTGACCATCGGCGGGAAGATTCCGACGGAAGCCCGGGCGCCTAAGATCCAAATAGAAGCCGTCGCGGAAGCTGCGATGGTTTTCCGCTGAAAACTCAATGATTCTCATACCGACATCCTAGCTAACACCGAGCATGCGGGAAATATTTTCCAGAAATTAGCCTTCTAGAACGTATACGAGCGATGAAACTGGACAGCTAGAACCGGCGCGAGGACGGGGAGGAAGTTGGCTGCACCCATTGCCATCATTATCGAATATCGATAAACTGTTTTTATCGGTAATCGATAAATACCTGGCCGTCCACAAAAGTGAGGTGCCCCATGACCGTAGTCCCCGTCCTCGTAATAATGACAATAGGGTATCTGGCCGCCTTGGTGGCACTGCGAAAGAAACCCGGCTACATCGCCTTCTTATGCATCGGTCTAGGTCTGCTCTACGAAGCCGCCGGCATGGCCCTGTGGGCAGTGAAACTAGCCGGTCTGGCAATCGGCGGGAGTATCGAAGTGCAACCTGTCTTCGTAACCCTGGTGACAACCGCGGGGAAACAAAACATCGTCAGCGGGGGCGCAAATACCGCCCTGATCGTTGCCTGTATTGGTGCCTACCTGATGTGTGCTGGGGTTGTGCTCGTGCTTGCGGTCTTGGCGCTGCGCGAGTATCAGCGCGAGCGCACCTTCAACGCGACCTTCCATAAGACTGTGCAAAGACTGGCGCTTGTGATGGTGGGTGGCGGGTTGCTGACGCTGCTGACGCAGACGGCTTGTGAAGCCGCCTGGGCGATGACTTTTGATACGCGCGCCGGCATGGCGGTGGCACCCGCGACCTCGTACCTGCCAAATGGCGCCGCCTGGATCGTTCCCGGTGCCATCATCATGCTGCTTCCCGCGGTAGTTAAACGCGGCATGGAGATGAAAGACGAGGTGGATTACCTTGTCTAAGAACGCACCTAACGCGCCTGCGGGCGGCGAAGACCACCGCGTGGTGATCACCCTCGATCGAGTACTTCAAGAACGCGGGTGGAGCCTCACGCAACTATCGGACGCCACCGGCATCACCCTGGCCAACCTGTCTATCTTAAAGACCGGCAAGGCCAGGGCCATCCGGTTCACTACCCTAGATGCCATATGCGCCGCACTCGAATGCCAGCCGGGCGACATCCTGCAGTGGGAGCGAGGCAGGTAGCCGCAGCGCATTTCACTATCCGAAAACGGGGCGAACAGCTCAGCAAGACACTCATTCGCCTATCAGAAACAACCGCGAGCTCGGGCTAGCCCGAGGGCGCAACATAGCTTCGAGGGTGAAACTGTTGCGATACCACTCATAGATCTCGAGTTGAAGAATCCCTCGCAGCGCGATAGATCCTGCCTAGTTTTGCTCGAGTTTCTTCGTCCATACCTCCAAAATAGGCGTGGGATATCCCAGAAAATATGGCGGCGTTGTGGATGCCGGATTTTTCTCCACCATGGAGATGGAGCTTAGACTCAAAAGTGATAACCTCAGGCTCAAGAATGGACGGCATGAAGCTGCGCACAGCGTCCGGCACCCACTTGTATCTAGAATCTGCCACCAACTGGTTGTCAACCGCTCGCTTCACCAAGGCAGCCACCCAATCAGCGAACTGAATATTTGATGACACCTGACTGTCGATGTGCATAGGCGGCTCAACTATACGCCGCATTTCAGGATGATTAGCGGCTCTACCGTAGATGTGCGCGTACATCAAGGGCAGTCTTTGTCTGCGCTCCTTTTCATTGATTTGATCCATGAGTACTAGTAGTCGCTTATTTTGGCGGTGGGCATATCTTGCAAGCCTGTTCAGCGTTTCTTGCATGGCGGCTTCTTCACGCTGAGCAAATTCTCGTTTCCCGCAGTTTGTCTCCTTCGGCGTTCCAACTGGCTTTTCAGCTGCGTAGTAGAAGATTGCCCCATCTAAATCTTTCAATTTACGCAAGAGTCTCCCCAGTATGCGTAAGTTGTTCTTGTTTTCCTCAGGAACCTTCGCGTAAAGAAGATTTGCGCCTTTCTTCTCCCATCGCTGCGCCGCGCTTGTATGAGGAATCTCAGAGGCAAATGTAACCGACTTTAAGCTGAGGAAATATCCACTAAAAGACCTGGCCACCGACTCGTCAATAATAAATCCGGCGTATCCAAAAGCAGGACTGTCTGAATACCTACTATCGGAGGGGTGGACAAAGGCTCCCGTCTGACCGACTTCGTCCAAATAGGCAAGTAGCATTTTGGCATCTCCCCTAGCTAGCACACGAAAAGCCCACGCGATGCATGGGCTTTCGGGGTTGCTGCCCGGGATGTTCTTGCTCTCGCTCAATCCTGGCTTACACAACCATTGTATCGATGTAAATAGTGATTGGCTACTGTTAACCTACGCCCACACCCTTCACTACGTTATCCAGTTAGAAGAATTGGCTCAATGGAACGCTACCCCTGTGGATAACCGGCAAGCTGCACGGTCTAAGGGCTCCGGCGAATCACCACGCCCAACTAGGAATGAGTCACTGGGCCGAACCAGTTGGTGACGTGAGATACCAAGGCAGAGTCGAAAGCATCATCGGAGTGGTGACGAGCAATCCAGTCCGACAAGGTACCCTCCACGCAGGCCTCCATTTCCTCCCGGCACGCCTCAGTGTCAGTCACCGCACGCAGCAGCATCTGCTTGGCTTCGTTCGCATCGCGGTAGAAGAACGGATACCCCTGTGGCACCAGTGCGCGCGCCCACTCCAAGTCCGGGAAAATACCAATCGCACCCGCACCGAGTGCCTCCACGTAGGCGATACCGTAGGACTCTTCCTGCGCAGTAGCTAAGAAAGCAGTCGTGCGAGCCAGTGCCTCCCAGTAGGAATCGCGTGAGGCCGTCAGCGGCCCCACCCAGATCCAGTCCTTACGGGAGAAGCCCATGGCCTTTTCCGAAACCAGGTGCGACTCGTGCAAGCGCATCTCCACGCGCATCGGCGCTTGTGTGTGGACTGCCTCCACGACTTCGCCAAAAAGCTCCGGACGCTTCGCGGCCGACAAGTAAATCGCCGGGTAAAGCACCACCGGGACATCCGGCTCCACCCTCGGCTGGACGTGCGCCAGGCGGAAACCTAGGTTCACCCACCCCAGCTTCGCGCGGTTCGACACACTCGGCACCGTCCACTTGGCCACCAATTCGCGCACCTCACTGGCAGTGCGCTCGGAGTTAGCGAAAGTCGGGAACACCGCGCACGACAGGGCCATCAGCGGCACCCCCACCGCGCTTTGCACGCGCGCCGGCGGCCGCCAGAAGAAGTTCATGATCTTCGGCTCCGCCCCACCGGGGCGATACATTTTCTGCCACACCCGCGGGGAGTCAATCACATCCATGTTGATCACCACGGTGCTTTCCGGATCCAGGAATTCCAGCGGCACCATGTCGAACCCGTCGCCGCGGCGCACCGCCGGACCCACCAAAATAGAATTGGGGAAAATCCGCAGAATACGACGCACCAACGTATCGCCCGACTGGTGGCCAGCTACCCGCCCGTCAGCGTCGACAACTGCCTCATCCCACTTGACTGCGACTCTCATAATCTAGGCCTCCTTGCCTACTTAGATGGTCTCTAGAACTGCTGCCGATCGCCCTCGCCACTGGGGAAATACCCCGTGGGAGCGGGCTCTTCTTCCAACGCCGCGTCGGTGGACTCACCGCGGATACGCATAGCGTAGAACGACTGGTAGATGAAGAAGGTGGAAACCGCGAAGAACACCGCCGCCAACACGTGCACCAATGTCGCTAGGCCCTGGTGCGTGAGGTTCACCCCCAGCTCCACCGCCAACAGGCCGAATAGGGTGGTGAACTTGATGATCGGGTTCAAAGCCACCGACGAAGTGTCCTTAAACGGGTCACCCACCGTGTCACCCACGATGGTGGCGTCATGCAGGCCCGTGCCCTTCATGTGCAGGTCAACCTCGACGACTTTCTTCGCGTTATCCCACGCGCCACCGGCATTGGCCATGAAGATCGCCTGATACAAGCCGAACACTGCGATCGACACCAGGTAGCCGATGAAGAAGAATGGCTCCACGAAAGCAAACGCCAAGGTACCGAAGAACACCGCCAAGAAGATGTACAACATGCCCTGCTGGGCGTACTGGGTGCAGATCTCTACGATCTTGCGCGAATCCTCCACCGAAGCACGCTCAGCATGCTCATCCAAGTGGATGGAATCCTTGATATAAGCAACCGCGCGGTTCGCACCCGTGGTCACCGCCTGGATGGACGCGCCCGAGAACCAGTAAATCACCGCACCACCAGTGATCAAGCCCAACAGGAACGGGGCGTGCAGGAGTGAGAGGTTCTCTAGCCCACTGGTCAGCCCCTCGGTGAGGGCAATGATGATGGAGAAAATCATGGTGGTAGCGCCTACCACTGCGGTACCGATCAGCACCGGTTTGGCGGTGGCCTTGAACGTGTTGCCGGCCCCGTCGTTATCCTCCAACATGAACTTCGCCTGCGACCAGTGCGGGTCCACGCCCAAATCCGCGCGCACGTCCTCGTCCACATTGGGAACCGATTCGATGCGCGACAGTTCGTAAACGGACTGCGCGTTGTCGGTCACCGGCCCGTAAGAATCCACCGCAATCGTCACCGGCCCCATCCCCAAGAACCCGAAGGCCACCAGGCCGAAAGCGAACACTGCGGGGGCCTTCATGTCAGCTTCCATGATGCCCAGGGAGAACAGGTACGCCCCGCCCATCAGCGCCACCACCGTGATGCCCAGCCAGTAGGCGGAGAAGTTCCCCGCCACTAAGCCCGACAAGATGTTCAGCGAGGACCCGCCCTCGCGCGAAGACTTCACCGTTTCGCGCACGTGGCGGGACTTGGTGGAGGTGAAGACCTTCACCAGTTCGGGGATCACCGCGCCCGCCACCGTACCGCAGGTGACGATACCGGCCAGCTTCAACCACAACGCGGAAGTGTGGATGACGTCGGTTGGAATATCGGCGAGGACGAACCAAGTGACCGCGAAAACCGCTGCGATACACACCGCTGAAGTCAGCCACACCAGGGAGGTAAGTGGTGTTTCGAAGTTCATACGCTCGGCCTCACCCCACTTCGACTTCACCCAGGCGGAGTTGATCAAGTACGCGCCGGCGGCAGCCAAAATCATGGCGGCGCGCACCACGAAAATCCAAATCAGCAGCAATGCCTGCAAAGTGGGGTTCGAATCGGGCACCGCCAGTAAGATGAACGTCACCAACGCCACCCCGGTGACGCCGTAGGTTTCGAAACCATCGGCGGACGGGCCCACTGAGTCGCCCGCGTTATCACCCGTACAGTCGGCGATCACGCCGGGGTTGCGCGGGTCGTCCTCGTCGATCTTGAACACGATCTTCATCAGGTCCGAACCGATGTCGGCGATCTTGGTGAAAATACCACCCGCGATGCGC
>JAEWEQ010000064.1 GCA_023389315.1 Actinomycetes bacterium | reverse complement strand
GTGGACCGCAGGCACTATTCTCCCGCGCGATGTGCGGGTACGAGTGGGGACTGGTTTCAGCTGCGGCACTGGCGCGCCTGAACGGCAGCGGCAACGCCCATGAAATGGCGCAACAACTGGAGAAAGCTGGAATCACCCCGCGTGACTTCCCGGACATCGTCGCCTCACGTCCGAGCGAAAAGGACACAGGTCTACTTAATCGCTCCTTGTGGACCGCGAGCCAAGAAAACAACTAGCCCTTATTGCTAGCCAAATGCGCAATCTGACGCTCGGGCAGACCTGAGCAAAGACGTCCCGGCGGCCCGTGACAACCCGTCCTCGGCGTGTCGCGCTCGCCTTTCGAGACAACCGGCGCGCAGCCCCCAGCGGGCCCGTACTCAGCACTCCACCACGTTGACGGCCAGGCCGCCAGCGGAGGTCTCCTTGTACTTCGACAGCATGTCTTTCCCGGTTTGCCACATGGTCTCGATCGCCACGTCCAACGAAACGGTGTGGCGCCCATCGCCCCACATGGCCATGCGAGCAGCATTAATGGCTTTCACCGCGGCGATGGCGTTGCGCTCAATGCAGGGCACCTGCACCAGCCCACCCACCGGGTCGCACGTCAGTCCCAGGGAGTGTTCCATAGCGATTTCCGCAGCGTTTTCCACCTGCGCGGCGGTCCCACCGAAGGCTTGCGCCAGCCCGGCAGCCGCCATGGCCGAGGCCGACCCGACCTCACCCTGACAGCCAACTTCAGCCCCCGCGATGGAAGCGTTGGTCTTAATCAAGGCGCCGATGGCGGTGGCCGCCAGCAGGAATTCGCGTGCGGTGCCTTGCGGGTGTTGGCGGCCCTCGGGGCAAAAGCGCAGCAGGTATCCCAGCACCGCGGGGATCACTCCGGCCGCCCCGTTGGTGGGGGCGGTGACCACCCGGTGCCCGGCAGCGTTTTCCTCATTGACTGCCAGCGCGTACAGGTTCACCCAGTCCATGGCACGCAGCGGGTCGTCACTGCTGCCGGCCCACGCACTGCCACGCGCCGGTTCCCCATCGCGCCCCACCAGCGCTGCGTGCAGGGCAGCGGCACGTCTCTGCACTCGCAACCCGCCGGGCAGCTCCCCGGTGGTGGAGCATCCCGCGTCCACACATTCCGCCATGGTCTGGGTAATTAGGTCCAAATATTTATCTACTTCTTCACCGGCGAGGGCGGCTTCCTCGTTGGCGCGCACCACCTGCGCGATGGACAATCCCTCCCGGTGGCAGATTTCCAGCAGTTGCGCAGCGGTGGCGAACGGGTAGGGGGCGGGGTTGTTCGCCCGCTCGATAGCCCCGCCGGTGGCGAGGGCATGCGTGTTGGGTTGGCGCGGGTCGGCGGAGAGTTCTTCTTGGACGAACCCCCCGCCCACGGAGTAGTAGGTACGAGAAACGGTGGGACCGTCCTCGTCATCTTCTAAATATGCGGTGAAAGTCAGCGCGTTAACGTGGTAGGGCAGCACGATGCGCGGGCTGAAAACAATGTCGGTGGTGTCAAAGTCGATGGTGTTACCGGTCGCCAGGGGCAGTTTCCCGGCGCGGGCGACGTCGTCGGTGAAGTTAGCGACCACGTCGGCGGGCACGGTGTCGGGTTCGTATCCGGCCAGGCCCAGCAGCACCGCGCGGTCGGTGGAGTGGCCTCGTCCGGTGGCTCCCAAGGACCCGAAGAGTTCCACTTGGATGCGTTCGATGCGCGCCGGGTGGGGCAGTTCTCGCCGCAGGTGTTGGGTGAATGCCAGGGCGGCGCGCATGGGTCCGACGGTGTGGGACGAGGACGGGCCGATGCCGATGCGGAACATGTCGAATACCGATAGGGGGCGGGGAGCGTCTTTCGCCCCCACTTCCCCGGCGATCAGGTCGGCGGGTAGGCCGGTGGGTTCTTGGCCACCGCTGGGCGAGGTGTTTGCCGAGGGCGGGTTGTCGGTTGGCGGCGTCGCGGTGGCGGTACCGCAGTCGTCGGTGGAAGGGGTGTTTTCCATGTGCTTAACGATACTCATTTTCGGCAACCACGTCCCGATTGCCACTCCCGCAGGTCCGCGCGCCCTCACCCTCAGGCACGTCATCGCCGCACGAACCGTCCTCGCGAACTCCCAAACTCCACCGTTGACGTGCCGCTGCCCGGCTAGTCCCACTCCCACCCTCTGGCACCGCATACCGACGTCCCGCGATTACCACCCTCACCCTCAGGCACGTCATCGCCGCACGAACCGTCCTCGCAAACCCCCAAACTCACGCGATGACGTGCCGCAGCGGGGGGCGCCAAGGTCTTCCCCGCGGTGGCTTCCAGCGGCTAGAGTGGCAGGTGCGTGTAAACGTGGGAGAGCCCGTGGGGCTGAGAGGAAGCGCAGCTTCGATCCCTTGAACCTGAACGGATAATGCCGGCGTAGGGAAACTGATACGCCTGTATTTTCTGCCCAACTTTGAGTGAGGAAGAACAATATGGGAAACGCAAAGTTTGATGGTTATGCCAACGAATATGACGCTTGGTTCATGGCCAATGAGAATGTTTTCAACAGCGAGTTGAAGCTGGCGAAGCAGGCCCTGGGTGACTTGTCGGGCAAGCGAGTTTTGTCCGTCGGCTGCGGGTCCGGCCTGTTCGAATCCAACTTCGAACAGGCCGGGATTGAGGGCTTGGAGCCGTCCGCCGACATGGCTGAGATCGCCCGCAAGCGCGGCATGGAGGTCCTGGTCGCCACTTTCGAAGACGCGCAGTTGGACGAGGACGCCTACGACGTCATCTATTTCAACGGCTCGTCGACGTATATCGAGGATCTGCACGGGGCTTTCGCGAAGGCGCAGCGCTGTTTGAAGCCGGGCGGGCGCCTAGTGTTGCTCGATGTGCCGAAGGAAAGCGCGTATGCGTTGATGTACCTGTTGGCCGCGGCGGTGGGTTCTTACGATCATCCGTATCTCGAGGGCGTGATGCCGCAGTTGCCCTACCCGCTGGAGTTGGTCACGGCCGGCTATTGGCACACCTCGGAGAAGAAACTGCAGATCCTGCGTGACCTGGGTTTCCGCGATTTTTCTGCATTCCAGACGCTGGTGAACAACCCGGTTTACACCAATGATTCGGTCGAGGACGTGGTGGACGGCTACCAGGCGGGCGGGTACGTGGCGTTGATTGCCCACAAGTAGATCGCTTGAGTTTTCGAGGGGG
>JAEWEQ010000038.1 GCA_023389315.1 Actinomycetes bacterium | reverse complement strand
GCCCAGCCGCGGCGCGTGGCTGTCACCGCCGCCGCCCGCTACGTGGCGCACCTGTGCGGGGAGGACGTGGGCGGCCTGATCGGCATGTCGATGCGCGGGGTGCGTCAGACTTCACCGCGCACCCGCATCGAGTTCACCACCACCGGCTCGTTGCTACGCCGCCTAATCGCCGACCCGGATTTAACGGGCGTGGACGCAGTCATCGTCGACGAGGTCCACGAGCGCCACTTGGACGCTGATTTAGTGCTCGCATTCTTACATGACTTGCGTTTCCTACGGGAGGATCTGACCGTCCTCGCCATGTCTGCAACTGCCGACACCGCCGCGCTGGGGGCGGTGTTTTCCGACGCGCACCTGGTGGAAGTGAACACTCCGACTTTTCCGCTAACCGAGTATTGGGAACCGTTCGCCGGGCCCGCGGTGGAGCGCCACCATCTAAGTGACGGTTTGGCGAGTCATTTGCTGCAGGTTGCGGCTCGCGCTTACCGTGACCACGGGCCGACGTTGGTGTTCGCTCCGGCGATCGCGGACGTGGACCGGTTGGTGGAGGGCCTAAAACAGCGCGGCCTCCCGGCGCTGCCACTGCATTCGGCGGTCAGTAGCGGGGTGCAGCGTCGGGCGCTCGCGGGTGGGGATCAGATTGTGGTGGCCACCGACATTGCGCAAACTTCCCTCACCATTGATGGGGTGCGGTGCGTGGTGGATAGCGGCTTGTCGCGCCAACCGCGTTTCGACCCGGCACGCGATACACCCATGTTGGTGACCGTGGGGGCGTCGCGTGCGGCCATGGTGCAGCGGGCGGGGCGGGCGCACCGGCAGGGGCCGGGCGTGGTTTATCGTTGTTTGCATCCCACCGAGTGGGCGCGGGCCCGCCAGTTTGACCCTCCCCAGTGTGAGAACGCGGATTTAACGGCGGCGGTTTTAGCTGCTTACGCGTGGTCGTCGGTGGGGGAGTTGGCGCTGCCGTCAGCGTTTCCGGCCGGAGCGTTGGCGCGCGCCGAACAGGTGTGTAGTGAGCTTGGCGCCTTGGCGCCGGTGGGCGCTGCATTGGATGTTCCAGTGCCGGCATCCACGCCTTCGAACACTATGGCCCCTCCGCCCGCCGCCCTAACCACGTCGGCACCCACGCCCCCATCCACCTCGGCCCCCGGTTTGGCTATCACCGATTCTGGTCGTCTGCTGGCGCAGATCCCCGCGGACCCGCGCCTGGCCCACGCGCTGCTGGCCGCCACCTATTTGCTCCCAACTCGCTTCCACACGCGGGTGGCTGACACGGTGGCGCTGCTCAGTACCGACCCGCGCTTGCCTGACCCGGATCTGACTCGTGCAGGCAGCCGAGCACCGCGCGCCGAGCGAGAGCGTTTCGCCGCTTACGCTCGCCGCTGGGCCAGTGACTACGGCGCTTGCCTGCCAACGCAGCTGTCCGACCTCGCGGTGGATGACATTTCCCACGAGGACGTGGCCGGCCTGGTCGTGGCACTGGCGTTTCCCAGGTGGGTGGCTCGGCGCAGCTGTGATGGCGGGTACCTTTCGGTGGGGGCAGGTGCTCTGACGGTGCCTGACCAGAGTACTTTGGCGGGGGATGAGTGGATCGCGGCGGCCAGTATTCAGCGGGTGGGTGCGCGCACTTGGGTGCGTGCCGGTGCTCCGTTGCGAGCCCAGTGGGTGCCCACGCTGTGTTGGGCGCATCGGCAGGTGGAGCGCCAGGTGCGCGTCGATAAGGGCATGTTGGTGGCGAGCCAGCGTTCTCAACTGGGGGATATTGAAGGGCCAAGCGTGCCGCTCGCGCCGCCCTTCGACGCGCAGTTATCGGCCGCCGCGTGGTCGGCTTTGGAACGCCTTGCCCGCGCCGACGGGGTGGAAATGTTCCGTCCCCGGGGAGCGGTGCGCACGTTGGTTGAGCGTTTGCAGTATGTGTCGTCGCTGGCCGCGGGGGAGTTGCGCCCCCAGTTGGAGGCCGCGGGGGTGAGCGCGAAAACGTTGGAGTTGGCGGCGCTCACTCCGGAAGTGGTAGCCGAAAACCTACACACTTTGCTGGGCGATTCGCTGCCCACGTTGCTGGAGGGCGCGCCGCTTTCCAGTGTGGATCTGCGCGCGGGCCTGTATGCGCTGGTGGGTTGGGAGCTGACTGGTTGGCTCGATGCCAACTGGGTCAGCGAAGTGGTGTTGCCCTCGGGGCGGCGCGCACCGGTGGTGGTGGACGCGCAGCGCGGCCCCACGGTGCGCGCTAAGTTGCAGGAGTGTTTTGGCTGGCGCGAGGTGCCCACCGTGTTGGGGCAGGCTCTGACGGTGGAGTTGCTTTCCCCGGCGGGTCGGCCGCTGGCTATCACCGCGGATTTGCAGTCGTTTTTCAACGACGTCTACCCGCAGGTGCGCGCGGACATGCGCGGGCGTTACCCGAAGCACCCGTGGCCGGAGGACCCTTGGCAGGCTGATGCTACGGCGCTTACGAAAGCGGCGTTGGCGCGTCGCCGGGGGTAGTTTATTTTCCACGAGGGCGGTCCGCGCCGTCCGCTTACTGGCCTCGCGGCGCCTGCCGTACCCCCGCCGCATGTCTGCCGGCCCCGCGGTCCCTCGGCCCCGCCGCGTCTACCGTCCCCGCAGTCCCTGCGCACCGCCGCCGGAATGCACCATCCGTCCTCGGGCTTATTTGCTCAGCGCCAAGATCGCTTCCAATGACCGGCGCACTACTTCCCGGGAGGAAGCGAAGTTGAACCGCAGGTATTTCTCGTACCCCGTCCCCAGGGTGGAGCCGCAGTTTACTTGCACGCCGGTTTGTTCCAACACGCGCTGGGCGGGGCGCTCACCCAGAGCACTGGCTTCAATCCACCCCAGGTAGGTGGCTTGCGGGCGAGTCCAGCTCAGCGCACTGCCGCTAAGCATCTGGTCAACTAGCTGCAAGTTCCCTTCCAGGTAGTTGCACACTTGTTGCGACCACTCGTGTGAGTGCTGGTAGGCCGCTGGCACGGCCAGCACCCCCAGGGTGCTGGGGTGGGCGGCGCTCGCGGCCGCGGTTTCCCACTGCTGGCTCAGCTGCGGGTCGGTGACGATCACTTGAGCGCATTGCAGCCCGGCAACGTTGTAGCCTTTTGAGGCCGACACGGCGGTCACGGTGTGCGTCGCTGCCGCTTCGCTCAGCCCCGCGTAAGGCACGTGGCGGTGTCCGCTAAACACTAGGGGAGAGTGGATTTCGTCGGCGAATACCAGCAAATCGTGCCGGGTGGCGATTTCTTCCACTCGGCGCAGTTCCGCTTCGGTGAGCACTCGACCGGTGGGGTTCCACGGGTTGCACAAGATCAGCATCTGCGCTTGCCGGGCCGCGGCTTCCAGGGCATCAAAATCCAGTTCCCACTGCCCGCCCACCAGGCGGGAGGGTATCTGCTGCGCACGGTGGCCGAATTTCTCCGGGATCGTCAGGAACGGCATGTACGCGGGAGTTGGTACCAGCACGGTGGAGCCGGCAGGAATCATGGTGCGCAGCATGGCGCGCAACCCGTCCAGTACCGAGGCCACCAGGGTCACGTTCTGGGCGGAAAATTCCCAGGCGAAGCGGTCTTTGTAGAAGTCGGCGGTGGCTTGGGTGGCGCCGTGGTGGGCCCACACCGGGACGTAACCCAGCAGGCCATCGTCCACCGCGTCGTGCAGGGTTTGCCGGACGGCGGGCGAGGTCCCAAAGTCCATTTCCGCTACCCAGTGTCCGCTGATGGTTTTGTCCCCAATGCCGCTCCATTTCAGGGATCCGCGCCGTCGCATTTCTGCTTCGTCCAGGTGGTCCCAGTTTTCGGGGGCATATAGGTCAGCGGCGTGGGTCATAAGTGATAATCCTTTCCATCTTGCTGGGCATTACTTTAACGCCTTTACCTGGCGTCCATGGCGAGGCGGGAAAATGTGCATTACGAGGACGGGCGGCGGGCAGGTGCCCCACCTGGCGCTGGCGGGCCTCGGCCACCGGCACCGCGCCCACGCCCCTCTAGCGCCACCGGCACCGCCGCCCGCGCCCCTCTAGCGCCACCGGCACCGCCGCCCGCGCCCCTCTAGCGCCACCGGCACCGCGCCCGCGCCCTCGCGTAGATCCGGTGGGTGCATCGCCCCCGCGCGGCGCGGTAGAATCAACTCATCATGGAAAATAACTTTGGCGGCCCGGTCCGCGTTCGCTTCTGTCCTTCTCCCACCGGCACCCCCCACGTGGGTATGGTGCGCACCTGCCTGTTCAACTGGGCATGGGCCCGCCACGTTGGTGGCACTTTCGTTTTCCGCATCGAAGATACCGATGCGGCTCGCGACTCCCAGGAGTCTTTCGACCAGATCCTCGACTCCCTTACCTGGCTCGGTTTGGACTGGGACGAGGGTGTGGGCAAGGGTGGCCCGCACGCTCCTTACCGTCAGTCTGAGCGCATGGACATCTACCGTGACGTGGCCGCCAAACTGCTGGAGGGTGGCTACGCCTACGAGTCCTTCTCCACTCCCGAAGAAGTGGAAGCTCGCCATCGCGCCGCCGGGCGGGATCCGAAGCTCGGTTACGACGGTTTTGACCGTGACCTGACGGAGGAGCAGAAGGCTCAGTACCGGGCCCAGGGACGCACCCCGGTGCTGCGTATGCGCATGCCCGATGAGCCGATCACTTTCACTGACCTCGTGCGCGGGGAGATCACTTTCCAACCTGGCTCCATCCCCGACTACGTGATCGTGCGAGGCAACGGCCACCCGCTTTACACCTTGGTGAACCCGGTGGACGACGCGCTGATGGAGATCACTCACGTGCTGCGCGGGGAGGACTTACTGTCTTCTACGCCGCGTCAGATCGTGCTCTATCGCGCCCTCATGGAGTTGGGGATCGCGAAGCGTATGCCCGAGTTCGGTCACCTGCCTTACGTGATGGGGGAGGGCAATAAGAAACTCTCTAAGCGCGACCCGGAGTCGAACCTGCTGCTGCACCGCGAAAACGGCATGATCCCGGAGGGCTTGCTGAACTACTTGGCGTTGCTGGGGTGGGCGATTAGCCCCGATAATGACGTGTTCACCGCGCAGGAGATGATCGAGGCTTTCGACATTCACAACGTGAACCCGAACCCGGCGCGTTTCGATTTGAAGAAGTGCACCGCCATTAACGCCGAGCACATTCGCCGCCTTGACGAGGACGATTTCGCCGCCCGCATTGTCCCGTACCTTCACCGGGAGGGCCTGGTTGGCGCCGCCACGCTGAGCGAGTTGCCAGCCGATGAGGCGCGCATCGTGAAGGCCGGGGCGCCTTTGATCCAAACCCGCATTCAGTTGCTGGGTGAAGCGGTGGGGATGTTGGGCTCTTTCTTCGTCCCGGCGTCGGAGCTCACTTACGATGAGAAGACGCTCAACAAGCTCAAGCCGGAAGCCACCGAGGTGTTGGCGACGGCGCACCGCGTGCTGGAAGAGTTGGAGGACTTCACCACTGATTCCATCCACCAGGCGCTTTCGGAAGCCATCATCGAGGGTATGGGGTTGAAGCCGCGCTTTGCGTTTGGCCCGCTGCGTTTGGCGGTGTCAGGCCGCCCGGTGTCGCCGCCGCTGTTTGAGTCCATGGAGATCTTGGGCAAGCCAGAAACTCTGCTGCGTTTGGAGCGTTTGCGCCAGCAGCTGGGTTAATTTTCCGCGGGGCCGTCCTCACGAGGGCGGTCCCGTCGTTTTCCTCGCCAGGTGCGGCGGGTGAGGCGCACCACGCGGCCTTGATTTGTCACCCGCGGCGGGATTCAGGTAAAGTCTTTCTTCGGCACCACGATGGCTGTGCGGACACCGTGACCGGTTTCGGAAGCGGGTTTTGCAGCAGCTGGAGGGTGTACACCATGGGGTATGGTGTAATTGGCAGCACGAGTGATTCTGGTTCATTTAGTCTTGGTTCGAGTCCAGGTACCCCAGCGGCCGCGTCTTTTACAGCGCGCTTTTGGAACACGGTCTTCAAGTGTTCAAGCCCCCATCGTCTAGCGGCCTAGGACACCGCCCTCTCACGGCGGCGACACGGGTTCAAATCCCGTTGGGGGTACAAACTTCTCCCAGGTGCAACAGCGCCTGGGGGTTTTCTGTTTCCACGCCCGCCAGCTGCGGCTCGGCAACGCGACCACACGTGGCTTGCAGCGCAGGCCCAGACTGCCCGGCCCGCACTAGATGCGAGGGCCCCGCCAGCTGCGGCTCGGCAACCCGGCCACACTCGGCCCCGGCCAGACTGCCCGACCGGCCCAGCCCACCCCGCTTCTACCGCCCGCTCACGGCAGCTTGGGCTTTCCGATAGAAGTCGCCCACAATGTCGACGGCCCGCTCCCACGTTACGGGCTCGGCGGCCGCGGCGCCCCGCTGCAGGTGGGCAAGCAGATCCCGATCGTTGTCTAACTGCACCAGCATCGCGGTTAGGTGTTCATCTGAGCGCGCCGCCAGCCCGTCCTCGCCGTCGGTTATGAAGTCACTAATCCCTGAGCCCTTGCGGTAAATCACTGGAAGCCCGCAGGCGTGGGCTTCCAGCGCGGCTATGCCAAAAGCTTCCTTAGTTACTGCCGAGGCGAACAGGTCAGCCCCCGCGTAGGCCTGCGCTAGTTGTGCGGCTTCAACGCGCCCCACTAGGTTCACGGCGTATCCGGCGCGCTGGCGCCGCTGCAACACCGGCATCAGCATCCCGTCGCCGTATATCGTCAGCTCTATGTCGGCGCCGCGCTGGCGAGCGTTTTCCACCACTTTCAGTAGTTCTAGCACGCGTTTGCGGCGCACCAGTCGGCAGGCGGTAACCACCCGCAGGGGCCCGCGCCCCGGACCATCCGGACCGCTGTTTCCACCGCTTTCGCCTCCGGGCTGGGTATTGACCTGCCCGCGTGCTTGGCGGATTTTGTCCCACGGTGCGGCATTGATCGAGTTGGGCAGGACCTCAATCGGCAGGCCAGCGATGTCTCCAATAGCGGCAGCCGCCGGCACGGACACGGCTGTGAGTATCACGCCGGCGCGTGCCCACGCTGCCAGTGGGTAGAAACGTTTAAACAGGGCCGCCATGTCGGACACCACCGAATGCCACGTCACCACGGTGGGTAGTTTCAGTCGCACCGCGATGTTGGTGGCCGCCCGAGCCAGTGGGGAGAACGTGGAACAGTGCACGTGTACCACGTCAAAGTGGGGCAGTTCGCGCGCCAAGTCACCGGCGGCCAGCGGATTGTACGGCAACGACGCGGGCAGTGGCAGTGCCAAACGGCGGATCTTTAGTCGGCCCCCGCTGGTAGTGGGAGCGTCGGCGTCCTCGCCCGAGGTCGCAGTGTAAACGCACACCTGGTTTCCAGCATCCGCCAGCGCACGCGTCAGCCCCGCCACCTGCGTTTCGATCCCGCCTAGGCGCGGCAGGTAGCAGTCACTCACCAGCGCAATCCGCATGCTAGTTTAGTTTCCTTCTATTCACGAGGACGTTCACTTCCGATTCCTATGGAACCGCCCAGTCGGTTGGGGCCGGGGGATGTCGCTGCTGCCGGTCGGGCCGCAGCCCGCATCCATTGGCTCCGCACGTGGGTGGGCCGATCGTGACCTCTCTACTGCCAGCCAGTGCTCGCCGGGGTGGTTAGAATCCGAGTTCTTCCGCGCGGCGCAGGAACTCTGACAGGCGGTTAGCGGCGGCCACCACGGCGGGGCCGTGCATGCGGCCAGGTTGGCGCCCCATGCGTTCCACGGGGCCGGAGATGGAGACTGCGGCAACTACCCGCCCACCGGGGCCGCGTACCGGGGCGGAGACGGAGGCGACCCCCGCTTCGCGTTCGGCTACGGACTGGGCCCAGCCGCGGCGGCGCACGGCGGACAGCATGGTGGCGTTGAACGATGCTCCGTACAGGCCGCGGTGCAGGCGGTCGGGTTCTTCCCAGGCCAGCAGTACTTGTGCGGCGGAGCCGGCTTTCATAGATAGGGAGGCTCCCACCGGGATGGAGTCGCGCAGACCCATTTGGCGTTCGGCGGCGGCCACGCATACGCGCTGGTCACCTTGGCGCCGGTACAGCTGGGAGGATTCTTTGGTGTGGTCGCGCAAGGCGATGAGGACGGGGGTGGCGGATGCCAAAAGGCGGTCTTCACCGGCGGCGGAGGAGAGTTCCCCCAGGCGGGGCCCTAAAACGAAGCGCCCCTGCATATCACGGGCCACGAAGCGGTGATATTCAAGGGCGACGGCTAGTCGGTGTGCGGTAGGTCGAGCCAGCTGGGTGCTGGCGACCAATTGTGCGAGTGTGGCAGGGCCGGCTTCTAAGGCGGAAAGAACCAAAGCGGCCTTGTCTAATACACCTACTCCACTGGATGCTGTTTCCTCGTCCATGCGTTGATACTACCATCTCATTGGGTGAGATGGGGAATCGATGGACTTAGCGAATTCGTTGGACTGGCTTGGTGGGCACCGAAACATGCCCACCATCAGTCATCCCACCGGCGCCCAAACCTCAGATACTGGCCTACGACAAACACCCGTGGCCACGAGGTTTACGCGCAGCGGGAGGGCAGCGGACACCAGTTAGACGAACGCAGGGAGCGATCACCATGGGTAAGACTATGGCGCAGAAAGTATGGGAAGACCACGTTGTCACCAAGGGTAAAGACGGTGCCCCCGACCTGCTTTACATCGACCTGCACCTATGCCACGAAGTCACCAGCCCGCAGGCTTTCGACGGGCTGCGCCAAGCTGGCCGCCCGGTACGCCGCCCTGACCTGACGATCGCCACGGAGGATCACAACACCCCCACGGTAAACATCAACCAGCCGATCGCCGACCCCACTTCTCGCCTGCAGATCGAAACGCTGCGCAAAAACGCCAAGGAGTTCGGCATCCGCCTGCACTCCTTGGGTGATAACGAACAGGGCATCGTGCACGTGGTGGGCCCGCAGCTGGGGTTGACGCAGCCGGGCATGACCATCGTGTGCGGGGATTCGCACACGTCCACCCACGGGGCGTTCGGGGCCCTGGCTTTCGGCATTGGCACTTCCGAGGTCGAACACGTCCTCGCCACGCAAACCTTGCCGCTGGCACCTTTCAAGACCATGGCGGTCACGGTGAACGGCTCCCTGCCAGCCGCGTCGTCGGCGAAGGACATTATTTTGGCGGTGATCGCGAAGATCGGCACCGGCGGTGGCCAAGGCTACGTCATTGAATACCGCGGCCAGGCGATCCGTGAGCTGTCTATGGAAGGACGCATGACGGTTTGCAACATGTCGATCGAGGCCGGGGCGCGCGCCGGCATGGTAGCTCCCGACGACACTACTTTCGCCTACCTGCAAGGGCGCCCCCATGCGCCCACCGGTGAACAGTGGGACGAGGCGGTGCAGTATTGGCGCTCGCTGGCTTCGGATGAGGACGCTACCTTCGACACCGAAGTGGTGTTAGAGGCCGCCGACATTGAACCCTTCGTCACCTGGGGTACCAACCCCGGGCAAGGAGTGCCCCTGTCAGCCAGTGTCCCGGACCCGGCGCAAATGAGTGACCCGGACCAGGCACGCGCGGCGCAGCGAGCCTTGGAATACATGGACCTGCAGCCGGGCACCCCGATGCGGGAAGTTGGGGTGGACGTGGTGTTCTTAGGGTCTTGCACTAACGGCCGCATTGAGGACTTGCGAGAAGCCGCCCGCATCATTGAAGGTCGCAAGCTTGCGGACGGCGTGCAGATGCTCGTGGTCCCCGGTTCCGCGCGGGTGCGCCTGCAGGCGGAAGCTGAGGGTTTGGACAAGATTTTCAAGGACTTCGGGGCGCAGTGGCGCCACGCTGGTTGCTCCATGTGTTTGGGTATGAACCCCGACCAGTTGCAGGTGGGTCAGCGCAGCGCTTCGACCTCGAACCGTAACTTCGAGGGCCGCCAAGGTAAGGGTGGTCGCACGCACCTGGTGTCCCCGGTGGTGGCGGCCTGCACCGCGGTCACGGGCAAGCTTTCCTCACCGGCTGACCTGCCGGACGCACCCAGCCAGTTTTCTAACCCCGCTCCCGCCTCGGTGACCGCGTAAGCGCCTGGATTGGTAAAGGAATAAGACTCATGGAACGTTTCATTTCCCACACCGGCGTCGGCGCTCCCTTGCGCCGCACCAACGTCGACACGGACCAGATCATCCCCGCGGTTTACCTAAAGCGCGTCACTCGCACCGGGTTCGCGGACGCTTTGTTTGCGTCTTGGCGGGGCGAGGACGATTTCGTCCTCAACCAGGAGCCCTACCGCCAGGCGTCGGTGCTGGTGGCGGGGCGTGATTTCGGCACCGGTTCTTCGCGCGAGCACGCGGTGTGGGCGTTGAAGGACTACGGTTTCAAAGTGGTCCTCAGCCCGAAGTTCGCTGACATTTTCCGCGGCAACTCCGGCAAGCAGGGCCTGGTAACCGGGGTGATCACGGATGAGGTGTGCGAGCAACTGTGGCAGCAGTTGGAATCCAATCCAGGGGCGGAAGTCACGGTTGATTTGGAGAATCAGCGGGTGCAGTGCGGGTCGGTGGACGCCAGTTTCGACATTGATCCCTACACTCGTTGGCGCCTAATGGAGGGGTTGGATGATATCTCCTTGACACTCCTTAACGAGGACGATATCAACGCGTTCGAAGCGGCGCGCCCGGCTTTCAAGCCCCGCACCCTGTCGTAGTTCCCAGCCGCCCGCGGCTGCGCGCGCAACCTGGCTGACCCGGCGTTGCACCGGGGTTGCTTTGTTCCCAGCCGCCCGCGGCTGCGCGCGTAACCTGGCTGACTCGGCGGTGCACCGGGGTTGCTTTTAGCATTGCCGTCGCACTTGAGTAGACTGGATATCGGCGCTCAGCTCGCGAGCGCCACTACTCGGGAAGGCCACCATGGACTCTGTGTTACGCGTAAACGGCGGTAAACCGCTGCACGGTGAAATCACGGTGCGCGGCGCGAAGAACCTGGTTCCTAAAGCCATGGTGGCGGCGCTGTTGGCCGATACTCCCTCCAAGCTGCGTAACGTCCCCCTCATCCGTGACGTCGACGTGGTTTCGGAGCTCCTCAGCCTCCATGGTGTGGGGGTGAACTTTGACCAGGGCACCGGAGTGCTGGATTTGGATACCGTTTCGGTGACCACCGCGCCCATTAAAGCTATCGGCCCTTTGGCTGGGTCCTCTCGCATCCCGATTCTTTTCTGCGGGCCCCTCTTACACCGCTTGGGGGAGGCTTTCATCCCTGATTTGGGTGGGTGCAACATCGGGGGTCGCCCCATCGACTTCCACTTGGAGACGTTGCGTTCTTTCGGCGCCCGGGTTGAGAAGGACGAGGGCGGTTTGCACCTTTCAGTTCCGCGTCGTTTGCGTGGCACGCAGGTGAGTTTGCCTTACCCGTCGGTGGGTGCCACGGAGCAGACTTTGCTTACTGCGGTGATGGCCGAGGGCGTGACGGAACTTTCCGGGGCAGCTATCGAGCCCGAAATCATGGACTTGATTAACATCTTGCAAAAGATGGGTGCGATTATTTCCGTTGACACCGATCGCACCATCCGGATCGAGGGCGTGGACCGGTTGGAGGGCTACACCCACACGGCACTCCCGGACCGCATTGAGGCGGCGTCCTGGGCTTCAGCGGCCCTGGCCACCGGTGGGGATATTTTCGTGCGCGGTGCGAACCAGCCCGACATGCTGACTTTCTTGAATACGTTCCGTAAGGTCGGTGGCCAGTTCAAGGTCCACGACCACGGTATCCGTTTTTGGCACCCCGGTGACGACCTGCGTCCCATCGCCTTGGAAACTAACGTTCATCCCGGTTTCATGACCGACTGGCAGCAGCCCCTGGTGGTGGCCTTAACCCAGGCCACGGGTTTGTCGATCGTGCATGAGACGGTGTACGAGAACCGTTTCGGTTTCACCGAGGCGCTGCGCCAAATGGGTGCCAATATTCAGGTGTATCGGGAGTGCTTGGGGCGTTTGGATTGTCGTTTCGGACGCTCCAACTACTATCACTCGGCCGTGATTTCGGGCCCCACTAAGTTGCGTGGCGCTGAGATTACGGTGCCGGACTTGCGTGGTGGTTTCTCTCACTTAATCGCGGCTTTGGCTGCTGAAGGGGAGTCCATCGTGCATGGGATCGACATGATTTCGCGCGGGTATGAGCATTTCTTGAAGAAGTTGCGTTTGTTAGACGCGGACGTGCAATAGGCCGTTGCGGGCGCGCGCCTGCCTTATGCTTACAGGGTGAGTAAGAAACCCCAGGGCATGTACAAAGTCGCCCTCAATGTCTGTCGACCGTTAGCTAAGATCACCATGCGGCCGCATTGGTCCGGCCAGGAGAACCTGCCGGACGGGCCGTTCATCGTGATCATCAACCACGTCACCGAGTACGACCCGTTCGTAGTCATGCACTATTTGGAGAAGGCCGGTCACGCGGTGCGCGCCCTGGCGAAGGACTCCTTGTTCCGCGTGCCGGTGGTGAAGCAGATCTTTAAGTCCACCAAGATGGTCCCGGTGTATCGTGGCTCTGACAAGGCAACGGATTCGTTGAAGTACGCGAAACTGGCTTTGGCAGCGGGGGAGACCATTGCGATTTTCCCGGAGGGCACCCTCACGCACGATCCTGACCTGTGGCCGATGAAGTTCAAGACCGGGGCGGCGCGGTTGGCGCTGGCCACCGGGGCCCCGGTGATTCCGTTGGCGCAGTGGGGTGGCCAGAACGTGCTTTACCGTTGGCGTCAGGGACTGCCGAAGCTCGGTAAGCGCCACGACACTTGGGTGGTGGCGGGCCCGGCGATTGATCTGTCGGATTTGCCGCAGGACGAAAATGACCATGAGGCGGTGCTCACCGCGACGCGCCGCATGGAGCAGGTCCTCACTGACATGGTCGCTGAGATCCGCGGGGAGGAAGCCCCCGTTACTCGCTGGGATCCGAAGCTGGAGGGCTACCCGCCGGCCGCGGACTGAGGCTAGGCCCCGCTTAGCGGGCGATATCGACCACTAGGCGCACCGGGTTTTCCAGGGCGAAAACCCGGTAGCCGCGTTCGCTGGGAACTGACACTGCCACGTGGGTTTGCCCTTCAAAGGCAGTGTCGAACCAGGCCACGGCGTCCTCGTCTAACCATTTGTCAGCCGGCCCAGAGTAGAACCGTTCCGGGTCGCCCTTGATGGAGGGCATGCGGGTGCCTTCGATCACCACGTCTAAGTGTTTGCCAGGTTTCAAGGGCAGGGCCGCGCCGCTTCCCAATCCGACGGCCTGGTCCACCCATTTCACCCGCCAACCGGGGGTGCCTTGGCCTTCGAATTCGACCACTACTCGGTAAAATCCGGGGTGCACGCCCACCCGGAAGTCTGACGCCAGTAGGTTGGATTTCGGGGCGGGGGTTTCTTCCGTGGGTTCGCTGCTCCAACTGTGCGGGTCACTGGCGTAGGCCGTCTCCCCAGCTTCTTGCGTCGATCCGGTTGGCAGGGGTGCGTCGCTGGGTTTGCTCATTGCGCCCGCGGTCCGCACCGGGGTGGGGGAGCCACTTTCCGGGGCGGTTGCTTCTGCACTGGCCGAGGACGGTGCCTCGCTCCCGGCACCGGTTTTGGCGGGTGCGTTAGTTCCCGCGCATCCGGCCAGTACCACTGCACCGAGTCCGGCCAGCGCGATGAGGCCACGCAGTCGCGATGGTGCAGTTTGTGGGTCTTCGTTGCGTACCGTCTCCATATTCTCCTCCTGGCCTGGATTGCTCCAGCAGTGCCCTGGCGCGCCTGGTAGAACTGGGCACGCACTTGCCTGCCCGGATCTGAACTGCGCCAATCCGGTGCCCAACTTGGGCGCTGGAATTTCCTCCTTTCAACCTATCACTGGGCGCGGACACTTGTCTTGCGCACCTCAAATGCGCCCTTGCGCTGGGGTAACCTCAAACTATGACGATCTCAACGGTGACGATTATGGGTACGGGGGCGTGGGGCACGACTTTCGCCCAGGTATTGGCCGACACCGGCGTGAATGCTCGCCTGTGGGGCAGGAATGCCCAGATCGCCCAGGATATCAACCGGGGAGCTAATCAGCGTTATCTTCCCGGCGTAGCACTGTCCAAACGAATCAGCGCCAACACTGACCTCACCCAGGCGTTGCGTGGCAGCGATCTGCTGGTGGTGGCCCTCCCCACCCAGGTGATCCGCACGGTGTTGACGCAAAACCGTGATGTTATCGCCGCCGCTAGCCTGCCGATCCTCACCCTGTCCAAAGGTATTGAGCATGGAACGTCCCTGCTTGTGACGCAGTTGGTGTCCGCTGTTACTGGCATCGCGCAAGACCGCATTGCTGCTCTTTCCGGCCCGAACTTGGCGCGTGAGATCATCGCCAAACACCCCACCGCGACGGTCATCGCAGCCACCGATGAAGATCTGGCTCGCACCTTGGTGGCAGCTTGCCACAATGATTATTTCCGCCCCTACGTCAGCCACGACGTCATTGGTTGTGAAGTTGCCGGTGCCACCAAGAACGTGATCGCCCTGGCAGTAGGGGCCGCCGAAGGCATGGGGTGGGGGATTAATACTCGCACCACGTTGATCACCCGCGGTCTGGCGGAAATCACTCGTCTGGGCACCGCCCTGGGGGCAGATCCGGAGACTTTCGCTGGCCTAGCGGGTATGGGAGACTTGGTGGCAACGTGTTCCTCCCACCTGTCGCGCAACTATTCCTTCGGGTTGCGTTTGGGCCGGGGGCTGTCGATTGAGGAAGCCACGCGCCGTTCCGCTGGCGTAGTGGAGGGGGCGCGCACGGCAGCGCCCCTAATGGAGTTCGCCGCCTCCCACGGGGTGGAGATGCCGATTTCCGAGGCCGTGGCGGCGGTTCTGGGCGGGCAGGCGCAGGTTTCGCAGATGGGCCGGTGGCTGTTGCAGCGCCCGGCAAAAATGGACGGCTGGCGAATGCAGGAGCTTTAGTCCGCTTCGATTATTTGGTTTTGCGCCAGCGTGCCCAGCGTTAACGCCAGGATTTCCTCCGCCTGCGGGTGCGCCCCAAAACGCGATTGCGCACGCGCCAGCAGTTCCTCCCCGGTGAGTGGGCGGTCTAACTCCTCCCAGAGGAAGGACGATAGTTCGCTGAGCAATACGCTCCGCTGCGGCACTGATACCAGCACCTCGCCTGCCTCACCGGTCACCGCGTCGACCCACGGGCACCGGCGGAAGGTGGCGGTCAAGTCAGCCGGTTCGGCAGCTGCGACTGGCTCCGGCTCGGTATCGTCGGTGAGCTGGGGCAGATCGTCGATCGTCAGGTCTTGCACCGGGCCGGGCCCTAACCGCCGCCAGGTGGGGGCAGGGGAGTGCGCCTCCAGCTGCGCGAAGAGTTCGGTAATCAATTCCAGGCATTCGGTTATCTCCGCATAGCGCAGCACCCACGGTCCGCCCGACCTAGCGCACAGTCTGGCGTAGGTTTGCAGCGGGTCATCCAACAGTAGTGCGGAGGACGTCTGCGCCAGTACCTGCGCCACGCCCTCGAGCGGATCTATCGCTTCCAGGACGGGGCGTGCGCGGTAGTGCTCATCGCGTTCTAGCACCACGATTCCCCCCAACTGCAGTTCAACTTGGTGCCCATCTTTACGCGGCAGGGCTTTAAGCCCGGCGTCAGCGGGGGAGATCCCGTATTTTTGGTCTCCCGCGCGCCGGTTTCCAATGGAAAGTGGCTTCGGGAAGGCAACCACCCTGCCCTGCGGGGTGCACGCCAAGGTTTCATCTGTCACGTAAGCAAATCGCTGCCCCAAGGTACGGGTGGCGGTAGTTTTTCCCATTCCCGACCGCGCCACGAACCCCAGCACCAGTCCCTCATCGTTGGCGACCGCTCCGGCGTGTATCAGCACCATTTCTCCCGCGGCCGCTCCGATCGCAGCCTGGGTGACTTTGCGGTGCACGGTGTAGCTCGCGGCGCTGCCATAGTGTTTGGCTTCCAGCACCGTGGCGTCCTGGTGTGGGGCGGGCGGATCGGTTTGTAAAAGTTCGGCGCAGGCAAGCCATTCGCGCTCCATTTGCGCTGCCATGTCATCGGGCAGCTGGCTCATATCCAGGTCGATGACAGTGTTTATGGCTTTGATTTTCATGGTTGTCGCTTCCATTTTCTTGTGCACCGCAGCCGCGGTGGCGGCAACTAGTTTAGAACTAGCGTAAACGTTGGGTAGCGGCGGGTAAAACTTACCACCGACTTGCTCTCAGACAAGCGGCC
>JAEWEQ010000074.1 GCA_023389315.1 Actinomycetes bacterium | reverse complement strand
GGGGGAGCCACCATCGTGGCGAACCTGTCGTCCTCGCCTATCACGGTGGGGCGGGCCCGTGACCGCCACCTGCTGTGCGGGGCTTCCTCCCTGCGCTGCCAGGCAGCGTGGATTTACTGCGCCGCGGGGGAAGGTGAGTCCACCAACGATCTGGCCTGGGATGGACAGGCCATGATTTACGAGGCCGGTGACTTGCTGGTAGAAAATCAGCGCTTCGCCTCCGGGGTTAACTACACCATGGCGGATGTGGATTTGGATCGCCTGGTGCAGGCGCGCCAGATTGCCACCACTTTCTCCACCAGCGCCATTGATATGGGGTTGCACGAAGAAATCGACCTGTTCGCACCGGCCTGCCCCACCGCTTCGGCTAGCGACGAAGCCCACGACCGCAGCGGCGCAGCGCCGGACTCTGACAACGCAACAACCGTCAGCGCCCCGGACGGCGAGGCCACTGCGACCCTGCGTCGCCCACTGGAGCGCTACCCCTTCGTCCCCTCCGACGCCGATGCCCTCGACGCGGACTGCTACGAGGCCTACAACATCCAAGTTTCCGCCCTGGTACAGCGGCTTAAAGCCATCGGCAACCCGCGCCCGGTGATCGGTGTTTCCGGTGGTCTGGATTCCACCCACGCGTTGCTGGTTTGCGCCCGAGCGATGGACGAGCTAGGCCGTCCTCGCTCCGATATTTTGGCGATCACCATGCCCGGGTTCGCCACCTCCGCCCACACCAAGAACAACGCCATCGACCTGTGCCACCACCTGGGTACCTCGCTGGAAGAGATCGATATCCGCCCCGCCGCCACCCAGATGCTCAAGGATATTGGTCACCCGTTCGGGCGCGGCGAAGAAGTCTACGACGTGACGTTCGAAAACGTACAGGCGGGGTTGCGCACCGATTTCCTCTTTCGCTTGGCCAACGACCGTCGCGGCATCGTGGTGGGCACCGGGGACCTTTCCGAACTGGCGCTGGGTTGGTGTACTTTCGGGGTCGGTGACCACATGTCGCACTACAGTGTGAACCCGGGGATTCCGAAAACCTTGATGCAGTACCTAATTTCTTGGGTGATTAATACCAACCAGTTTGGCGAGGACGTTAACGCCACTTTGGATTCTATTCTGCACACCGAAATTACCCCGGAGTTGGTTCCCACGCGCGAGGGCGAAGCCCCCCAATCGACGCAGGCTTCCATCGGTCCCTACGCGCTACACGATTTCACGTTGTACTACCTGCTGCGCGGCTACCGCCCCTCAAAGATTGCGTTCCTGGCGGAGCAGGCGTGGAGCGACGCGGAGCGCGGGGCGTTCCCGGTGGGGATGGAGCCGCACGTCTATTCTCGGGCGGAGATTTTCAAGTGGTTGAGGGTATTTTTGCGCCGCTTCTTCTCCAACCAGTTCAAGCGCTCCACCCTACCGAACGGCCCCAAGGCTTGTGCCGGGGGTGCCGTGTCCCCGCGTGGGGATTGGCGGATGCCTTCTGACATGAGCGCGGGACCGTGGTTGCGTGAGCTCGACGAGTTGGCCGCTTCCTTAGGGCTTAGCGTCGAAAAGTAGTGCCGCGGGGCACGCAGAGACTGCCCCTAGCGCACAGAAATAGAAGGAATGATGGCTACTCAGATCCTGGTGTTAGTTTTCGGCTTCCTATTCGCAGTGGTGGCCGGGGCCAGCGCCTACCTGGCGTTTGCCGAAGCTAAAGCGCGACGCGGACAGAGCCAAAACCAGCAGACCGCGGCCGTGATGTGGGCACTGGTGGCGGTGGTAGCGCTGCTGCACATGGGTTTCAACATGTGGCTGGCGGTTGCCGGTATCACCACTTTGACGCACTTCGGGTCAGCGGCAGCGGTGAACATTATCGCTGGCATCGTGGTTTGCGCCGCGCTGGCAAGCCTGGCGCGGAAGGCCGCGCGACGCACCCCGACGGGTCGGGAGTAGGCACGCGCCTGCTAGTGGCGGGCACGTGTTAACAGCGGGCACGCCTGTCAATGCCCTCATGGTACTGACGAAGAAGCCTTTGGGGAGCGTTAGCAAGGCCGCTAACTACAGTGTTACGGTTAGATGCCTAGTGCTCGATATTCGGTGACTTCACCCGCCGGTCACCCCAGCTTTCGGAGGTCCGCGTGCTTTACCTACCACCAGTCGCCACCGGTTCCATCGTCTCCCCCACTCCCCTCGATCCGCGCCTGCAACAGGCCCTAGAAAACCCCAAGTATTGGCGCAAAGCCGCCGGCCTGCCGCTGGTGTGCATGGATGGTCGCCCCGGCTCCGCCCCGGGCAGTTCCCACGGGGTGTGCGGCATCGCCCTACCTGGCGGAACCATAACCGTGGCGGTCACCGCCGCGCACCTACTCGCCCAGGCCGGTGTTTCAGCGGACTTCGCGAAGGTGTGCGAAATAGCGGTTGACACCTCCCACTGCGGGGGCTTCCCCGCCGGAGCTCACCGCGCCAGCACCGCCATTGCCACTTCTGACACCGACTCCGGCTGCGCCGCGGCGGACTTGGTGGCGGCCCTGGCGATGAACAGCCAACACTTGGCGGGCGTGATCACGGAGCTGGGCCTGGCCTGTGGCCTGTCCACTCTAGACACCGGCCTCACCGCTTTGGAGGTGAACGCCACCGGTCAGCAGTTAGTCGACGGCCTGGAACAGTGCGGTGCTCACGTTGCCACTTTGGAGGGTGGTCACCAGGAACTCGCCATCGTATTTAATCACCGCACCGGTTGGGTTTTGGATCGCCCGGCCTTAACTGCCCAGTTCGGGGATGGTTTCCAAGTGTTCTTAATCGACGCCTGGGCTTATGAGGGCGCTGCGAAAGTCAGTGAGCAGGTAGCTGCCCGTTACCTTGAACGTGTTGGCAGCCAGCTGGCCGGTAGCCAGTTACTCGGCGGTCAGATGGTGGGGGACATTAGTGAAGCCGCTTTAGCTGCCGCCGGGTCTTTCACTTTCGCCGCTTTGTTGGCGCTGTGCGCCCCGGCTATGCCGATTCTGCAAGTGCGCGAGGGCGAGGACGGTGGGGTCCCCCGGGTGGATTAGCCCGCTCACCAACGCCCTGCCCGACTGCCTGCATTGGGCTGATAAGCCCGGCCACCCGTCCTCGTGAAAAATGGTGGGCCCCCGTTTGGCAGGCCCACCACTTCAACGATCAACTGCCGCTAGCGGCACTCAATCAGTCGGCTTTCGGATGCGTCATGGAAGCCACGTCGAGCGCCTCATCGAGCTGCTCTTCGGTGATCTCACCACGCTCCACGAAGCCCAGATCAATGCAGGCTTCACGCACCGTCAGGCCGGCCTTAACCGAGTGCTTGGCGATCTTGGCGGCGTTTTCGTATCCGATGATGCGGTTCAGCGGGGTCACGATGGAAGGCGAAGACTCGGCCAGTTCCTTACAGCGCTCCACGTTGGCTACCAAACCGTCGACGGTACGCTCGGCCAGCACGCCACACATGTTGCCCACAATGTTGATGGACTCCAGCAGGTTGCGAGCCATTACCGGCAGCATCACCAGCAGGTCGAAGTTGCCCTGGGCACCGGCGAAGGCGATGGCGGCGTCGTTACCGATCACCTGGGCGGCCACCATAACGGTTGCTTCCGGCACCACCGGGTTTACCTTGCCCGGCATGATGGAGGAGCCCGGCTGCAGGTCGGGCAGTGCCAGCTCACCGATGCCGGTGCGCGGGCCCGAACCCATCCAACGTAGGTCGTTGGCGATCTTGGTCAGGGACACCGCGATGGTTCGCAGCGCGCCGGACATTTCCACCAGGGAGTCTTGCGCGGCTTGGGCTTCGAAGTGGTTGGTGGCCTCCTTGAACGGCAGGCCGGTGTTTTCCGAGATCAGTTCGATCACGCGCTGGGAGAAGCCCGCCGGGGTGTTAATGCCGGTGCCCACGGCGGTACCGCCCAGGGGCAGTTCGCAAAGGCGCGGCATGGCGGCGTTGACGCGGTCAATGCCGTAGCGGATTTGGGTGGCGTAGCCGGAAAATTCCTGACCCAGCATGATGGGGGTGGCGTCCATCAGGTGGGTACGCCCGGACTTCACTACGTCCTTGAATTCTTCGGCTTTGGCTTCCAGGGACTGCGCCAGTTTTTCCAGGCCCGGCAACAGTACTTCTTCTACTGCCTGCACGCTGGCGATGTGGATGGACGTGGGGAACACGTCGTTGGAGGACTGGGAGGCGTTTACGTGGTCGTTGGGGTGGACCTTGTCTCCCTTGATGCGGGTGGCCAGGGTGCTTATCACCTCGTTGGTGTTCATATTCGAGGACGTTCCCGACCCGGTTTGGAAGATGTCGATGGGGAACTCGCCGTTGTGCTTGCCGTCGATTACTTCTTCGGCGGCTTTGACGATGGCCTCACAGGTGGCTTCGTCGAGGACGCCGAGTTCCCGGTTGGCGATCGCGGCAGCTCGCTTGACCTGCCCGAGGGCGGCGATGTGGTGGTCGGATAGGCCCCGTCCGGAGATGGGGAAGTTCTCTACTGCGCGTTGGGTTTGGGCGGCGTAGAGCGCGTCTTTGGGTACGCGCACCTCACCCATGGTGTCATGTTCGATGCGGTATTCGGTCTCAGCCATGAATAACTCCTTGCAGCTGTTCGCAGTGCGCGCCGAGCGCGCGGGTCACTTAATATTGTCTCTCACTTGGCGCGCCAGTGGGTGCCGTTAGTCCTAGTTGCAATGTCGATTCTTCATCGGCCCGGCACCGGTGTCGGTGCGCCGGTCAGTGCGGGTCGTAGGGGGATACCACCATGTCGACGCGCTGGAGGTCTTTGACTTCCAGGTAGCCGGTGGTGGCCATGGTGCGGCGCAGTGAACCCACGTAGTTGACGGTTCCATCGGCGCGCGAGGACGGTCCCAGCAGGATTTGCTCCAAGCTGCCGACCGTGCCCACGTGCACGCGGTGCCCGCGGGGCACTTCCGGGTGGTGGGCTTCGCTCCCCCAGTGCCAGCCACGACCGGGGGATTCTTGGGCGCGGGCCAGCGCCGCGCCGAGCATCACGGCGTCGGCTCCGCAGCCGATCACTTTGCACAGGTCGCCGCTGCGTCCCACGCCGCCATCGGCGATGACGTGTACATAGCGGCCACCTGATTCGTCCAGGTAGTCCCGCCGCGCCGCAGCCACGTCGGCCACCGCGGTGGCCATGGGCGCGTGGATGCCCAGCAGTTGCCGAGTGGAGTGGGCCGCTCCCCCGCCGAAGCCGACCAGCACACCGGCAGCCCCGGTTCGCATCAAGTGTAGGGCCGCGGTGTAGGTGGCGACCCCACCGACGATAACCGGTACGTCCAGTTCGTAGATGAAGCGTTTGAGGTTCAAGGGTTGTTGGCGCGATGATACGTGTTCGGCTGACACGGTGGTGCCGCGGATGACGAATAGGTCCACCCCGGCGTCCACCACGGTGCGCCAGTAGCGGCGGGCGCGTTGGGGGGAGAGTTTCCCGGCGACCACTACCCCGGCGTCGCGGATCTGCTGCAGGCGTTCGCCGATTAGTTCTTCTTTGATGGGCTCGGCGTAGATTTCCTGCAGGCGCTGGTTGGAGGCCCCTTCGGGCAGGGAATGGATTTCTTCGTAGATCGGGTTGGGGTCGCGGTAGCGGGTCCACAGGCCCTCTAGGTCTAGCACCCCGATGCCGCCGAGTTTACCCAGGGCGATCACCGTCTCTGGGCTCATGGCGGAGTCCATGGGGGCACCCAGGATGGGCATGTCAACGTGGTAGGCATCAATTTGCCAAGAGACAGAAACGTCCTCGGGATCACGGGTGCGCCGTGACGGCACTAGGGCCACGTCGTCAAGGGTGTAGGCTCGGCGGCCGCGTTTGCCGCGCCCGATTTCGATTTCGTTACTCATACCTCAATCATAGGGCGGGCCTGGGTGGGGCTGGCA
>JAEWEQ010000024.1 GCA_023389315.1 Actinomycetes bacterium | reverse complement strand
CGGCGCGCGCATACCCCCAGGTGTGGGTGTCGGTGCGAGGGCGGCGCATCAGGTTGGCGGCAATCAGTGCGATCACCAGGCCGGAAGAGTCCACCAGCATGTGCCCGGCATCAGCTAGCAGCGCCAGTGAGCCGGTCCAGAAAGCGCCGATAACTTCCGCTATGAAAATGGTGGCGGTGATGGCGAGGGCGATGATCAAGCGCGAACGCGGGGCGCCGGCGCCGTCAGTTTTCAAATGGTGATGATGGTGGTGGTGGGACACGCCGGCTCCTAAATTGAGAACTTAGGTATAGCTTACTTGGTGCGCTGGTGGGGAGGACACCACAGGCGCCACCCCTTGCCCTTAAGTGACCAGTCGATATCCCATACCGCGGATCGTCTCGATCGCATCCGCCCCTAGTTGCGGGCGCAAATAACGGATGTAAACATTCACCACATTGGAACCGGGGTCAAAATCCAACCCCTCACACATGTTCCAGCAATTGCACCGGGGAGAGTACCTTGCGGTGATGCTCGCACAGCACCCGCAGCAGAGTGAACTCCCTGGCAGACAGGTCATGAACATGCCCTCAATGAAGTGGAATAAGGTTATTCGCGATCACTTGCAGGTCAGCGCTTAACCCTGCCATCACCCGGGCGCTTACTCAGGCCCAGCCGCTTCACCGAGGACGTGTTCACATTTCCAACTGCAGGCGCGCTATGTGCAACGCCAGATACCCCACTTCGCCATCGCTCAGTTCGTGCCGCAGGTCCTGACCGATGCGTTCACCCACCTGGCGGGCCGCTGCCGTCGCCTCCGGGTGGGTGCTTTCCATCGCTGCAAGCACATCGAAGGGAGTCTCTTGGAGCTGATTATCGTTAGTTAAACGTACGAACAAGTACCGCAGGTGGGTGATGAAACGCGCTGCCGCCACGCCCTCGCGATTAATCGCCTGCCCCCAGGTTTTCTCTAACGCATCGAAGGTGGCGCTGATGGTGCGGGTCATGGCGACAGTGCGGGAAATGTCGCCACCGGCCAGGGATTGGTTAATGGCGTGCAGGGCGAAGGCCGACCACTCGCCAGCTTGGAACACCACCCCCAGGTGAGATTGCGCTAACTCCACCGCTGCCCGCCCGAACGCGGTTTCGCGCGGGTACAGTTGCGCCACTTCCCACGCTAAGGGGAAATCCACTTCAATGCCCTGCTCCACTCGCTGCACCGCGAACGTCAGGTGGTCCAGGATTGGCAGCATCAGTGCGGCCGAGGGCGTGAGCCCCAGTTCACTTCGCGCCAGCTCCATGATGCGGGACGCGACTTGCACCTGTGGGAACGGTACGTCGTTGAGCAGGCTCGCCAGCTGCGGTGAGGGCCCTTGCGGTTGGGCCACGAAAATCTGCGCGCCCGCGGTGTCCACCTCGCTGCCGCGCCGGGCTCCGAACCCGATGCCTTTAGCCAAGGCCACCACGGTTTGGGACGGGGCGGGAGGCGGGGCAGTGATGGTGCCGAGCACGACGTTATTGTTGAACACGCGCTCCACTTTCAACCGTGTTTGCATCATCACTCCCTTCCCCGCCTTCGCGGTGGGGGCGCGTAGCTGGCACGAACGCCCCCACCTTTTAGGTTATTGCTTGGCGCTAAGGCGCATCACGTCCTCGCCGTCACCGGCGTTGAGATTCGCTTCACCCAACTGGAAATCGCCACCGTTGGTGACCACTACCGGGGTGACGATGGCCGGTACCGCGCCCTTGATCTGGTCCCAATCGACCTCGATCACCGGCTCCCCGGAGCGCACCTGCTGGCCGTCCTTCGCGAGCACGGTGAACCCCGCACCCTTGAGGTTCACGGTGTCCAGACCAATGTGCACCAGGATTTCCGCGCCCAGGGGTGTGCGGATGGCGAAGGCGTGGGAGGTGGGGGCGATCATCATGATCTCTCCATCCACCGGCGCGCACACCACGTTCCCGGTGGGGTCCACCGCGAAGCCTTCACCCATCATGCGTTGGGCGAACACCGGGTCGGGTACTTCGTCGAGGGAAATCAGGCGCCCAGCTACCGGGGCTTTGATACCTTCGCCGCTGCCGGTCGTTCCCATTGCCGAGGACGGTGCGGCAGTTGGCTCCGGCGCAGCGGCGGGTTCGCTGGCAGGCTGCGGGGCGGGTTCGGTGGTGTCTTTCTTCTTAAACGGGTTCCACATTTTTCTTAATCTTTCTTAGTCGTCAATACCGAGGTAGTCGTTAATGGCGTTCTTATAGAGGATAGCTTTCGCCCCGTACACCGCTTGGATGCCGCCCTTGACGTCGAACACGCCGGCTGCACCGAGGCGCTTTAGTGCGTCACGGTCGACTTTATCGGAGTCTTTGACCGACACCCGCAGGCGGGTGATGCAAGCGTCCACGTCGTCGAGGTTTTCCGGGCCGCCCAGGGCTGCCAGGATCTGCATGGCTTCTTGTTCCAAGGTGGTTTGCTTGGTGTCGGTGGCGACCGCGGTGGCCGCGCCTGCGGCGCCAGGCTGCGCACCGCCCTCACCGGTGGTGGAAGCGGTGGCGCTACCAGCGGCGGCGGTGGCGGGAGCTTCGGTGTCTTCCAGGTGGCCGGGGGTGGCGACGCGGAAGCGTTTGATGAGGAACACGAAGGTGAAGTAGTACAGGAAGAACCAGGCTACCCCTACGGGCAGGACCCACAGCCAGTTAGTGCGGTCGTTACCTTGCAAAATACCGAACAGGGTGAAGTCGATGACACCGCCGGAGAAGGTGTTACCGATGCGGATCTGCAATAGGTCGGCAATCAGGAATGACAGGCCATCGTAGAAGGCGTGCACCACGTACAGCCAGGGGGCGACGAACAGGAACATGAACTCGATGGGTTCGGTGATGCCGGTGACGAAGGAGGTCAGTGCCACGGACAGGAACAGGCCGGTGTACTTGGTGCGGCGTTCCTTGGGCACGCAGTGCCACATGGCCAGGCAGGCTCCGGGCAGGCCGAACATCATGGTGTCAAAGCGGCCCGCGAAGTAGCGGGTGCCTTCGGTGAACAGGCCAGTGTGGTTGGGGTCGGCCATCTGCGCGAAGAAGATCTTTTGGGCGCCCGCTACCTGCACGCCGGCGACGTTTTCCACCCCACCCAGTTCGGTGAGCCAGAACATCGGGTAGATCATGTGGTGTAGGCCCACGGCGCCGGATAGGCGCAGGATGAATCCGTACAGGAAGGTCCCGATGGGGCCGAGCGTGGCGATGCCTTTACCGGCGGCCACCATCCAACCTTGGATGGGTGGCCAGATGAGAAAGAACATGAAGCCGACCAGCAGGCCGGCGAAGGCGGTGACGATGGGTACGAAACGCGAGCCACCAAAGAATCCCAGCACTGGGGGCAGTTGGATGTTGTAGTAGCGGTTGTGCAGCCACACTGCGATGGCGCCGATCATCAGGGAGCCGATCACACCGGTGTCGATGGACCCTTCCGGGTCGGTGAGGTGCACCAGCTGCGTCATGGTGGCGTTCATGACCAGGAAGCCGACGATACCGGCGAGGGCGGCGGTGCCCTTATCGCGTTTAGCTAGGCCGATACACAGGCCGATGGACAGCAGTAGTGCCAGGTTGGCGAAGACAATGTTCCCGGCGGCGGACATCACCGAGAAGATGGACTGCAGTATGTGGTTATTGAGTACCGGGTAAGCGGCTACGGTGGTGGGGTTTGACAGTGCTCCGCCGATACCGAGCAAGAGGCCGGCGGCGGGGAGGATCGCAATGGGAAGCATGAAGGCTTTCCCAACCCGCTGGAGGGTTTTGAACATCAGCGTTCACTTTCTGCGCGGGGCGAGTGACGCTGGTTCGGAGAGGCAAACTTGGCGCAACTCACCCATGGTTGATCAAGGAGGATGGTTAGCTGCGAGTTTTGCCTACTGAAAGTTACAA
>JAEWEQ010000082.1 GCA_023389315.1 Actinomycetes bacterium | reverse complement strand
GCCTGGCGATTCCGTTTGCCATCTTGCTGACCGTGGCGGCTGGCGCACAGGCCTTCTACAGCCGGTATCAAAACCCCACTACGGAACTGATGGGGGAGGGCGTTTACCTGATCTATGCCGGCATTGCGGTAGTGCTGACGGTGGTGCCGACGCTGTCGATGAGTGGCGCGGTGGCGAGGTTGGGGCTGTCGCGGCGAGTACGTGACCTGGCAGTTATGCGACTGCTGGGGGTGAGCAGCGCGGAGGTGAAACGCGCCAGCCTAATCGACACCTTACGTATCGCGGCAGTGGCAATGGCAGTTGGGACACTCATCTACTTAGTGACTTTCCCGCTGTGGCAGTTTGCGCAATTCCAACAGGCTTACCTGACGGTGTCGCAAATGTGGATCGGCCTGCCACTGTTTGCCCTGTGCGTGGTGGTGACTGTGGTAATCGTGGCCTTTTCTACCTGGATTGCACTGAAACCACTGACCATCAGTGCCCTGGGGGTGGCACGTCAACAAGACCGCCTGGGGGTTTCCAAAATCTGGGCGCTGGCGATCGTGGTGTGCCTAGTGGCGTGGTTCGTATTGTCGAAGGTGGTGATGGGCCTGGGGATAGCGATAGCAGTATCGGTAGGCCTGGTGATGCTGGCTATCTTCTTCGCGTTAGTTAATCTGCTGGGCGTGTTGGTGATCTCCTTGGGTGGGCGCATCATGGTGGCGCTGGCGCGCCGACCCAGCACCCTGCTGGCAGCTCGGCGCATCATGGATAACCCCCGGGCCCAGTGGCGCTCCTACGGGGGGATCACCTTGGTGGCATTCATCGTGGCCACCATGGTGCCGGTATTCTCTATGATTTCGGTAGACACCGAAACTGCGGCAGACGTCGCGATGTTCCACGACGTGTACCTGGGCATGATGATCGTCTTTGCTTTCACCTTCGCCTTGGGGGCGGTCTCCACGCTGGCGAATCAAAGCGCCCGCATCTTGGATTCGGCCAAGCAGCTGCAAGCCCTCATCCACCTGGGAGCGCGCACCCGGGATCTGGATCGCGCGCGGCGCTGGGAGGTTTACATCCCGATGGTGCTGACCGTTATTGCGGCTTTCATCGCCGGTTTGTTCTTCAGCGCACCGGTGGCCATAGGAGCGATCCGGCCAGCTGGGATTGTGCCGGCGCTGGGTCTGCTGGTGGCTGGGGTGACCATCGTGGCGCTGGCGGGCGAGGCCACCCGGTGGTGGCAGAAGCAGGTGCTGCGCGGCTAACAGCGCAGAGGAGGGGGCAGGTAGCTGGCCGCCGTCTAAGGCTGCGACTGGGCCCCGTGGCCGACCGCAGCGCACTGCACTGCCCACCCGGCTATCGCAGCGCACTGCGCTGCCCCCGCTAGATGTACAAGGTGGGATCGACGATCAGGTCTGCTTGACGCGACTGCCTGCAGATCGGCTGATTCTTCGCCGGAATACCAATCGCCACGTGTTCGGGGGGAACATCTTTAACCACCACCGCGTTGGCACCAATCTTGGATCCATCGCCCACGGTGATGGGTCCAAGTACTTTCGCGCCAGCCCCAATCATCACGTGCGATCCAACGGTTGGGTGGCGTTTGCCTTGGACCATCGCGACCCCACCCAGAGTCACCCCGTGAAAGATCACCACGTCCTCGCCAACTTCGGCGGTTTGCCCGATAACTACTCCGGTGCCGTGATCGATGAACACGCGGCGAGAGATCACCGCTGCCGGGTGAATATCGATCCCGGTGATGATGCGGGCGTGGGAAGAGATGATGCGCGCCAAAGTGCGCATCCCCCGGTGCCAAAGGCGGTGGGCGAAGCGGTGGGCCCACACCGCGTGGACGCCGGGGTAGGTGAGGGCGACTTCCCAGGCGGAGCGGGCAGCTGGGTCGCGCTGGCGGGCGTTGGCCACGTCCTCGCGAATCAGGGCAAATAAACTCATGGAGCTATCGTGCACCGCACTCACCTCTTATCGTCAGCGTCGTCTAGCTCAGTCCATAGCGCAGTTGAAAGGTAGCGCTCACCGGTGTCCGGCAACACCACTACTACGTCTTTGCCCGCCAACTCGGGGCGCTGGGCCAGGCGAGCAGCGCCCGCCAGTGCGGCGCCGGCGGAGATACCCACCAAAATGCCTTCTTGAGCGGCCACCTGGCGCGCATAGGACATGGCTTCATCGGTGCTGACGGTGAGGACTTCGTCTACTACTTGCGGGTCGTAGTTAGCGGGGATGAAGTTCGCCCCGATACCTTGGATGCCGTGCGGGCCCGCCTGCCCGGTGGTGATGAGGGCAGACTCGGCGGGTTCCACCGCCACCAGCAAAGCTTCACTGCCGTATTTGCGCAGCGCCCGGCCCACCCCGGAGATGGTCCCTCCGGTGCCAACCCCGGCCACCACGGCCGCCACCTGGCCGTCGGTGTCGCGCCAAATTTCCTCACCGGTGCGCTGGTAGTGAGTCGAAGGGTTCGCCGGGTTGTCGAACTGGGACGCCAGGACCGCGCCGGGGCGCTGTGAAACGATGCGTTCAGCCGCTTCCACCGCCGCTGCCATGCCACCTTGCGGGTCAGTCAGCACCACCTGCGCGCCATAGGCTTGCATGAGAAGGCGCCGTTCCCGACTCATGGAGGCGGGCATGGCAATCACCACCTGGTAGCCGCGGGCGGCCCCCACCATCGCTAACCCCACG
This sequence comes from Actinomycetes bacterium, assembly GCA_023389315.1. Classification (GTDB taxonomy): domain Bacteria; phylum Actinomycetota; class Actinomycetes; order Actinomycetales; family Actinomycetaceae; genus Gleimia. The sequence continues at coordinate 12,329 of JAEWEQ010000082.1, read as the reverse complement.
CCGGTGTTACCGGAGGTGGCTTCTACGATGGTGCCACCGGCGGGAAGCTTACCGCTGGCCTCGGCGGCCTCGATGATAGCTAGCGCCACGCGGTCCTTAACCGAACCTCCTGGGTTGAAAGACTCAAGCTTCGCCAGTACGCGGGCGCCGGAGGGGAAAAGGCGGGAGAGCTCCACCAAAGGGGTTTGGCCAATAGCTTTTGTGATGTCGGAAAGAATATTCATCGTTTTAGGTTCCTTAACTTAGAAAGACTGGTTGGGAGATTTAAATTCCGGCCGCGCAGTGCTGTGTTTTTCTTCATTTTCGAGGGCGGTCGGATAGCTGACTGCGTGAGCTGAGCGCCGCATTAAGGCGGCAAAACCATGGGGGAGTAGCGGGCCATCGCCGACTAAACGCTAGTCCCCTAGATACAGATACAACAGCTTGTGAAAACCTCACCATAAACCGGTCCAAAAGCACCCTTAAATGCCTCGCCGCGTGCGAAGCCAGGTCGAGCCAAGGTGGCCGGAGTTGTGAACATGCTTCCAATCATACTGGCCGCCCGGAAGCTTCGTCGATCTCGACCACCTTTTGGCCAAGCAGCTGCGGTGACACTTCCCCCGAAGTCAGTTCCGCCAACAGGTTGGAAAGCGCCTGGCTGCTGCGGGGAGGGCACAGGTAAGTCAGTGTCGCCACTTCCAGGTAGTCCACGTCCTCGACCATTCCGCCGTGTTGGTGGAGCTGAGACTGGAAACGTCCGGCGTGGGCGTGGGGCAGTCGCACTTGCCAGCGCTCCCAGGTGTCCAGTTCGACGACCTTAGCGCGTTCGAGAGCGGTGGAGACCGCAGACGAATAGGCGCGTACCAGGCCCCCGGCGCCCAGCAGGGTGCCGCCGAAATAGCGGGTCACCACGGCAGTGACATTGACCATATTATTTCGGCGCAAAACCTCCAGCATTGGCATGCCGGCGGTGCCAGACGGCTCCCCGTCATCGTTAGAGTGACCAATCTCATTGCGATCTGAGGGTTTTACGACGAAGGCCGAGCAGTTGTGTGTCGCGTCGGGAAACTCTTCGCGCACAGACGTGATAAACTGGCGGGCGGCGTGCTCAGAGGGAGTATGCCCAAGCGATGCGATAAATCGTGAACGTTGGATGACGATTTCGTGGCGAACGCGGGTTTTTGCTCGCAGACTGCGCATAAGTTGACCTCCAAGATCGATTGTCTCACACCCACCAAAGGCGCGACTTTGGTCGCACTATGCCCGAAGTGTGGTGGGACTTACGCTGTCCCAGCTTGAAATGCCTATAACCATTCTCGATAATTGCCACCATGAGTCGATACTGCCAAGTCACTGGCGCGCGCCCGGGTTTCGGGAAGAGCGTGTCACACTCTCACAAGCGAACCAACCGTCGCTGGGATGTAAACGTCCAGCGCAAGAAGTACTATGTTCCCTCCTTAGGACGGAACATTTCGATCAACGTCAGTGCCCGTGGAATCAAGGTCATTGACAAGATCGGGATTGATGCTGCTGTTGCCAAGATGAAGCAGCGAGGGGAGAAGTTCTAGTGGCCAAGAAGTCCAAGATTGCCGCTAACAAGAAGCGTCAGGCCATCGTGGAGCGCTACGCCGAGCGTCGCGCCAAGTACAAGGCTGACAGCGTGAATCCTCATCTGAGTGAGGAAGAGCGCGCTGAAGCTATGGCTAAACTGCACGCCCTCCCGCGCGATGCCTCGCCCACCCGCGTACGTAACCGTGGTGTGAACGATGGTCGTCCGCGTGGTTACGTTGGAAAATTTGGTCTTTCGCGTGTTCAGTTCCGCGAAATGGCGCTGCGCGGTGAACTGCCCGGCGTGACCAAGTCTTCTTGGTAACACTCTTGAGAGGATCAATACTGTGAAAGACGGGATTCACCCCACCTACGCCCCGGTAGTTTTCCGAGACAAAGCCGGCGATTTTGCGTTCCTAACTCGGTCCACTCGCACCTCTGACGCCACCATTGAGTGGGAAGACGGTAACACCTACCCGGTGATCGACGTGGAAGTTTCCTCCGCCTCTCACCCGTTCTGGACCGGCAAGGGCCGCGTCATGGACACCGAGGGTCGTGTGGAGAAGTTCTACGCCCGCTACGGCAAGCGCCGCTAAGCCTGACAGCGGTTGTCTTCGGCGGTGGGAAAACGCGAAGGCGTTAAATCTCACACGATGCAGTACCATCAGAAGTGGCAAAACTTTGTCTCGGCATGGCAAAGTTGAGTGTGTTAAGTAAGATTTCTCGACAGTGAAGGAGCGGCAAGGACAATGGCTGTACCTAAGCGCAAAATGTCCCGGTCGAACACCCGCACGCGTCGCAGCACCTGGAAGGCCGAGCTCACCGAGCTGGTGTCCATCCGTGTGCAGGGCCGTGACATTCGGGTGCCGCGTCGCCTGGTGAAAGCGTACAAGAGCGGAGCGATTGAGCTCGACAGCTAACATACGCTGACATGCAAAACGCAAACGTGGCGGGGAGGATTAAGTTCCTCCCCGCCACTTGCTATTCGCGGGCGAGGCTGGCGACGCTGGCCCTACCTGCTTGCGATTCCCGCCCAGCTCGAGGACGGTCGCTGCGCTACCGGTCGAAGCCGCCCTCGCGCATACGTTTGGTCAAGGTATTGGTGCCCTGCTCTACGGGGCGAATAATCATCGAGTCAATGTTGACGTGAGCGGGCAGATTCACGCACCACGCGACTGCATTGGCAATATCCTCAGCCACCAGCGGGCGCTCCACCCCGGCGTACACCGCGTCGGCCTTTTCCTGGGAACCCAACCGGTTGAGGGAGAACTCCTCGGTATGGACCATTCCCGGGGCGATCTCCATCACCCGCACCGGCTCGCCCACCAACTCTTGGCGCATGGTCAGGGGGATCATCCGCTCGGCGTGCTTAGCGGCAGCGTAGCCGCCCCCACCTGGATAGGTATCGTGCGCGGCGGTGGAGGTAATGAATAGGACCGTGCCGCCGTGCTCACGCAACCCCGGCAGCAGCGCGCGAGTGATCTTCACGGTGGAGATCACGTTGATGTTGAACATATGCTGCCAACGCTCCACCACGGCCTCGGCAATCGAATCAACCCCAAAAGCGCCCCCGGCGTCATTAATCAACGCACTCACGGGACGCCCATCCAAGTGCCGTACCACCGCGTCAATGCCGGCATCGTCGGTGAGGTCAGCCACCACGTACTCGCACTCGATTTCCGCGGCCAGCTTCGCCAGGCGCTCTTCCCGGCGAGCCACCGCCACCACCTGCCAACCGCTTTCCTTTAAGGCTTTGGCACAGGCCCAGCCGATGCCAGAAGAGGCGCCGGTAACGACCGCAGTTTTAGTCATGATTCCTCCTTTTTAGGTTCCACCCACATCTTATGCCCCTCCACGAGCAGTGGCAGGGCGGGGAGCTTGTCGGGAGCCGGTAGGGCGCTGGGAGGCTTCGGCGCGTTGCAGGTCGCGCCGGAGCAGGGGCGATCAAAGATCCAAGGTTGCTTCCACCGCTCGTCGCTATCGTGCGCGCCAGGCGGTGACTTCCGAGGACGGGCGCCGGGGTAGGTAGCGCGCCGCTGAATTTCGATTCGCTGGAGCTAGCGAGACGGTGAGAAAAATACAAGCAGGTGCGGACTGGAGCCAAAAGCACCCCCGACAGGATTCGAACCTGCGACCAATTGCTTAGAAGGCAACTGCTCTATCCGCTGAGCTACGGAGGCTGGGAGGACGGTTGCGTCCTCGGAAATATTCTATGGCCCCACCCGGGTCCATCCAAGTTTGCGGGCGGATCCGCGCGGGAGCTAGATCAAAAGCCGGAATATCTGCGAATCGGGGCTGAGTTGCTCCACATGCAGGGGAGAGGCGGCCATACGGCGACGCAGTGAAGTGATATCCGCGGCGTCGTTAATGTCGATACCCACCAGTGCCGGCCCGGTTTCGCGGTTGTTCTTCTTGGTGTACTCAAAGTGGACAATATCTTGATCACTGGCGAGGACGTCTTCCAAGAACCGACGCAAAGCACCCGGCTCCTGCGGGAAGGTGACCAAGAAGTAGTGGCGCAAACCTTCGTGACGCAGGGACCGCTCCTGCACCTCCGCGTAGCGCGAAAGATCGTTATTGCCGCCCGAGACGATGCCAACCACGGGACCGTTCGGAATCTGGGGCAGGTAGCGGCGAATGGCGGCGGCCGCTAAGGCACCAGCGGGCTCCGCGATGATGCCTTCGGAGTGGTACAGGTCCAGCATTTCGGTGCACACCGCACCTTCCGGGACTGCGACCACCTCATCTAGCAGGTCACGGATCAACCGATAGGTGTAGTCCCCAACGCGGCCCACCGCGGTGCCATCCACGAAGGAATCAACTTCCCCCAGGGTCACTGGGCCGCCGGCTTTGAGGGCTTCGCGCATCGAGGCGGCGCCTTGCGGCTCCACGCCGATGAGTTTCAGGTGCGGGCGGGAGTGGCGCAGCCAAGCGGCGATACCGGCAGCCAGGCCACCACCGCCGATGGGAATCACCACGGCCTCGGTATTTGCGGGCATTTGCTCATCGAGTTCCACCCCGATGGTGCCTTGGCCCGCGATAGTGAGGGGGTCATCGAAGGGGTGGACCATCACCGCATTCGTCTGGGCAGCGAAATCGATAGCCGCTTGGTTGGCGGTATCGAAAGACCCATCGACCACCACCTGTTCGATCCACGGACCACCGATGGTGGCGATACGTTGGCGCTTTTGCCGCGGGGTGGTCGAAGGCAAGAAAATGGTGCCGCGCATCCCCATCTGGGCGCATGACCAAGCCACCCCCTGAGCGTGGTTACCCGCGGAGGCGCACACCACTTGGCGGTCACTATCAGCGGGTTCCTGGGCGAGGGCGAAGATACGGCGGTAAGCCCCGCGCACCTTAAATGAGCGGCACACTTGAATGTCTTCGCGCTTGAGGTAGACATCGACGCCAACTTCGTTGCTGAGCCGCTCGGAATAGTCCAAAGCGGTGCGTTTAGCGACCCCAGATAGGACCCGGGCCGCGGCTTCCACGTCAGCACTGGTCACCGCTGCGGTAGCCGTGTTGCCACTGGGGCGGGCATCGCCATTGGGTTTTTGGTCAAAGATGGGCATGGAGCCAGTTTAGGCACTCGGGGTTAGCAGGTAATTCACCGTCCAAATGCCGTCACCGCCCGCGGGCACAGTAGGGCGGAGACCTTCAGTGCATTCGGTGGGGTACACCCCGTCGCCGACTGCGGGCGCGGTAGGGTGGAGACATGGGTAAAAAACTAAAGCGACCACTGGTGTGGATTGATTGTGAAATGACGGGTTTGGATCTACAAAAGGATGCCCTCATTGAAGTAGCCGTGGTCATCACTGACGAGCAGCTGAATATCGTTGACCACGGCATTGACGTGCTCATTAAACCCTCCGCGCAGGCCCTAGAACAGATGGGTAGCTTCGTAAGAAAGATGCACACTGATTCCGGGCTGCTGGATGATTTGGAAGACGCGACCGCCCTCGCGGATGCACAAAAGCAGGTCTTGGATTACGTGCGCTCGATTGTGCCCGAGCCAGGCAAAGCACTATTGGCGGGCAATTCGATTGGCACCGATAAGGCGTTTTTGGAGCGCGATATGCCCGAGCTGATTAACCACTTGCACTATCGGGTGGTGGACGTATCCACGTTGAAGGAGTTGGCGAAGCGCTGGCATCACCGGGTGTTTGAAGAAGCTCCGGAAAAGAACGGGGGTCACCGCGCCCGCGCCGATATTTTAGAGTCCATCCAAGAGTTGGCTTACTACCGGCGCGCCCTATTTCCCGAGGGCGATGGGCCCTCGCGGGAAAAATGCCGACAGATTGCCGCTGCGGTAGTGGACATGGGGATCACCGCGCAGTAGGTGGGTTTATCCACAAAACCGCCGCAGTCACCGTTATCCACAATTCGCACCGGGGACGAGAACGTGACTTGACGCGCTTGCGCCAGCATGGGGGTGTTCAACACACCGAAAGGAACCCCCATGAGAATGAACCCTCATTCGCGGCCTACGGCGCAGCCGGATACCGCTAACACCCCTCCCCAGCGAGGCAGCGCTCACCCCCGAGGGAGGGGACGCTGGATCCGCGGCGCTTTAGCGTCCCTGGCGATCACCACCTTCGCGTTCGCTCCCGCCCTCGCCGAACCCATGACTTTCAACGTCACTGGTCGGGGCAATCTGCTGGTTGCGCACTACCAAGAACACGCTGGAATATGCGCCGGTGATGCGCAAACCATTGCGCGGGCAAAACACGGAGCCACCGATTTTCAAGTTGTCGGCCACCCGGTGGGGCAGGCGGTGCCCCGAAACCTGGATACCTCCTTGGGGCACCATGAAGTCACCGAGGTTATGGACGCGCCCGCCACCTACCTGGTCGCGGCCCTATACCACCTGTACCGCCCCGCGCCCAGCGATAGTGAACTGCAGGCGGAGTCTTTCGCCTGGGCAGTGCAAAACCAGCTGTCCTCTTGGGGATGGTTCTCTACCCGTGCCCCCAGTGACGGGGGAGCGCTGGCGCGGCAGATGTTGGCTCACGCCAAAGACTGGGCCGGGCCGTATGAAATCCGCGCCGAGTTCAAGGGCGCTGGCGCACCTTGGGATCTGCAACTAACTGGCGTAGGTGTACAAAGTGCCGCTGGAAAGTGGCTACCCGGGCTTTCGGGTACGCTCACGCTGAGCGGCCCGGCAACCTTCGAAAACGGATCGGCTACTCACCGCTTCACCACCGAGGAACGCCCGCTAGCTATGCCCGTGAGAGCCGGTGGTAGCGGTGAGATCACCGCGCAGATCACGGTGGACGGTTTGCCTGCGGCGCAGATCAATATCTTGGAATCAACTAAGCATCAGGACCTGATTAGTGTAGGGCCCAATGTGAGTAGCGCCCACGGCCGGGCGTCTATCACGGTGGAGGCCCCGCACCTAGCGGTAGACTTCCACACCCAGGTCGAAGCAAAAACCATTAATCCGGACGAAACTGCCATTGACAATATCTTTGTCACCGCCGAGCATTGGCCAACAGATGCATCCGGCCAGCCGCTCCCGCTGCAATTGCGTGCCCGACTCTACGGCCCCTTCCAACAAGCACCAGCCCAGAGCCCGCACGTGCCGCAAGACGCTCCACTAATGGGTGAACAGATGCTGACCGTCCATGGAAGCGGCGCCCATCAAGTCTCACTGGCGCCGGTGGCAGAAACTGCAGAGGGTCTGGAAGCGGGTGGGCAGTGGCCGGCAGGCCACTACACCTGGGTGGTTTCCGCCTTGGACGCGGACCAGATGGCAGGCACCGGTGAGCAAGAAACGCGAGTGCACTTAGAACGGGACGTAGTTTCGGCCTTCGGGATCCCACAAGAATCCTTCGAAGTGGTCCCACCGGCGCCGCCAGCGCCGCCGGAGACGCCCGCCGCTCCGCCTACCCCTCCAACTCCGCCAGTAGAGACTCCCACCCCACCAGCACCGCCTACCGATGTAACCACCCCGCCGGGCGTAACCACCCCGCCAACGTCGGAAGTAGAAACTACACCTCCTTCGCAAACCCCGCCTCTTCACAAACCCCAACTTCCGCTTACCGGGGCGAGTGACCTCTTGCCGACGACGGTGGTGATCGCCCTCGCGGGGATATCTCTTACGCTGCTGGCGCGCGCCTACCGGCCCACAAACCATGACGAAGACCGTCAATAGAAACCAAGTCAGCCATAACGAAAGGAAACTCAAATGTCTTGGAATATCTCAACCCAGGTACCGAAGTTCGACACCCAAACACCGCGTCCAGACACCTACGACCAAACCACAGAAGTGGTGCGGGAAGTCCCCATCACCGGAAAGTTGCGTAACTTTTCTGGGGATTACGCGAATGTGACTGTGCGAGGACGGGTGGGAACCGATCCTGATATCACTACCACCACCCACGGCCACGCGGCCGCCCGCTTCCGCTTGGCAGTGACCAGGCGGGGCCGAGACGATGCGGGGGTGTGGCATGATGTCGACACCATCTGGTACACCGTGAAAGCCTGGAATGGCTTGGCACAAAACGTTGGATTCTCGGTCCGTAAAGGCCAGCCAGTGATGGTTCAGGGCCGCTTGAGCGTCAACCAGTGGGAGAAGGCGGAGACCAACAGCCGCGGTGTAGAACTGGTGATAACCGCCAACTCCATCGGCCACGATTTGACCGCCGGCGTTAGCCAATTCATGCGCCCGATGCGGTCCAGTCGTCATCCAACTGCGTCAACGGCGAATGCAGATATCGAGCCGGCGGCGAATATAAGTGACTGCGAAGCTGAGGCGAGTGCGGTAGTAGAAGACGACTACGCGTTCGATGCGGCGCAGCCGCCTGCTGAGAGTTCGTCCGCCGACTTCGACAACGAGGACGATGTCGCAGATAGTCTGGCTGAACCGGCCTTCTGAAAATGAGCCTCGGGGTGGGAAACAGGGGTACCCACCCCGAGGTGGGCCGGTGGGTTTGCGCGGCCGGCGTGTGTACCACCCCGACGTGGGGGAGTGCGACCGTATTTTGCGGTTAGAGGCCTAACTGAGTAGCGAAACACAGTTTAAAAATGCGAAGAGGTTAGGTTAGGTGTACCTTAGTGGCAATCACTTTGTTTACTTCTATTGAGGTACAGCGCACCCGCTGCTCACACCCGAGGGGAGACCACCATGGCTAAAGGCAAGCTCCGCACCCGGACCGTCGCGGGAGTCCATTTCCGCCAGATTGAAGTCACACGCGCGTACGACATCACCGCGAAAATGCGTCGCATCGAGTTCGCCATCCTCCCGGGGCCGCGCCCTGGCGAAACCGTGGCTACACCACAGCCGCCCTTCCAAAGCGGCGGCTTCGATGACAATGTACGGCTGATATTCCCCGATCCCCAGAGCGAAGAACTGCCCATCCCGCGTCCGGAAGGAAGCGCCGAATACGGGTGGACGGAGGCATCCAAAGCCCTCACCCGCGCCTACACGGTTCGCAAATGGGATGCGGAAGAAAACTGCCTCACTATCGACTTCGCCCGCCACCACCAGGGCGTAGCGGAAGAGTGGTCTGCCACCGTGGCACCAGGGAAGCGTCTATGGCTCGCTGGTCCGCGCACCTACTTGGCTTTCCCTGAAGCCATTGACCACCTGATAATGATTGCAGACCCCACCGCACTGCCAGCGATGGAACGCGGCGCGGAAGAAGCCCCGCCCGGATGCCAGGTCACAGCACTGTGCTTGATACCAGATGAGGGTTTCATCAACCACGATTTCCAACTCCCTGGCCTCGAACTGCGATGGCTTCTAGACGCTGATCCCCAGACCATCGAATCCGAACTGCGAGCAGCTGTCGGACAATCAGATGAAGTCATTTACGTATGGGCAGCGGGGGAGACAAACCAACTGCGGGAGCTGCGGAAAATAGTTAAGGCAGCCGGGGTTCCCGCATCGCATTGTGAATTCACCGGGTACTGGCGTAAAACCGCAGGCGAGCATATCCCCAGCTCCATTGAGGCCGAGGACGTGTTGGAATTCCTCAGTGCGGGGGCGCATACGCCCATGCAGATCAGCGACGCACTCTCCCTAGACCTCCACTTGGTTGAGGTAATCGTGGAGCACATGGAAGAGTTGAACTTGGTTAGCCGGCAGGGGGACGCTTACCAACTCACTAAGCAGGCGATAACACTGCGCCAGCAATAACTTCCATCACGCGCTCGCGGGCGGATTGCGGCCATATCATGGCTGACAGGAAAACCGGCAGGAAGGGCGAGGACGAACATATGCGGTTATGGAGCATTCATCCTAAATATTTGGATATAGGGGAAAACGAGCTAAGTCTTGGGGTGGGAGAGGAGCGGGCTGCCCGCTTAGGGCAGCCCGCCAGGCTAATCGCATGCATAGGCAGCCAAGTACTGGGCGAGGGCCTCAATGGCGGCCGCGAGCTTTGGTTGGGCTGCATTGGCGGCAGCTAACACGTCCTCGTGTGTGCAGGGGGTCTGCGCGAAACTCAGGTCAGACACCAGGGAAAGCCCGCACACGCGCACCCCCAATTGGTGCAAACTGATCGCCTCCAACACGGTGGACATCCCCACCATGTTGGCGCCACTGTTTCGCAACCAAACTGATTCCGCCAACGTTTGGAACTCCGGTCCGGGGAGGGCAACGTAAGTGCCTCGGCGATTTGCCAGGTTAGCGAGGACGGCTTGCAGCTCGCGGTCCCAAACTCGGGCGATATCGACGAACACGGGCCCCACGAAGGGGGAGTGGTGGGTGAAATTCAGGTGGTCTTCAATCACCATCAGATCACCCATTTGCCACTGCTCCAAGCATCCTCCAGCGTTGGTTAGCACCGCTGCGCGTACGCCGGTGAGAGCACCGATACGCACAAACTGGCACACCTGGGTGGGAGATAGCCCTTCATACAGGTGGGAACGCCCCGCGGCGAGCAGCACGTTCAGCGGGCCGGTGCCGGCGTCAACGGCAATGGAATACAGCTCGTGGCCGTGCCCCTCCGCCGTCGGAGCGGGGACGCCCGGCAAAGTCTGCAAAGGCAGACGCACTCTAACTTCACCCAACTGGTCGGCGACCCCGGCAAAACCGGATCCTAAAACCACCAGCAGGTCGTGGCGTTCCACACCGGCACGCTGGTTCAGTTCTGCGGCCGCTGCGATCACTTGGGCAGACTGTCCCGGAAGCGAGGTGAAACAGTACTCCAATGCCTCTTTACGTTCCGCATCGAACATGGCAATCACCTGCCTGCACACGCACGCCTAGTGGCGCACGGCGGTGGAGGGGGTAGCTTCTTGCTGGCTCACGCGCGGTCGGCCCAGCAGGTAGTAGCCCACAAAGCAGATCACCAGTGCCACGATCACACCGATGTTGCCGTACGCCCACACTGAATCCTTCCCGCCGAGCAAGCCCAGCAGGTAGCCTTGCCAGTTGTTCCAAGCGGCGTCCTCAGCGAAACCATTGATCACCAGTCCCCAGCCGATAGCGCAGGCTACCACCACCAGGCCGATGGAAACCCAGTTGAAGGCCCCGTATCGGCCGTTGGAGTCAAACAGTGCAGCCTCATCATAGGGGCGGCGACGCAAAGCAATGTCAGCCATCATCACGCCGGCCCAGGCAGCCAGGGGAACGCCCAAAGTGATGAGGAAGGACTGGAACGGCCCAATGAAGGTGGGGGAGAAGAACACCACGTAAACCGTGCCCAGAGTCAAGATAATGCCGTCAATGAGCGAAGCCACGGGACGGGGGATGTCAATGCCCAAGGTTAGCAGTGTCAGGCCTGAGGAGTAGATGCCGTTGATCGCTCCCGAGAGCAGAGACAAGATGGCGGTTAGCAGGAAGGGGATGAGGAACCAGGTGGGCAGCAAAGTGGCGAGGGCACCGACCGGGTCGTTCGAAATGTTCTCCGACAAATCCGCGTTGGAGCCTGCCAGCATAAGACCGAAGGTGATGAGCACTACCGGTCCGAGGGAGCCACCGAAAGTATTCCAAAAGACGATTTGAGAACCCTTGGCGTCGCGATGCTGGTAGCGGGCCCAGTCGGCAGCGATGTTGATCCACCCCAGGCCCATACCGGTCATCACCATCGTCATGGCACCGATCATGGCGGGGAAAGAACCGGACGGCTGCGCCATCAGCGCAGCCCAATCCACGTGAGGAACCACCAAAATCACGTAGATAATGGTGGTGATACCGGTCAGCCAAGTTAAAACCGCCTGCATCTTCATAATGATGTGATAGCCGGCGACCGCACCCAAGACGATCAGGGCAGCGACCACGATGGCGGCGACAATCTTGACTGCCACACCGTCCTCGCTGGACCATCCCAAGCGAGTGAAGACGGTGGAGGTGGCAAGGACCGCGGTGATGGCCAACATCGTTTCCCAACCGATGGAGGTCAGCCAAGAAACAATACCGGGGATCTTCGCGCCCTGGACACCGAAGGCCGCTCGCGACATCACCATGGTCGGTACCGAGCCGCGTTTACCGCCGAGGGCGATCACTCCGCAGAATGCGAAGGACACGATAACGCCGATGATAGTTACGGTCACGGCCTGCATGAAAGAAATGCCAAAGCCCAGGATCCAAGCCCCGTAGCTCATGCCGAAAACTGAGATATTTGAGGCGAACCAGGGGAGGAATAGATTGTGTGGTTTAGCGGTACGCTCGGCTTCAGATACGATTTCGATGCCGGTTAATTCCAAACCTTTTGAGGTAGTGCCCACCGGGGCGGGAGCAGTTTCGCTCACTTCGATCTCCTTTGATACGGCGAGCAACAGCGCTCGCTAATAGGGTTCTAAGCGATGCTTAGAACAAAAAGAGATTAGCATCGTGAAAACCTTGCAACAATCAT
>JAEWEQ010000060.1 GCA_023389315.1 Actinomycetes bacterium | reverse complement strand
TTGTAACTAGTCCCGGCAGTGACTGTCACAGTCCACTGCCGGGGCGAGCCTGCTAAAGTGTTCTCATCTAATTGCGTTTGCGCCTGCGCGTAGTCTCAGACTGTGTTGTCGTGGATCTGCAGTGGGGGTCAGAAGATGTAAAGGTAAAATACATTGGAACGGTTACGCAGTCGAGGTGGACGCTGGTTACCCATGGCGGCGGGGATTGCTGCCTTGGTGTTCATGGGTGATGCCTTGGTGTCTAATTTGCTTTTATATTTTTCTGATCAAGGATTTGAGCGGTATCTGAACTTCAGCTTATCAGCAGGATTATTTCCGCTTGGTACAGTACGTGGTTTGGTCTACGTAAGTGTTATCGGGATGGTGATGCTGGCGGGTGTGGTAGCGTTTAACCACGTACCTGCCGGTAGGCAGCTTTCTGCCCGTGGCAGAGGGTTGGCTGTGGCTGTCGGATTCTTCGGTGTAGCCGCTTGGATGAATAGTTCTGGTTTTCTGACATCAGGCTTTTCACCCCTGATTACTGTCACTGGTATCGATACTTTTCTGGGCGGAGCCCACAGAGCCGAGCAGGCATACTCCTTGCTAAGTGATGCGAATCCTCTACTCGAGGCCCCGAGTGTCGCCCTGGCAGGTGCCGTGGAGGAATGTGCGTATGCGATTTTATTGCTCCTGCTGGTGCGTTACCGGCGTTGGCGCTTGCCGTATGCGATCACTATCGTAGTTGTTCTGCGTGGCCTGGTGCACCTGCATACGGGAACCATCTACGCGCTCTTATCCCTCCTCCCACTGGGACTGTTCGCTGCTTTCTATGTGCTGGAGACCGGCCGGATTGTGCCACTTATGCTGGGACACGCGGCGTTCAACTACCTGGCACTAACCCCGCCCCCGCCAATGAGTTACGGGACATGGCAATACATCCTAGGCGTCGGCGCTATACCGGTGATGACCACGCTGGGCTACGCGCTGACGCTAATAGGAGCGATGGCACTTTCTGGGCGAGCGAAAGCCAAATGAGGCCTGATCTCGAGCTGCGAGAGGGCGCTCATATATATTGGCCACTGTCATTATGATCCTTAAACAAGGACGCCGGAGCGAGGTTACTTAAAACGCCTCGTCTAGAGGAGAAAAGCTATGACGATCAGGGCTCGCGCGAAGTATTTTGATCCTGAGGCCGATGTCATCCCGTTTGAGTTTATCTGCCCGCCTCCACGCCACAGTGACTGCTACTTTGACAGTGGACTGACGCTGATGCTCTTTCACCGATGGGCAGAAGTGATCGGGATCGATGTGTTTACTGCTTCTGAGGTTGCCTTTAAGTCTGCCGAGCAGATCCCCGAAATGATGGAGATCTCACGCAGCGTAGATGAAAAGGACCGGCATACGTGGCACCTGCAGTTTTGTGAAGCCCCCACGGCGCGCGACGAACGGACTTTAAGTGAAGACGGGTATTGGGAAGTCACCGCCCACTGGGGCGGAGATGACCGACTCCAGGCAGTGACAATCACCCGCCTAAAACCGATTCACTACCGGTTCTGGGACTGGGAAGGCCCAGTTGATACGGTCCCTCCCACCACGGTAGAGATCACCTCCCATAGGGAATCCTTCAGCTCTGAGAAGGACGACAGTTAAGCACGGTTAGGTGCCCAGCTGAATTTTAATGCGGCGCTCTGCATGTGTTTGGGGCGGGGATGGCATCCATCCCCGCCCCAAAATCACTGCTATACAGCTAGCTGAAGCGCGCCTGTGCGCGGAAAGCGGCGGGCTACCGCTCCGCGGGAGAGGTGCTAGATGCCCAGCGCCGCGCGCATATCCGCCTTCATCTGCTCCAACCGCATGAGAGCGACCTTACGGGCATCAGCCACGTCCTCGCTGCCGACTTCCACAATCGTCTCCAAGTAGCACTTCAACTTCGGTTCCGTGCCAGAAGGCCGGGCAATAACCCGGTCACCACGGTCAGAGGTGAAAACCAACCCGTCGGTGGGAGGCAACTCATCGGAGCCCTGCGACAGATCCAGCGTCGAGATCACCGGGGAACCAGCTAACTCAGGAACCCCGTTGGCACGCAGGTTAGCCATGCCCTGCGCAATCAACTCCAAGTTCTCCACCCGGATGGAAAGCGGGGCAGTGGCGTGCAAACCATGGGTGCGCGCCAACTCATCTAGCTCGTCCTGCAAAGACACGCCGCGGTCCTTAGCCTGCGCCGCCATTTCCACTAGCTTCACCGAAGCACTGATCCCGTCCTTGTCACGCACGTAGTTCGGATCCACGCAGTAACCCAGGGCTTCCTCGTAGCCGAACACAATGCCATCGACGCGGGAAATCCACTTGAAACCAGTCAAAGTGGCGCGGTGCGCCAAACCGTGGGCCTTCGCGATGCGGGAGAGCAGACGCGAAGACACGATGGAGTTCGCCAACACCGCTGCCGGATCACCGGCGCGCTCGCGGGCCACCGCCTCGCCCAACAGTGCTCCCACTTCATCACCGGTGAGCTGGCGCCAACCGCCCTCTGCAGACGGATCTGGGATAGCAGCCGAACAACGGTCGGCGTCCGGGTCATGCGCAATAATAATGTCCGCGTCCGTATCCCGCGCCAGGGCGAAAGCTAGATCCAAAGCCCCAGGTTCCTCCGGGTTGGGGAAAGAAACGGTGGGGAAGTCCGGGTCGGGTTGGAACTGTTCAGTCACCGGGTGGACGTTAGTAAAACCAGCCCGCTTGAACACTTCCACCGCGGTTTCCCCGCCCACGCCGTGCATCGAAGTCAAAACAATGCGCAGGTCACGCGGGCCCTCACCGGCCAGGGAAGCGGCGCGATCCATGTAGGCCTCCACCACGTCCTCGCCGAGCATTTCCCAACCGGACTGCGCGCGTGGCACCGCGGCAATAGACTCAACTGCCTGGATCTGGGCGTAAATCTGTGCATCCGCCGGCGGCACGATCTGGGCTCCCTGCCCGGAGTCAGTGACCGCCCGGCCACCCAAATACACCTTGTAACCATTATCCTGGGGCGGGTTATGCGAAGCAGTCACCACCACTGCGGCGTCCGCCCCCAAGTGGCGTAGCGCAAACGCCGTAACCGGGGTCGGCAGGGTGCGGGAAAACAGGGAAGCGCGCCCACCGGCCGCCACCGCCACCGCAGCCGTGTCTTCAGCGAACTGCTTCGAGCCATAGCGGGCATCAAAACCGATCACCAGGTGGAAATCATCGCCGACCTTTTCCTTCAAGTACGCCACCAGTCCGGCTGCGGCGCGAATCACCACCGCCCGGTTCATGCGGTTCGGCCCCGCACCCAGCGCCCCGCGCAGCCCCGCGGTGCCGAAAGTCAGCTCCCCGCGGAACCGGTCCGCCAGGTCAGCTTCGGCCTGCGCTCCAGCTTCCCCGCCGGCCTGGGCGGTGGCGAGCAGCTGCTTGATTTCGGCTTGTGAATCCGCATCCGGGTCATCGGCGACCCAAGCGTTAATGCGGTCCAGATCAATCTTCGTCATATCTTTCCTTATTGCCTTTACTGATCAGGTACTAGAGACGCTCAACGATATTTGCCAGCAAGCGTGAAATCCGCGGGCCGGCGGCCGCCCCCGTTTCAATCACTTCGGCGTGCGACAAAGCGGTGGGGGAGATACCGGCGGCGTGGTTCGTCACCAGAGAAATCGCCAGCACTTCCATCTTCGCTTCCCGCGCCGCGATCGCCTCCAAGGTGGTGGACATGCCCACCAAGTCAGCGCCGATAATGCGGGCCATATTCACTTCCGCTGGGGTTTCGTAATGCGGCCCGGGGAACTGCGCGTACACGCCCTCGGGCAAGGAACTATCGACTTCGTGCGCCAGGTCGCGCAGACGCTGGGAATACAAGTCGGTTAAATCCACGAAGGTAGCCCCCTCCAGCGGGGAAGCGCCGGTGAGGTTAATGTGGTCGCGGATCAGCACCGGCTGACCGGGCTGCCAAGCGGGGTTCACACCCCCGCAGCCGTTGGTCAGCACCGCAATGGTGGCGCCAGCGGCGGCGGCGGTGCGCATCCCATGTGCCACCGCGCGCACGCCCTTACCCTCGTAGTAGTGCGTCCTCGATCCCAGTACGAGGACGTGGCGGCCGGCCTCGGTGCGAATGGAACGCATCACCGGCACGTGCCCGGCCACCGCCGGGGCGTGGAAACCAGGGATCTCAGCGGCTGGCACTTCCGCCACGACTTCCCCAATCAAGTCCGCTGCCTGCCCCCAGCCAGAACCCAGCACCAGGGCAATGTCGTGGCGGGGCACACCGGTGCGTTCAGCAATCACCTGCGCGGCTTGGGCAGCTAGTTCAGTGGGAGAAACTTCTTTGTCTATTTCAGTGTCTTGGTAATTCATAGCTTACTATTCTACGTTGAAATACCGCCAAGGCAGGGACAATTTAGATAGTTTGTTACGTATGCACGAAAATGTTTCATCCCCACCCCCTGCCAACCTGGAAGCAACCACCCGCAACGACGACCGACCCACCGCCTCCCCGGTGCGGGAAGGCTCACGCGTAGCCATCATCGGCGGTGGCCCCGGCGGCTACGAAGCTGCCACCGTGGCGCGGCGCCTAGGTGCCCACGTCACCCTCATCGAAGACCGTGGCATCGGTGGGGCAGCGGTACTCACCGACGTGGTGCCCTCCAAAACCCTGATCGCTTCAGCGGAGTGGCTGACGGAAACTGAGCAGGCAGAAGAACTCGGCATTCACGTGGGCACTGAGCACCCGGTGGCCAATCTGGCTAAGATGAATGCTCGGGTGCGGGCGCTGGCTGCCAAACAAAGCCACGACATTCGCGCCGGTTTGGAACAACTCGGTGTGCAGGTGATCGATGGGCGCGGGGAACTGCTGACCACCTTGGGGGAAAACGGCACCCGCATGGTGCGGGCCAACACCCAAGATGGGGCGTTAGATTTCGAAGCTGACATCGTCCTCGTCGCCACCGGGGCACGCCCGCGCGCGCTAGCTGGGTCAGAACCAGACGGTGAGCGTATCTTCAACTGGGCACAGCTATATGACATGACCGAGCTGCCCGAACATCTGATCGTGGTGGGTTCGGGGGTTACCGGCGCGGAGCTGGCTGGCGCCTACCAGGTGCTCGGTTCCCAAGTGACGCTGGTGTCATCGCGCGAACACTTGCTGCCTAACGCCGACGAGGATGCCGCCAAACTGGTGGAGGAAGTGTTCCGCCGCCGCGGCATGAACATCAAATCCCAGGCCCGAGCGGTGGCTGCCCGCCGGGTCGAGGACGGGGTAGAAGTTGAGCTGCAAAGCGGGGAAGTGCTGCGTGGCTCCCACTGCCTGATCGCCGTTGGCGCGATCCCTTCTACCCGGGACATTGGCTTGGAGGCTGCCGGGGTGCGCCTGAGCCCTTCGGGCCATATCGAGGTGGATCGCGTCTCGCGAACCAGTGCGTTTCGCGTCTACGCTGCCGGGGACTGCACCGGGGTGTTCCCCTTGGCGTCGGTGGCAGCCCAACAAGGGCGCATCGCCATGTGGCATGCGCTGGGGGATGCGGTGGAACCGCTGAATACCGCGCGCATCGGCTCAGCCATCTTCACCCTGCCCGAAGTCGCCACCGTGGGTATTTCCGAGGACGAGGCGCGGGCCGGAAACTACGACGTGCGAGTGGCGACCTTACCAATTGCTCGCAATCCGCGCGCCAAGATGCAGGGCATCAAAGATGGTTTCGTGAAGATCATGTGCGAGCGCGACACCGGGGTGATCGTGGGGGCAGTGATTGTCTGCGAACGCGCTTCCGAGCAAATATTCCCCCTCACTTTGGCGGTGACACATCGCCTGAGCGTGGATCAGTTATCTTCGGCGGTAACGGTTTATCCGTCCATCTCGGGGACCTTGTCGGAAGTGGCGCGCATCCTGCACTGAGGCCCGTCGCCTGGCCCTCGCTGCGTGCCGATGCGGGAGCGTCGATATACTTATGAGGTGTCGACAATCCTGAGCGAAATAGGTACTCGTATTGCGCCGATAATCGCTTTCTTGCTGGCCATTACCGTGGTCGCGCGCGGATGCGACCTGATCGGCCTATTTGACTTAGCAGCCACGCAAGCGGCGCGACAAGCCAAGGGGCGAGTGTTAATGCTCTGGCTGTTGTTGGTGGGACTGGCGGTGGCTTGCACCGCGGTTTTGAGTTTAGATACCACCGCCGTGCTGCTGACGCCGATCGTCATAATCGTCGCCAAACGAGTGCGCATTCCCCTCATGGCACTGGTGTTCACTACTTTGTGGTTGGCTAACACCGCCTCCCTATTCTTGCCGGTTTCCAACCTGACTAACTTGCTGGCTGTGGACAAGATGCGCCAGTGGGGGATGGGAACGAGTGGCTACTTAGGGATGCTCGCTCCGCCGGCAATCGTTGCCACCCTTGCCACTATCGTCGTCATCGCAATCCTTTTCCGCACGGACTTACTAGGCAGCTACGACAGCGAAGTGAGCTTCAACGACCACGATCGGGTAGCGGTGGTGATTGGCGGAGTTACCTGCGTGGGGATGGCGATTGCCTTCGTCGTTGGTTCACCGCCGTGGCTGGCTGCAGGCGTTGGAGCGGCAATAATTGTCGCCACCGTGGCCTGGCGCTACCCGCGTAAGTTGGGCTACCTGCAACCACCGTGGTTGATGGCTTTGGGCTTGCTGGCACTGTTCCTCGTGGTTGAAGTCGCTCGTCTTTGGGATCTAGACGCCCTCATCACCACGGTTGCAGGGCAGGGAGACGGCTGGGGCGCGCTGGTGCGCTTGAGTGCGGTATCGGCGGTGTCGGCCAACCTTATCAATAACCTCCCCGCCTACCTGGCTTTGGAGTCGGCGGCGTCCTCGCCAGTGCGCCTAGCGGCGATTTTGATCGGAGTGAATTGTGGCCCGCTGGTCACGCTCTGGGGATCCTTAGCGACCCTACTGTGGAAGGAAAGATGCCAAGCTGCGGAGGTGTCGGTAAGCGCTGGCAAGATCGCCGGGTACGGGCTGATTTGCGCCAGCGTGGTAGTAATATCGGCCACCACCGCCCTGTGGGTGGCGAACGCGTGAGTGGCCCCAGCGCAGCAATGATAGCGGTAGGGTGTGAATAGAGCCGGGTTTGGCAGCAGAAAGGAATGACATGAAGCGGCAAACGTATCGCAAGGGACAGATGATTCTGCGTGGGAAACAGATACCGCAAGAAACCTCCGACGCCAGGCTGCTTGAAGTCCAGTCTGACTCCGACTGGCTCCACGCCGACCCGTGGCGCGTGCTGCGCATCCAAGCGGAATTCGTGGAAGGTTTCGGAGCACTGGGGGAACTGGGCCCCGCCATTTCGGTATTCGGCTCCGCCCGCCTGGGGGAGGGAACGCCCTCGTACGAACTGGCACGCGAAATCGGTCGGCGCCTAGCGGAAGAAGACCTGGCGGTGATTACCGGCGGTGGGCCCGGCATCATGGAGGCCGCCAACCGCGGTTGCGTGGAAGGCTCGGGCACATCCGTTGGTCTGGGCATCGA
>JAEWEQ010000057.1 GCA_023389315.1 Actinomycetes bacterium | reverse complement strand
CGGTATTCGCGCCCATTGATAAGGACGACGCGCTGACCGCCCTCGCCGCCTGTCGGGAACTGGGGATCCCCATCACCGCACGCGGGGCTGGAACGTCCTGCGCGGGAAACGCCATCGGGCCGGGCCTGGTGGTCGACTTCCAGCGGCACATGAACCGCGTGCTTTCTATCGACCCGCAAACCCAAACCGCGGTGGTTGAACCCGGCTGCGTGGAAGCCACACTACAGGCCGCGGCCGCCCCGCACGGACTGCGATTCGGGCCCGATCCGTCCACCCAAAACCGCTGCACCATCGGCGGCATGGTAGGCAACAACGCTTGTGGGCCGCACGCCTTAGCCTGGGGGAAAACCGCGGAAAACGTCCTCGCGCTAGAAGTGGTAGACGGGATGGGCCGACACTATCGGGCCACCGCCACCGGTACCGAAACGCTCGCCGCACACAAGGGAGCAGATACGGGCGCCGCACCACTTCAACAGCTCACCCGCCTGGTCGACGCCAACCTAGAGACTATCCGCACTCAAATGGGACGCTTCTCCCGCCAAGTGTCTGGCTACTCACTGGAATACGCACTACCGGAAAACCACCGCAACCTGGCCGCCCTAATGGTCGGCAGCGAAGGCACGCTGGCGACCGTTCTCGAAGTCACCGTGCGACTGGTCCCCGTCCCCACCGCCCCGGTGCTGGTCGCCATCGGCTACCCCGATATGGTGGCCGCCGGCTACGACGTGCCAGCTCTACTACCGCATAAACCGCTCGCCGTCGAAGGCCTAGATTCGCGCCTGGTGGACGTGGTGCGTGCTCATCACGGTCCCGGAGCAGTCCCGGAACTGCCCGCCGGACAAGGATGGCTGATGTGCGAAATCGGGGGCCGAGACCTGGATGATGCCTTGGCGCGCGCCCGTGAAATGGCGGCGGCAGCGAACTCTGACGCGGTCGCCATCTACCCACCTGGGGAGGACGCCGCCCGCCTGTGGCGCATCCGTGCCGACGGGGCTGGGCTGGGCGGTCGCACCCCCGTGCAATTGGACGAGGACGGTCACCCCGTGGGTGGTAACGAGCAGGCTTGGCCGGGGTGGGAAGACGCCGCCGTGCCGCCGGAAAACTTGGGCGACTACCTGCGTGATTTCAGCTCCCTCATGCGCGAGCACGGTATAGACGGGCTCCTATACGGCCACTTCGGGGACGGGTGCGTGCACGTGCGCCTCGACATGCCACTGGGGTCAGCCGCCGGGGTGGGTAAGTCCAAAGAGTTCCTGATTGCGTCGGCGAAACTGCTGGGCCGCTACCGCGGATCTATGTCCGGTGAACACGGCGACGGGCGGTCGCGCTCAGAACTATTGCAGTACATGTACTCGGCGCGAATGTTGGAACTGTTTGCGGAAGTGAAAGCAATCTTCGACCCCCATAACCTGATGAACCCCGGGGTCCTGACGCAGCCCGCCCCCCGGCGTGAGGCGGGGGAGCAGGGCCCCCAGGTGGGGGATAGTGGCACAGCGGCAGGGAAAAGCAGCGCGCGCCTTTCGATACCGGGGGTGGCGAGCGCGCGAATGGGAGGAAACAGCGCGACTGCGAAGGTGAGAGGCGGCGCGGAGCCGGAAGCCGACGACGGCGAGGGCTGGGGGTACCACCCCGCCCCGCTGGAAGCGAACCTGCGTCGTCCCGCCGCGCGACCCGTCCTCGCCGATGGAGGATTCGAATTCGGGGAGGATCACGGGGATTTCACCACCGCTGTGCACCGCTGCACCGGGGTGTCCAAGTGCCGCGCCGACCTGTCCGGGGCGGGCGGGTTCATGTGTCCGTCCTTCCACGCCAGCGGTGAAGAAGTGGACTCCACTCGCGGACGAGCCCGCATCTTGGAAGAACTCACTAACGGGGGATTGATCTCCAGTTGGGATGACCCGCGCGTGGCGCGCGCCCTCGACCTGTGCTTGGCGTGCAAGGCGTGTTCGGCGGACTGCCCGGCGGGAATAGACATGGCGAAGTACCGCTCCGAAGCGATTTTCCGGCGCTACCGTGGGAAAGTACGCCCGCTGTCGCACTATCTATTGGGCTGGCTGCCGCGCTGGACCACGCTGTCAGCTTCCATCCCGGGGGCGGCGGCGATCGCCAACCAGGTGATGCGCGTGGATCCGCTGCGCCGGGCCGCGTTCAAGATTGCGGGGATTGACCCGCGCCGTCAAATGCCCGCTCTGCAAGGGCATCGGTTCACCGCGCGGGCGGCACGCCGGGGCCTGTTGAAGCGGGCACCGGCTGATCTGGGCTGCGCGGGAGTAGGTGCCGCGGGACACGAAACCACCGCGCTGCGCGCAAGCGCGGCAACCCCGCACTACGCTACCAACACCGGCGCACACGACCACCCGCGCTACGTGGTGGTCTTCACCGACTCCTTCTCTAACACCCTGTCCGATCAGGGCGCATACGACCTCGTGCAAGTGCTCATCGCCGCTGGCTACACGCCGCTACTGCCGCCCGAGGACGTGTGCTGCGGTCTGACCTGGATCACCACCGGGCAACTGCCCGCCGCCCGTAAACGTTTAACTCACTTAGTGGAAATTCTCGGGCCGCTCGCGGCTGCGGGGATTCCCATTGTTGGGGTGGAGCCCTCGTGCACCGCGGTGCTGCGCGACGACCTCAAGGATCTGGGCGTGAACCACCCGCAGGTGGCGGCAGTGGTGCGTCAAACCATGACCCTGGCGGAATTACTCACCGCGCCCGCGCCGGTGGGGCCGGCGCAGCGCGACTGGCTGCCGGATTTAAGCGGCGTGGAAATCATCGCCCAACCGCACTGCCACCACTACTCGGTGATGGGCTGGGCAGCAGACCGTAAACTATTGCGGGAAGCCGGAGCTCAGCTCACCGAACTTGCCGGCTGCTGCGGCCTGGCAGGGAACTTTGGGATGGAAAAGGGCCACTACGAAACCTCGGTGAAGGTGGCGCAGCGCTCCCTGCTGCCCGCTTTAGAATCCCAACCGAGCGCAATTTACCTAGCCGACGGGTTCTCTTGCCGCACCCAAGCCCAGCAGTTGGCTGGACGCGACGGGATTCATCTGGCGACGTTACTGCGCCGGGTACCCTCAGCGCGCAAGACCATGCAACAATAGATACAGTAAGCGCAACGTGGATGGGGAGACCGATGGCACTTTTTGAGTTCGACGAGGGACACCTGATACCGGCACAGTTCGGCCGCAGTGTGCCCGGCGGCCTCACTGGCGACATTTTGCGCTGCGTGCGCCAACAGATCCTCGAGATCGTCGGCCGCCCGCTGTTCCCCATCAACTGGGATGACAAGGACGGCGAGCAAGAACCGCGCCTGACCGCCCTCGACGCTTCCGGGCAAGTGGTGTCTTTGGAAGTCATCGCCGAGTTGAACTCCGCCACCATGATTGACTCCCTCTCCCGTCTGGCGGACACCGCCGCCCTGGGTTGGAATGAACTGGCTGCCGCCTATCCCGGTGGGATTGACGGGTTCCGCATGGGGTGGGCAGAGTTCCGCGCCGCCATGCCGCCCTCCCCGGCGCCCGGCCCGCGCCTAATCCTGGTGGTCGGGGCGATTGCCGACCACGTGCGCCCGGCTTTGGACGTGCTCACCTCCTCGGGCGTTGAGGTCCACGAGATCGCGGTGCGCACCATGTCTAACGGGCGGATTTTCTTGGACGTGCAGACCGTCGGTCCGCGCGTTTACGGCCACAACCCGAACCTGCTGCTGGGTAACTCCTCCGGCTCCATGCGCCAGCTGGGCACCATGCCCCACATTGACGACACGGTCGCGGCGCAAGCCGGTGGCGACCAGGCGCGCGGCGAGTCCGAACCGGTAGTGGGCCGCCACGCCCAGCCCCCGGCGCAGGCCGACGAAGTGGAAACTGGGGATATCGCCGTTGAAACTGACGACTCGGACGAACCCGAAGCAGCCGACGAAGTCGTTGACTTGGTCGGCTCTGAACCCGTCGCCGAAACTGACCTAAGCGAACCGGAACCGGTCTTCGCGCCCGACAGCTTCGTTCCCGACGCTATGGACGAGGACGGGGCGGAAGCTGGCTACCTACCTGACGCCGACGCATCCGAATCCATCTTGGGTGAGGAAACACAGCAGGTGAGCATGTCTGCACCGACCCCGCTGGAAGAACCAGAGTTCGAACAGGGCACTGCCGAAACTGAGACCGAGGCCGAGTTCGGCACCGCAGCAGAGGCGGAACACAGTGGTGAGGTTGAGGAATCGGACCTCGGCGCCGGAGCTGGCGAAGCGGACCTGGTCGAAGACCAGCCCCAACTGGACACCCACGAACCCGAAGCTGCTTCGCGAGAGGAAGCTCCCGTAGAAGACGCCGGTCTGGAAACAACCAGCGTAACAGTCGGCGAGCCTGTAGACGGCGCGGCCATGACTGAAGAACCCGACGAACTCCAGGTGCCGCAATTCGAGCAAAACAGCGAAGGCCTGCAGGTGATCGCCAGCGTGCTGGGATCTGATACCCCGATTTATTGGCCCAGCGAGGGTCTGACGGTGAAGGCCACTTTAACCAGTGAAGGGCAAATCCGGGCCGGGCACTGGACCACTGGAGACCCCACTGAGGCCGCCGCGATTATCTCTGGCGCCTCCGGCACCGACGGCTGGCAAGCATGGCGTTTTGGTGACGCCCACGGCCCCTCCCTGGCGGAAGCATTAGAAGAAATTAACCGAGAGGTACAAGCCGAATACGAAGCCGCTGGCACCCCCCAACGGGGCCGCCGCGGCCGCTAACCGGCCAAGAACTGACTGCGCCCGGTGCGCTTAGCGCATCGGGCGTTCTATGCAGTCCCAAGATACGGCCAGATTAACCGCTCGGCGCCGACGTTGTTTCGGCACCTCCCGCCCCTCGTGAATCTGCACGGTTGCAATGTGTGCCCGACCGTCCTCGTGCTTAAAAGGGCGCCAACTGCACCTGTGCTGGCGTGGGGACCACCGGATTTTCGAGCCCGGCGGGGAAGTCAACGCACAGCGCCAACCACCGCAGGGTCGCGGACCACAGCTCGCGACGCACCGGGGGAACCGAAAGCGACAGGTCGTGCACCCCGGGCAGGCGCTCCACCCACACCCGCGGGCCCAGGCGCGTGGCACGTTCGGCAATCACGTCAGCATCCAGCACCGTGTCCGAGGACCGCACCGTCTCATCCCACACTTTCCCCGCGAACGTGCGAGCAGAGGAAGCCGCGAAAATCGGGGCGGGAATCGCCAACCCCTGCGCCACCTGCAAGTGCCCCGCAGTGACGGCCGCCAACCAGCCCGCCAGGGTCACGCGGCTCGTATTCTTCCAAACCGGATTGATACCCCACCCCGCGAGCGAAGGATCGGAAGCGAAATCTTGCCAAATCTCAGGAATTGAGCCCTCTTCGGGGCCCCACCCGGCCAGCGAAGTGGAGTAGAAATCATTCCCGCCGGTGGGTAGGACGCGGCGCGGGTCGCGCGCCCCGATTAGCTCCACCGCCTGCTGCGTGGGGTAGCGCAGCAGGGAAGAAGTCTGCAGCTCCAGCCACGGGGAGTTCAACCACAGACCCGCCAGTTGGTCGGGGTGGCGGTGGGCCCACAGTGCGGCGGTCAGACCGCCGGTGGAGTGCGCCATCATAACCAGCGGAAGGTCCGAGCCCATGATGGTGAGGGCCTCTTCGATGTCCTCATCGTAAGTTGCCAGGTCATCGACCCATCCGAAAGTCTGGTTGGCGCGCCACGACCGCCCGTATTTGCGTAAGTCCAGCGCGTAGAACTGGCCACCGGCGAGGGCAATTTGGCGTGCCATTTCGCGTTGGAAGAAGTAGTCATTCCACCCGTGAATGTAGAGCGCCTGGAACCGTGGGGTCGCAGGAGTGCCGGCGAGGACGTGGGGGTCTGAGTCGGGGCGGTGGCGTACCAAGGTGGCCACTACTTCGCCTTCTTCATCGGGCAGGAGCTGGATGAGGCGAGCTTCGAAACCAGCGCCGAGGACGTCCTCGCTCCACCTGCCAGCGCGTGGCGGGGGGACGTCGCCGTAGCCAGTGAGCGGGTCAACTACTGGGGCTTGGCTTGCTTCACTCATATATGAAGAATACGCCACCGCTGCAGCCAGTTGGGCGGGCCCCGGCGCTGCCGGCAACCACTCCCGACACCCATCGTGAGCTATTGGGCCAGGTTAGTGGCGGGTTTTGGCTTTTTACCTCACGGTGGGGAAGGAAGGTGACCCATCGTGAGCTATTGGGCCAGGTCCGGGGCTGTTTCTGGCTTTTTACCTCACGGTGGGGAAGGGGGCGACTCACCGTGAGCTATTGGGCCAGGTCCGGGGCTGTTTCTGGCTTTTTACCTCACGGTGGGCAGGGGAGCGGGCCGGGCGTCGCACCGGGGGGATTGTTCCACGCAGCTAAGAAAGTCACCGAGAATATTGGCCACCTGCTCATGCTCAATCAAGAAACCGTCATGCCCGAAAGCCGATTGAAGCTCCCGGTAGAACCCCAGTGGAATGGTCACTGCCAGTGCCACGCAGTCCGCGGGCAGGAACAAGCGATCCGAATCGATCCCCACCACCAGGGTGGGGCAAGTGATGGAAGCCAACGCGGCCCGCACCCCGCCGCGCCCGCGCCCCACATCGTGGGTGAGCATGGTCTGCGACAGCCGGTAGTAACTGGCAGCATCAAAGCGTCGCACCAATTTCTGCCCGTGGTAGTCCAAGTACGACTGCACCTGCAGCCGCCCGCCCTGCAGCGGCTCCTCACTGCCCTGAGCGCGCGCCCCGAACCGTGTTTGTAGCTCCGCCGCACTGCGGTAAGTGGTGTGCGCGATCTGGCGAGCCAACCCCAGTCCACCGGTGGGAGCCACACCGCGACGCAAATAGTCGCCCTCGTGCCAGTTCGGATCCAACTCCAAAGCCTGCAGCTGGGTGTGGATCCACGCCGCCTGGTCAGCGGTGGCGACCGCGCCGGAGGCGATTACCACCAGTGACCCGACTCGTGCCGGATCAAGTAGCGCCCACTCCAAGGCGCGCTGCCCACCCATGGACGCCCCTACTACCACGCAGAAACGCTCGATCCCCAACTGCTCAGCGAGGCGGATTTCGGCGCGCGCCTGGTCCCGGGTGGTGACCTGCGGGAACCGCCCACCCCACGGCTGCCCGTCGGGTGCCAAACTGGTGGGCCCGGTTGAACCCCCACACCCGCCGAGGACGTTGGGGGCGACCACGAAGAACCGGTCGGTGTCGATCACCTTCCCCGGCCCCACGATGGCTTCGAACCAGCCTGGCGTGCGCGGATCAGCGGAAGTCAAACGCGAGTCGCCGGTCAAAGCGTGCAGCACCAGCACCGCGTTGGACCGCTCATCGTTCAAGGTCCCGAAAGTTTCGTAAGCCAGCGTCACGTCCTCGAGAATCTGCCCGGAATCTAGCGACACGTCACCGATTTGCGTGAATCGTTTCATGATGCCACGCTCCCCAGCGCCTGCTCCAGGTCGGCAATCAGGTCGGCACTGTCTTCGATCCCCACCGAAAGGCGAATAGTGCCTTCCCCAACGCCGGCGGCGCGCAGTTGCTCGCCCGATAGTTGCGAGTGCGTGGTGGATGCGGGGTGGATGGCCAGGGAACGGGTGTCACCCAAGTTGGCGACGAAGGCGAATAGTTTCAAAGCCGCCACGAACTCCCGGCCGGCTTCCACTCCGCCCACCAGGTCAAAGCTCAGCAGCGAGGACGGTCCCGCAGGTGTGTATTTATCCGCCAGTTCCCGGTAGGGGGAGGAGTGCAAACCGGGGTAGTTAACGCGCTCCACCGCTGGGTGCTGGGCCAGGAATTGCGCCACCGCCTGGGCGTTGGAGACGTGGCGTTCCATGCGCAGCGACAGGGTTTGGATGCCTTGTTCGATGAGGAAAGCGTTGAAGGGGGAGGGGGCGAACCCGAAGTCGCGCTGCCCTTGCACGCGGGCTTTGAGGATGAATGACAGGTTCGCCCCGAACGCCCCGCCCTCGCCCAGATCACGGGCGTAAACCAGACCGTGGTAGGACGGGTCAGGGGTGTTGAAGTCGGGGAAACGTTGGGCGTGTGCCCCGTAGTCGAAGGTGCCACCGTCGACGATCACCCCAGCCATGGCGTTGCCGTGCCCACCCAGGTACTTGGTGGCCGAATGCACCACGATGGATGCGCCCCACTCCAGGGGGCGACACAGGTAGGGGGTGGCGACGGTGTTGTCCACGATCAGGGGCACGCCGACGTCGGCGGCGGCTCCCGCCACGGTTTCAATGTCGAGCACGTGGCCGGAGGGGTTGGCGATGGTTTCGCCGAAGAACGCCACGGTGGTTTCGTCTGCCAGGTCTTTCCACTGCTGCGGGTCGCGCGGGTCGGTGACGAAGCGTGCTTCGATGCCGAGTTTGCGCAAGGATTGGCGCAGTTGGTTGGAGGTACCTCCGTACAGGTGCGGGGACACCACGATGGAGGACCCGGCGCCCCCCAAGGTGAAGAATGTCAGTGCTTGGGCGGCGTGTCCGGAGGACGTCAGCAGTGCCCCGATGCCGCCTTCCAAGTCGGCGATGCGGTTTTCTAAGGCTTCGCAGGTGGGGTTGCCCAGGCGGGTGTAGATGGGGCCGAGGGTTTCGAGGGAGAAACGTTTCGCGGCTTCTTCGGCGGAGGGGAATTCGTAGGCGTTGGCTTGGTAGATGGGCAGGGCGGTGGCCCCGGTAACGGGGTCGCTTTGGTGTCCGGCGTGGATTTGGCGAGTGGCGAATGCCCAGTTGGTTGTCATTTCTTTAGCTCCTAGGTGGCGGGGTGGAAGTGTTCGTAGGAGCTGAGGGAAAATGGTGGATCCTTAGCGCAGTTTCTTAGCGGGCGCGCAAACTGGCAGTTTTCGTAACTGCTGGTGGCTTTTGCCTTTAACTCCCGCCGCGTTTGGCGGCCTACGGGTGCCAATATTTCACGAGGACGGGGTGTTGCGTCGGTGGGGGAGAGTTGCGATAGAGTGCGGTGCCACTTTCCTTCAGCAATGAAGAAGACACTGCACACCAGATGTCCGCGGGGCGGGGCTGGCGTACAGTCAGTGGCACATTCGTTTACTCATGTTCCTTACCGTAGATGGCGACTGGGGTAGTGACAATCATCGTCTCGCTATACGAGAATCGTGTTACTGGCGTGACTTCTGTGAAAGTTGTTGCCATAGTTTCCCCTGTTGCGCTAGATTGGTGCTTACCGCGTGTCGTAACCGTTTGTAAGGTGGAAACGTGAGACAATCCCATGAACTTTTGCGCAACCGGGTCCCCCGCCTAGGTCGCCCCCTGGTAGTCACCGCTGCCTGCCTGGCGTTGTGCGCACCCCTGGCCGCTTATGCTGCGCCCGGAACCGACGACTTCACACCGCAAGACGATTACGAGCGCATGTCTATCGCGCAGATCGAAGTCGAACTCGCCCGGGTTCGTACCGTCAGCGACAGTGCTGACATTGAAGTGCGTCGCGCCGCCGAGGACGTAGCCCGCGCCCAAGATCAACTCGACGAAGCCAAAGCTGCCTCAGCGGACGCCGCGCGAGTGGCGAAGAAATCGCGCGAAAACTACGAAGCAGCCCGCGAAAAACTAAGCTCCCTGGCGCAAACCGTATACCGCTCCGGTGGCAGTGAACTCGATTCGTTCGCTCCCTTCCTGCAAAGCAACGGCATCGAAGAAGTTGACCGTCGCTCCCGCATTGTGGAGAACTTCTCGCGCCGCTCCGACCAGCAGATGCAGCAAGTGGCCGCCCTCGACCATGCGGCGCTAGCGCTGGAAGCCCAGGCGAAGGCAGCTGAAGAAAAAGTTCAGGTAGCTGCCGACAAGGTTGAGAAGCAAGCTGAGGTTGCTCAGGCTGCGGCTTCCGCTGCTCGCAACGATGTCACTGCCGCTGAACAGCGACGCGAGAGCCTAATTAAGCAACTGGCTAACCGCCGGCAAGTGACAATTGAAGAAGAACGTGCCCGCCAAGAACGCATCGAGGCTGACGCTCGCTCGCGGCAAGAAGCCGCTGAAAGGGCGCGCGTTGAAGCTAACGGTGGCAACGTAAACGCTGCTGAATCCCAACGCCAAGCTGAACTGGCTGGCCGGGAGAACTCCGCCAGCCGGGATGAGGCTCGCCGCCAGCAAGAGATTGAAGACGCCGCGGCGGCGCAAGCTAGGGAAGAAGCCGAGCGTGCAGCCGCCGCTGAGGCAGCTCGCCAAGCGGCCGAAGAAGAACGTCAACGCAAAGAAGCTGA
Source organism: Actinomycetes bacterium (assembly GCA_023389315.1). Taxonomy (GTDB): domain Bacteria; phylum Actinomycetota; class Actinomycetes; order Actinomycetales; family Actinomycetaceae; genus Gleimia. Next base: position 22,619 of record JAEWEQ010000057.1, on the reverse strand, counting down.
AGAAGCTGAACGCAAGCGCAAGGAAGCGCAAGCAGCTGCCTCCTCCTCTGGCGCAGGTGCAGCGGCATTGGCGTGGGCAGCCCAACAAGTGGGAGCGCCCTACGTGTGGGGAGGCACCGGACCGGGGTATGACTGCTCCGGCCTGGTGATGATGGCGTTTTCGAACGTCGGCGTGAATCTGCCGCGTACCGCCGACAACCAGTACTTTGCCACTACTCGCGTCGCGATCGACAACCTACGGCCCGGTGACTTGGTGTTCTACGGTGAAGGTGGGGATCCGAACCAGATCTACCACGTAGCTTTCTACGCTGGTAACGGTCAAATCCTAGAAGCCACCCACCCCGGTGACATTGTGCGGTACAACCCGCTGCGTTATACCAACTTGGTGGCCTACGGCGGTCGCCCCTAGCCAGGCCCAGCAGCCCCCGGTGCCAGGCGCCTGAACGAGCGCTCGGCCCACACGCAGCTCAGCCCGCTAGCCGCGCACGCGGCTCGGCCCACACGCGCCTCGGCCGGGCCGGAAGCAGCCCCGGCGCCCCGGGGCCGAGCACCAAAAGACTTGCCCCTCCCGCTGAAAAAGTGGGAGGGGCAATGCCCTGTAATCACGCCCTAAGAAGGGGTTTAGAGCCGGCGCTCACCTCAGTGGTGGCCGCCAGCGTCCTCGAAACGCTGGTAAGAGCGGCGAATCTCCGCTTCCGCTTCTTCCCGGCCCACCCAGTGTGCGCCTTCCACGGACTTACCCGGCTCCAGGTCCTTGTAGACCTCGAAGAAGTGCTGGATTTCCAGGCGGTGGAACTCAGAGACGTCATCGATCTCGGTACGCCAGGACGCCCGCTGATCGGCCGCCGGCACGCACACCACCTTGTCATCGCCGCCCATTTCGTCGCGCATGCGGAACATTCCGAGCGCGCGGCAGCGGATAACACATCCGGGGAAGGTCGGTTCTTCCAGCAGCACCAGGGCGTCAAGGGGGTCACCGTCCTCGCCCAAAGTGTCATCAATGAACCCGTAATCATCTGGGTAACGAGTGGAGGTGAACAGCATACGGTCCAGGCGGATACGCCCGGTTTCGTGGTCAACCTCGTACTTGTTGCGGTTACCCTTAGGGATCTCGATGGTTACGTCAAATTCCATTGTCTTATTCCCTTCAATTAGGATGTTGCCTCCAGGCTACCTGAGTCAATCGGGTATGCGGGACTACACTGGGTGTGAAGCCTGTACCGGCCATGGAGGTGGCATGCCGAAAAAATCTGTTACCGCGATTCTAAGCGCTCTAGTGCTCTTCGCGGGAATAAGTGGGTATGTGATTGCCGATATCAACGACCAGGTGCCGGGGTTCTTGACTCGAAAAGCCGCCGAAAGTCCCGCCCCTCTCCCCACCCCCAACGCCCCCACACCGGTGCCAGCGTGGCCCAGCCAAATGCAGGTTGACCTGCCCGCCATCACCAGTGCGCAAGTCAAACCCCTGTGGGACAAACTGGTGGCCGACGCGAATAAGACACAAGAGGCCCAAAACGCGCAGAAGGCGCAAAACAGCAAAACCACGCCGCCCCCCACGCCCACCAGCAGCGTACGCACCGGCGCCTACGTGATCGACGCCCTCACCGGCAACGTCCTGCTCAGCGGTAACGGGGAAGTCCCCATGCAACCGGCCTCCACCACCAAGGTCCTCACCGCGTTCACCGTAGAACACGTCCTCGATACGCAAAAACGGTTGGCAACCACCACGTTTTTAGGCGAGGACGGGGCGGTGCATCTGGTAGGGGAAGGTGACCTGCTGCTCGCTGACGGTGCGGGAGACGACGGGGAGGTAAACGGTCACGCCGGGGTGGCGGACCTGGCCCAGCAGACCGCACTCACTTTGAAAGAGTTGAAGAAAACTCCCACCAGTTTGGTCTTCCACGACCAGATTTTTGACGGACCCACGCGGGAACCGGGACTATCTGACGACCTCGCCAGTTGGGTAGGGAACTCCAGTGCTTTCGCGGTGGACACTGGCCTCACCCCCGGGGATTCCGAACCCGGGATGGGGGACAAGCCGTTCCTCGACCGGCCGGGCGAATACGTCGCCCAAACCCTGGCCCGCCACCTAGCGGACGCGGGTGTGAACCTGACCGTCACACCCGGCAGTGGGCAGTTCAACGCCGCGAAGGCGGAAAAACTTGGACAAGTGGAATCAGCCACCATCGCGCAGGTAACGCGCCTGATGATGCGCACCTCCGACAACACTTTGGCTGAGCAACTGTGCCGCTTGGCGGCGCGTGAAGCTAAGGTCACCTCGGATTTCGCCGGCTCCACCAAACACGTGGCGGACACTGTCAGTGGCGCAGGCGTAAATGTTGAAAAGTTGGTGTTGAACGACTGTTCGGGCCTGAATGAAGGGAACCTGATCGCTCCGCGCACCACCGCCCAAACCCTGCTGCAAGTGTGGCGCACACAGCCAGGAATGATGCGCGACCTGCCCTACGCGTGGTTCTCCGGGACCTTGAACACGCGGTTTGTTGAATCCGCGCAAGCCCCCTGGGTGGCCGCTAAAACCGGGTCTTTGGATGAGTCCGCATCCCTGGCCGGCTACGCCACCACCAAGTCCGGGCGAGTGTTGGTCTTCCAAGTGCAGGTCGATACCGCCAAAGACGGAGCCTGGGCCTACCGCCCAGTGTTGGACGCATTCGCCAGCGGCCTCACGGAGCTTCCCTGATGCTGGAAACCATTGGCTCCACCCCGCGCGCAGCGGTGCGCACCGTTTCGCTGGCGTGCCGCGCAGCCCTGTCGGATCTGCGCCAATGCGCCTGGCTGAGCGCTTGCTCGGGGGGTGCTGACTCCCTAGCGATGACCATTTTGGCAGCGGAGTTGGCACTGCGCTGGCAAGTTCCCTTCCGCGCGGTGGTGGTAGACCACCAGTTACGCGCCGAATCCGCCACCGAAGCAAATGCCGCCCTGGCGGAGTTATCCCGGTGGGGGATCGGAGCTTTAATCACGAGGGCGGAAACTGACGTTGGCAGCCGGCAGCCGCGCTCCGACTCAGCTACCGGGAGAATCAGTGAGCCCTTCACCGACGGGCTCGAAGCGTTCGCCCGCCAACGCCGCTACCGGCTGCTCACCGACGCGGCCAACGCCTTTCAGCAAGAAACCGGGCGTCCCGTGGCAGTGCTGTTGGGGCACACCATGGATGACCAGGCGGAGACGGTGCTACTGGGGTTGGCGCACGGAGCTGGGGGACGCTCGCTCGCGGGGATGCAGACGCGTCGCCCTCGTGTGAAAGCCGGTAACCAGCTAACGGACGTCACTTGGGTGCGTCCGCTGCTGGGAGTGCGCCGAGCGGATACTTTGGCAGCCATTGAACAGCTCGGGGCCCGCCGTGTCGAAGACCCCACCAACACCCTGGAGGGGCCGTGGCGGCGCGCCGACGGGGGACCACTGCCACGGCTGGCGGTGCGCCACCAGGTGCTACCCGCCCTCGCGAAAGCCCTGGGGAAGGACCCGGTTCCAGCGCTAGCGCGCACCGCCACCCACCTGCAAGATGACAACGAATATTTGCAACACCAAGCCGCCGAACTACTGCGCACCGCCCACCAAGGGCAAGGCGCCTACCGGGTGGAGATACTGCGGCAGGCTCCAGCGGCACTGCGCGGGCGCGCCCTGGTGCAGCTATGCCGCTACCACTGCGGCGGGCGAGTGCATCACCGGCAAGTGGGGGACGTGGAGCGACTAATCACCAACTACCACGGGCAAGGACCGGTGGACCTGCCCGGCGGAGTGCAGTGCATGCGGCAGCGAGATGACGATGGTCAAGCGGTGGTCATAGTGGTTGGGCGCGCGCAAACTGTGGGAAACTAAAGGCGGCGAACCGCCTCGACTAGGAGAAGTATTTATGAAAGCCGAAGACATGGGTCAGGATTTAGAAAAAGTCCTCATCACCGAGGATGAAATCAAAGCCCGCTTACAAGAAATGGCAGCCGAAATCGACGCTGATTACGCAGGCAAAGAAATCCTGCTGGTCGGGGTGTTACGGGGGGCAGCAATGGTGATGGCCGATCTGGCGCGCGCCATCTCCACGCCCTTAGAGATGGACTGGATGGCGGTTTCTTCCTACGGGTCGGGCACCAAATCCTCCGGAGTGGTACGTATCCTAAAGGACCTGGATTCTGACCTGACTGGAAAACACGTCCTCATCGTGGAAGACATTATCGACTCGGGCCTGACCCTGTCGTGGCTGAAATCGAACCTAGCTTCGCGCGGCCCCGAATCGGTGGAGATCGCCACCTTGCTGCGCAAACCCGGGGTAGCGAAAGTGGAAGTGGATGTGAAGTACATTGGCTTCGATATCCCCAACGAGTTCGTCATCGGATACGGCCTGGATTACGCTGAAAAGTACCGGAACTTGCCGTTTGTGGGGACCTTGGCTGCGCACGTGTACCAGTGATTGTCTATGCTAAGTGGCAGTCTAGACGTATAGGTTTTTCGAAAGGCTAAGTGGTGAGCGAAGACAAGAAGGCACCGCGCAAAAAGAACAGCTGGATGCGGTATGTCATTCCGCTGCTGATTTTCGCCCTCGCCGGGTGGATGCTGTGGCAGGTGTTCCAACCGGCCTCCATCCGCACCGACGAAGGTATGGAGCTGCTGAAGGGCGACACGGTGGAGCGTGCTACCGTGAACGACGCTACCCAAACGGTGCTACTTGAACTCACCGAGGAATACACTTCCGAACCTAAGAAACTGGGAGAAACCCAGAAGAACCGCGGCAAGACCGTGTCCTTCACGTACTCCCGTGCCCAAGGTGAAGACCTATTCAAAGCCATTAACCGGGCCGAACCCAAAGCCGGGTACGACGTACTCAACCCCCAGCCCACGGTGCTGGGATCGCTGCTGCAACTAATGATCCCGGTGATGCTGCTGCTGGGTGGTTTCTACTATCTATCCACCCGCGTCAGTGCCGGCGGCATGATCGGCAAGTTCGGCCAATCACGCGCCAAAGAGTTCAACCGCGAAGACCCGAAGATTAGTTTCGCTGACGTCGCCGGCGTGGACGAAGCGGTGGAGGAACTTGAAGAGATCCGCGAGTTCCTGGCCGATGGCACTAAGTTCACCGCGGTGGGAGCGAAGATCCCGCGCGGCGTACTGCTGTACGGCCCTCCCGGGACCGGTAAAACCCTGCTGGCGAAAGCCGTCGCGGGGGAAGCGAACGTGCCGTTCTTCTCCATTTCCGGCTCCGAATTCATGGAACTTTACGTCGGTGTGGGTGCCTCCCGCGTGCGCGACCTGTTCGACAAGGCAAAGAAATCCGCTCCCGCGATCATCTTCATTGACGAGATCGACGCAGTCGGTCGCCACCGCGGCTCCGGCATCGGTGGGGGCAGTGATGAGCGTGAACAGACCCTGAACCAAATGCTGGTGGAAATGGATGGTTTCGACGAAACCACCAACGTGATCATGATCGCCGCCACCAACCGTCCCGACATTTTGGACCCGGCACTGCTGCGCCCGGGCCGGTTCGACCGGCAGATCGCAGTTGACGCCCCCGACATGAAGGGACGCGAAGCGATCTTGCGGGTGCACGCTCGTGGCAAACCCATGACCGGGGATGTGGACTTGAAGCTGATCGCTAAGCGCACTCCCGGTTTCACCGGTGCGGACCTGGCGAATGTCCTGAACGAAGCGGCCTTGCTGACCGCGCGTTCCAACGCGGACTTGATTGATAACCGGGCGTTGGATGAGGCCATCGACCGGGTGATTGCGGGCCCGCAGAAACGTACTCGCGTGATGAACGATCACGACAAGACCGTCACCGCTTATCACGAGGGCGGTCACGCGGTTTGCGCCGCCGCGTTGCGTTACACCGCGCCCGTCACCAAGGTCACCATTTTGCCGCGTGGGCGGGCCTTGGGATACACGATGGTGATGCCGACGGAGGATCGCTACTCCAAGACGCGCAACCAGTTGATGGATGACCTGGTGTACGCCCTGGGTGGCCGGGTAGCGGAGGAACTGGTGTTCCGCGACCCCTCTACCGGGGCTTCCAACGACATTGAAAAAGCCACCGCCACTGCCCGTGCCATGGTCGCGGACTACGGTATGTCGGCGCGCGTGGGTATCGTCAAGCTCGGTTCGGAAGACTCCGACCCGTTCCTGGGGCGGGAAATGGGGCGCGCTTCGCGCCACAATTCCGACGCCATCACCGCGGTGGTGGACGAAGAGATCCGCGCTTTCATGGACGATGCCATGCGAGAAGCCTGGCAGATCTTGTCCAAGAACCGCCACGTCCTCGACGAACTGGCTCAGCGCCTGCTGGAAGAAGAAACCCTCAACGAACACGAACTGGCGAAGATCTTCGAAAAGATTGTGAAGCAAGATGAGCGCCCGGTGTGGAACTACCAGGCGGACGCCGCGGTGGAGGGAACCAAGTGGGGGGAGCCGGTGGGACTGGAAGAACCGGACACCCCGGTGCAGCCCGCTCCCATCCAAACTGGGGAACCCAACCAAAACGTAGGTGAGTGAAATGGCGTACGACGCTCAGGCAGTGGAACGTTGCGTGCGTGAACTGCTGGTCGCCATCGGGGAGGACCCCGACCGGGAAGGGCTGCGCGACACTCCCGCGCGGATGGGGCGAGCCTGGAAGGAACTGGTCAGCGGCCTGGAAGTGGATCCCTGCCGCCATTTGGACACGCTTTTCGACGTGGACACCGAAGAGATGGTGATGGTGCGTGACATTGAGTTCCACTCGGTGTGTGAACACCACTTGCTGCCGTTCTACGGTCGCGCGCACGTGGCCTACATTCCCGCCGGCGGGAAGGTCACGGGATTGTCGAAGCTGGCGCGCGTGGTGGAGGAATACGCTCGCCGCCCGCAGGTGCAAGAGCGTTTGACCGCGCAGATTGCTGACGCTTTGGTGGCGAAGCTGCGACCCCAGGGGGCGACGGTGATCATCGAAGCTGAACATATGTGTATGACCATGCGCGGGATCCGCAAGCCGGGGGCGTTCACGGTTACGTCCGCGCTGCGGGGGATTATGAATAACCCGACAACCCGGCAAGAGATGATGACCTTGGTGATGGGTGGGCGCCGGTAGTGGTGGCCGACGCCGGGAGGGAAGAGATCGTGGCTGCGCTGGCTGACGGTGGCGGGGCCGCTGCCGCCAACCGGGTCTTAGCTGCCAACGGGGCCGCTGCTGCAAACGCGGCCGCCCCGTCCTCGCCCAATCCCGTTATCCCACGCGCGCAACTACCCACCGACCGCACCCTAGTGATGGGGATCTTAAACCTCACCCCGGATTCTTTCTCCGACGGTGGCAAGTGGAACCAGCGCGAGCGCGCCCTGCGCCGCGCCGATCAACTGCGCGAGGACGGTGCCGACATTATCGACATCGGCGCGGAATCTACCCGCCCCGGGTCGCAGCGCATTAGCGTGGCCGAAGAACAGCGTCGCCTGGGGACCATTGTGCAGGACCTGGTTGCCGGCGGTCACATTGTCAGTGTTGACACCATTAACGCCGCCACCGCGCTGGCGTGCGCGCACGCGGGGGCGCATATCATTAACGACGTTTCGGGCGGGTGCTGGGACCGGGAAATGCCACGGGCCATGGCGAGCACTGACGCAGCCGTGGTTATCCAACACTACCGGGGGATGCCAGGGTCCGAAGAAGAGCAACTACTTGCCCCCCGCAGCCTCCCCACCATGGTGGCGCAGCTGCGCCATCAAGTCGAGCGTGTCATCGCCGCGGGAGTTGAGCCTCACCGTATCGTCATTGACCCGGGACTGGGGTTTGCTAAAGACGCTGAGGTGTCGTGGGAAGTCCTGGCGAACCTTGAACAATGGCAGCGGCAGCTACCGTGGCCGGTACTCATCGGCGCGTCCCGCAAACGCATGATCCGCGCGGTTGCTTCCGGCGACCCCGACGCTGCGGAACTGGATGCGATCGCCACTGGTGTCACCGCGCTATGCGCCGAACGCGGGGTGTGGGCAGTGCGAGTCCACGAGGCTTTTAGCCACGCCAAGGCGATCACAGCGGTAAGGGCGTGGAGGCGTGCGAAGATGGGGTGAGGACTGTGGCAGAAAGGAGTAGGTAGATGGCTTTGCCAGAATCGCAGCGATATGACTTGATTCGAGTGCTCGGCCTAACCGCTCACGGACGCCACGGGGTGTACCCCACCGAACGTGCCGAAGGTCAGCCTTTCACGGTGGACGTTACCATGTACGTTGATACTCGGCGCGCGGCTGACACCGACGACCTCAAACACACCGTTGATTATTCCGAAGTGGCGCAGCGGGTGGCGCAGATCCTCTCCGGCTCGCCCGTGAACTTGATCGAGACCCTGGCCCAGCGAGTTGCGGACGCGGTTTTAGACTTCCCCGCGGTACAAATCGTGGAAGTGGAAGTCCACAAGCCCTACGCCCCCATGCAGTGCGAGTTCTCCGACGTCACCATGACTATCCGCCGCCACCGCGACACAGCGGACGAGGACGTGACGACCGTTCCGGCAAAATCCAGCGTTGATGCGCAGTCCGCTGGCACGCAGTCTACTGGTACGCAGCCTGGACGGTCCAGCGCTACCGAGAAGCCGGTTGCTGAGGATCCTGCGGCGCCCAGCAGTGCACAAAAGTCCGTCGCCCCGGTGGCTGCAAAGCTTAGCGCTGCTGAAAAGCCCGGTCCGGGCACTAAACGATCTGCCCAGAAAGATGCAGAAGACGAACCTCGGGTGCTTTCCCCGCGCGATGAGGATGTGGTGTTGGAAGTGCCCCTGTTCGCGGCAGTTTCCAGGGCAGCGGGCTCGCGGCAGTCCGCCCCGGCGCCAGCGGGAGCATCCACACCAGAGGCAGCCCCCACGCCAGCGGCAGTGGGCTCGCCAGCCGCAGCGGGCTCGCGGCAGTCCGCCCCGGCGCCAGTGGGAGCATCCACACCACAGACAGCACCCGCACCAGAAATCCAGCCGCAACCCCAGGCAAAGCCCGCCACTCGCCGTCGCCGCGGCGCAACCACCGCTACTAATCGCGCCATTTTGGGACTGGGGGCCAACCTCGGCAACGCTCCCCACGTCCTCGCCCAAGCTGTGAAAGAGCTCGACAGTGCCGGGGAAATCGAAGTTCGCGGCGTGTCTGGTCTGTTCCGCTCCGCGCCCCTTCTGGCCCCCGGGCAAGACCCGCAGCCGGACTATTACAACGCGGTGGTGCAGGTCGAAACCGTTCTTTCCGCCCGTGAACTACTCGACGCCGCCCACTGGGTGGAGGCCCAGCATGGGCGACAGCGGCGTGAGCGTTGGGGCGCGCGCACCCTAGATATTGACCTGATTATTTTCAACGAGGACGAACTGGACGATCCGCAGCTCACCGTGCCCCACCCGCGGGCGGCGCAGCGCGCCTTCGTGTTGGTGCCTTGGCTGCAGATCGATTCGCAGGCGACTTTGCAGGGCCAAGCGGTGGCGGCGCTAGCGCAGGCTGTCGCCGACCAACAGCTGGAACAGCTCGACGACAGTTGGGTGGAAGAAGCAGCCAGTGACGAGAACTGGGTGCCCACGGCAGACCGCGCAGCCAGCGAGCCCGCAGCAGCGGCGCACCTTGAAACAACGGTGTCGAGCGGTCAGAGCGGGGATGAGCCGCACACGGCGACTAAAGAACCAGCTGAGGCCGCGTCACAAACTAACGCGCCGTCCTCGTCATATGACTGCGGGCGATCCACCCGGCGCCCAGCGTTAAGCCGACCCCACTGGCAACAGGCGGTGCGCGCCGCGCAACCGCGCATCGTGGAAGACGATGGCGAGTCGATTTTCACCACCCGGGAACAGCCGGCACAGCGCGAATCCGTCGCGCTTGCACAGCGCGAAGGAACTGCAGCGGCGCAGCGCCAACCCGTCCCAGCGGCGCAGCGCGAAGCGGCTGCGACGCCCGCACCCAAACTCGAACCTAACCTGCCTGCAGGCATCGCCAAAGGCCCCCTGCCTATCGAACAGGACGAGGTAACGATCTCGCGTGAAACCGTCATGCGCCCCACCGCCACCGGCCTCATCCCGGTAACTAAGCGCGGTCACCGGCCTCAGGACCGGTCATGAGGGAACTATCAATCCTTAACCTGACACTGGTGGCAGTGGCCAGCGCCGCAGTGGGGGCGGTGCTTACGTACGCGGTGCGGTTGCGCGCCGGAAGCTACCTGCTCATCACCCCGTTTATGGCGATTTTGTTCGTCAGCGTCGCCGTGATGCTGTGGTACTGGGGACGCAAAGTCGTTGCATATAAAGAAAATCGTAGCTACCTGGACGTCAGTTCCGCCGTGAACGTCGCCTACCTGGCGTATTCGGCGGCCTGGACGGGGGCGATCTGCGGCGGCGGTTTGGCCGGTTCAATCTTGCCGATGCTACCGACCTTGGAGTCCGCGTTCGCGCAGGAAGCAGCGTGGCGAGCTGGCATTACCGCCCTCGCCGCGTTAGTAATGACAGTGGTGGCGGTGATCGTGGAGCGTTGGTGTCGGCGCAATGATGACGAGGACGGGGCGCGACGCGACGGGTTAGAACCGGAGGCGAGCTGAAACAATGACCAGGAAAGGTATCCCGCGTCCCACCGGATCGAAGCGTCCGGGATCGGGGAAGCAGCAGGCAGCGGGAAAGAAAACTGCTGCCAGCGGGCGTCCGGCAGGTGGGCGCAGCGGGACTGGCAACGCGGGGCGCAAGAGCTCCGCGGCGTCACGCTCCAGCGGCACCACTGCTGCCAGTGGTCGCGCGGGTGCCAGCGGGCGGGGGAGTGCGAAAGCAGGCAAAGGCCGCCTCAGCGGGAGCGCTCGCTCCAATGCGCAAAATCGCGGCCAACAAGCCTCCCAGCGTCGCCCTAAACCCAGTACTCCCGCTAAGCGTGGTTCTGTCGGCAGCTGGTGGACCCCGCGTCCCAGCTCTGCTTCGGGCGCGGCTCGCAGGAACGCGAGGGCGGGTGCTCGCGACGCTGAAGCACTGCCGACCTCACCATTTTGGGCTCTTATGCGCTCACGCAGCTTCCTCACTGGCGTGGTGGCGGCGATAGCGCTGGCGATTGCCCTCTACGGTGGGTACAACATTTACCGCTCTATATCCAAAGCGATGGAGAGTTTAAGCGCCCAACCCGAACACATTGGGGTGGGTGCCAGTGCTCCACCGATCGTGGAATGCAAGCCTGCGGACCTGAAAGCCGAGTTCGTGGACGCCCCCACCACCATTACGGCTGGGAGCCCGTGGACCTCCACGTTGCGGCTCACCAACATGGGTACTTCCGATTGTCTCTACAACGGTTCGGACTCTAACTTTGCGCTCAGCATCAAATCCGGTGACGTGCCGACTGCTTCCACGGTGGGATGTAACCCCGACGCCCCAGACCGGCCGCTGCTTTTTGCCGCCGGACAGAAGTGGGAAACTTCCCTGGCTTGGGATGGCAAACTCAGCTCCAACTGCACCTCTGGCGCGGCAGCGGAACCAGGCACTTACGTGGTGACGTTTGCCCTGGGGGGTGAGCCAACTGAAACTAACTTGGTGCTAACCCTGACCAAACCTGCGCAACAGGGTGGCGAACGCTAGCCGCCGAACCAAGTTAACTGCCTCACCGAGCTCGCCACCACCCCGAGCTAGTCGCGCCAGAGGGGCTACCAGCCCACGCTTTCGGGGGACGCCGCCCGCTGCTGACGCTTGAGGGACTCGCGGATCAGGGCCGCCCGGTAGGGGCCAACGCCTTCGACCGCCTGCAAATCCTCGGTGGAGGCCAGGCGTAACGCTGCCAAAGTGGTCCACTTGCGGGAGAGTTCTTCGATGATCGACCACGGCAGGCGCGGCACCATGGTCAAAGCGCGCACGCCGCGCGGGGCAACAATCCGATCCAAATCGGAAGTATCGACCGCGGTGTGGCCCACCACCGTGGCGATGGTCGCCAAGTTAACCAAGGACTCGCCGTCCAACTCACGCAACGCGTCCTCGGCCTGGTCAATGCGCTCCAGGGAACGAATGTAGTCGTGGATTACCAAGGATCGTTGCGAGGCTGATCCGCGTACCAGGTCATCCAACTGCAGTGCCAGCAAGCGACCTTCAGTACCTAGTTCTTCCAGGTAGCCGGCGATTTCGGAATGGATACGCCGGATCATCTCCATGCGTTGCAAAACGGTGGCAACGTCGCGCAGCGTGACGTTTTCACGCTGTTCCAAAATGGTGAGCGTGGAAAGGTCCTCTTCCAGGCGCTGAGAGTAACGATCCAGCGTGTCGAGGGCCAAGTTGGCACGGGAAAGCAGGGTTTCTGGTTCATCCAGGGTTTTGCGTAAGCCACCGACGAACACCGTGATCACCCGCATGGAGGCAGACAGGGAGATCACCGGGGTGCCGGTCTGGCGAGCCATGCGTTCGGCGGTGCGGTGGCGCATACCGGACTCTGCGGTGGACACCGCGGAGTCAGGGATTAACTGCACGTTGGCGCGGCGAATCCGGGTCAGGTCGGAGGAGATGATGACGGCGCCATCCATCTTCGCTAATTCACGCAGGCGGGCACCGGTGAATTCAATATCGAGTTCGAAACCGCCCGAACACAAGTCTTTGACACTGTCGTCATACCCCAGGACGATGAGGGCACCGGTGTGGCCATGCTGGATACGTTTGAGGCCTTCGCGAAGTTCACTACCGGGAGCGAGGGCCTTCAAGGCGCGTCGCATGTTTTGCGCATCTGCACTCATGACCATGGGGTAACTTTCTGCCAAACGTTACTTAACTGCCTCTATTGTCTCAATAACTGTAGGATTTGTCAGGATTCTTCGCCTGCTTGACGCTGCGGCATCCGTGCGATTTGTACCGCACTTGCCAGGTTCGAAACCGGGTAAATGCGCAATCCCTCCACCGCGCGTACCTGCTCCGACCCGGCTGCCGGAATGATAGCGTCAGTGAATCCCAAACGAGCTGCTTCCGCCAGGCGTCGCTGCACCCCGGTGGTGGCCCGCAACTCCCCGGTCAGGCCGACCTCGCCGCAAGCGATCAGCCCTTGACGCAGCGGGGCGTTGGCGTGGGCCGAAATCAACGCCAAGGTCAGTGCCAAGTCGGCAGCAGGTTCTCCGGTGCGGGCCCCACCCACGGTGGAGACGTATACGTCGGAACTGGAGGCATCTAACCCCAGGCGGGCTTGCATCACGGCCAGCATCATTGACACCCGGGAATGGTCCACTCCCGAAGTGGTGCGCCGCGGACTGCCGGCGTTGGTGCGTGCCACCAGTGCTTGGATTTCGGTGGGCATGGGGCGGCGCCCCTCCAAAGTCACGGTGACACAGGTGCCGGGAGTGGGTTCGCTAGATGCCGATAGAAACAGTCCAGAGGGGTCCGGCAAGCCCACAATGCCGGTGTCGGTGAGGTCAAAACACCCCACTTCGTCGGTGGCGCCATAGCGGTTCTTCACCGCCCGCAGCAGGCGTAAACGCGCGTGGCGTTCACCTTCGAACTGGCACACCACGTCCACCAGGTGTTCCAACACGCGCGGCCCGGCAATGTTGCCGTCCTTAGTAACGTGCCCGACCAAGATCACCGGCAGGTTCATTTCTTTGGCTAAGGTGATCAGGCGCGCCGCCACCGCCCGCACCTGGGTGACGCCACCGGCACTGCCGTCCACGTCACTGGCGGCAATGGTTTGAATGGAGTCGATGATCAGCAAACTGGGCTGGTGGGTGTGGATATGGTTGGCGATGATTTCCCACTGCGGTTCGGCTGCCAACAGCAGCGCCTCATCAATGGCGCCGATACGTTCGGCGCGTAGCTTAATTTGCGAGGTCGATTCCTCCCCGGAAATGTAAAGCACCGGACCGTCCTCGCGCTGGCGAGAATCAGCCGCCGCTTTGGCTGCCACGTCCAACAGCAGGGTGGATTTACCGACCCCGGGTTCCCCCGCTAGCAGCACCACTGCGCCGGGGACGATACCGCCGCCGAGTACGCGGTCGAGTTCGCTCACCCCGGTGGGGCGGGCACGTGCGACTTCGGCACTGACTTGCGAGATGGGTTCGGCGTTTGAGCGTGCCGCCTTGGCAATGGGGGCAATAGTGGGGGAGGCGGAGGTGACGGTGAATTCACTCATGGTGCCCCACTGGCCGCACTCGCGGCACTGGCCCATCCATTTAGGGTTGGACCAGCCGCATTCTGAGCACAGGAAAGTCACCTGGTTCTTCTTCGCCATGCACGCTCCTTCGGTGTCGCCGCTGCGGGACGGAACCGCAGGTACTGCTATCTTCTCACCTGCCACGGACAAAACCATGCGCGGGCAGGCATAATGGGGATAACGCGGGTGGGGTGGCGATAAATCCGCACCGCGGCGGCGCGATAATATGAGCCCATGGCCCTGCTACCTCGCGAACCGCTCTTAGACCAAACCCACCAAGCACACCTGCGCTGGCGTGAAATCAACCCCTTCCAACAGTTATTCCTAGGGCTAGCGCTGCTGCTCATCTCCCAAATGGCCGGCTTCCTACCCCACGAATTCAGCATCCACGCTGGCTGGAGCCTACAACTGGGGGCGTTCACACTCCTGGTCGGGCAGACCCTGGGGGCGGCGCTGTCCGTGATCGGCTTCGCAGGGATCATACGGTGGCGCGCGAAGCGCCCCGCGTGGGAGTTCTCCACCCGCGGCGCCGGGAAAGAACTGGGCGCGGGACTGTTAGTCGGCGCGGTCGCGGTTAGCTTGCCGATCCTAGTGCTGTGGGCTCTGGGTATGTACCGGGTCAGCGGCGTGCGCGTGAGCGCAGATATCCTCGCCTCCCTCGGCATGGGGATAGGGGCTGGTTTCATTGAAGAAATCTTCATCCGCGGCTTCGTGCTGCGCCTATCCGAACGCGCCATGGGCACCTGGGCGGCACTGATCTTTTCTTCTCTACTCTTTGGCCTGGGACACCTGGGTAACCGCGATGCGGGGGTGCTAGGAGCCATCGCCATTGGCGTGGAAGCGGGCATCCTGCTGGGAGCTGCCTACCTGGTGACTCGGCGGCTGTGGCTCGCCGTAGGCATCCACATTGCGTGGAACGCCGTGCAAGGTGGACTGTGGTCCTCCGCTATCTCCGGTACCGGTGAGCGCCGCGGCCTACTGGTGGCCCAGTTCGACGGACCCGCCTGGCTAACTGGTGGATCTATGGGTATCGAAGGGTCGGTGCTGGCGATCGCCAGTTGCCTGATTTTCGCCGCCTGGATGCTGGTGGAGGCCCATCGGCGTGGCCTATTCGCGGGCCCGTCCAACTGGCCATGGCGGTGGCGTCAAGCGCGCCCCTTCCACCCGGAAATCAGCGCCGAAAACCCCGCAGCGCTGCCCAGTGAGCCATTTTTTCCCGAGGACGGGGACCGTCCTCGGGAGTAAAACGCGCAGGCCGCGTGCTACGACTGGCAAGGTGAGGCAGCACGCGACGCCTAGTGAGGTCGAGCAGGCAGGGTAGGGGAAACAGTCGGGAAAATAGTGCGCGCAGCCGGGGAGCTAGGGGCGGTTCGCGAAATGCTCCAGCAGGGCGCCGTCACCGGAAACAATGATGATGTCTTCGCGGTCGATGCGGGTATCGGCGCCGGCGTATTCGAAACCGCGCCCCGGCTCCAAAATCCCCAGCACGTTCACCCCGTACTTAGCGCGAATGTCTGACTCGGCCAAAGTGAAACCTTGGACCTCTTTCGGTGGGCGCATCTTCATGATGGCGAAGCCCTGCTTATCCATCTCGATGTAGTCCAACATGCGCCCTGACACCAGGTGCGCGGTACGCTGACCGGCATCGAACTCCGGGTAAACCACGTGGTGAGCGCCAATACGACGCAAGATACGCCCGTGCTCACGTGAGGTCGCTTTCGCCCAAATAGAAGGCATCTCCAGGTCCACCAGGTTCGCGGTGATCAGCACCGAGGCTTCCAGGGAAGACCCCACTCCCACCACGGCGGAGGAAAAGTCGCGCGCACCCAGCTGTTCCAGGGCTTCCACGTTGGCGGCGTCGGCCTCCACCAGGGGCACGCGGCCAGCGAACTGCTGCACCTTCACCGGGTTCTTCTCCACCGCCATGATTTCGCGGCCCAAACGGTCCAAGGTGGCAGCCACGGCGGACCCGAAACGTCCCAAACCGATCACCAAAGTGCCACTGGATTGCTGCCAATCTGACTCGGCCACGCGCTACCTCCTGCGTAAATGCGATACCCCTTCAGTGTCCCACAATCGGGGCACCTCAGTTAACCGATAATGGGGCGTTCTTCCGGCATGCGGATCACGCGGCGCCGCTCACGCAACGCCAAGGCTGCCGCCAGCGTCATGGTACCGGTACGGCCCAAATACATCAGCGCCGACAACACGTACTTACCGCCATCGGGCAGATCCGGGGTGATGCCGGTGGACAGGCCCACGGTGGCGAAAGCAGAAATACACTCAAACAGCACCACGTCCAACGAGTACGGGGTGATCAGTAGCAAAAGCAGCACCGCGGTGGATACTAAGAATATGCCAATCAGCATCACCGCGACCGCTAGTCGTACGGTCGAGGGCGGGATGCGCCGGCCAAACGCTTCAATGTCCTGGTCGCCGCGCGCCTCCGCTAGCACCGCCAGGGTCAGTACCGCGATAGTGGTGACCTTAATACCACCGGCGGTGGACGCCGAACCACCACCGATGAACATGAGGATGTCTTGGACGAACCACGTCCCGCGCGTCATCTGCCCCACGTCGAGGATAGAGATTCCCGAGGAGCGGGCATTGACCCCGGCCAGCAGCGAATGCATGATCCGGTCGGAGACCGCCAAATGGCCGTAGGTATCAGGGTTGGACCACTCCAAGGTCCCCACAATCAGCGACCCCACGATGGCAAGCGCAAGGTAGGTGGTGACGGTGATTTTGGTGTGCAAGGTAAGCCGGCGCGGAGTGCGCCAGTGGCGGGTCAAGTCCATGATCACGGGGAATCCCACCGCACCCACCGCAGTGCCCACAATGATCGGAGTGATCATCCAAACGTCAGAAACGTGGGGACTCAACCCATTGGGGAGGATCACGAAACCCGCGTTGTTGAAAATCGATACCGCCATGAATAGCGCGTACCAAAGGGCGTGCGCCAAGTCGTAATCTAACGTCAAGTAGCGGGGAAGCAAGGCTGCGAAAATCAACAAGTCAGCGGTGACGGCGGTGAGGACAACGGCTTTCATCAGCGAGCCCACTTGCCCCAGGCTGGAGGTTTTCGTCTCTGACGCGGCCAGCATGCGTTGGGTGAGGCCGATGTGGCGCGAGACCGCGAAACCCAAGATGGAGGCCAGGGTCATAACCCCCAGCCCGCCGATGGAGATACCCAGAGCCAATACCGCTTGACCGAACACCGACCAGTAGTTCGCGGTGTCCACCGTCGTCAACCCGGTTACGCACACCGCGGAGGTGGCGTTGAACAGAGCGTCCGCTAAGGGGGCGCGCACCCCGGCGGTGGTAGCGAAGGGCAGCGAGAGTAGTGCGGTGGTGGTGGCGACGATGGAGGCGAACACCGCCATCGCTAAGCGCGCCGGGTAGTGGCGCGCGATATGGTCAATCTGGGAGCGCAGTCGCTCGCGGATGCCCGGGGAAGCGGCGTGAGCCACGGTGCGTTGCCCGTCCGCCGGCATGGGAGCGTCGATGGAAGCGTCGGCGTGCATCGATGGGGGGAGGGCGTCGGGGCGAAATTTCGCTGGCGTCGAACGTGAGAATGGTAACTTCACCGCCGCACCCTCCTTCCTGCCTTTTCTGACCCGCCGCTGTGCTTCTTAATATAGTTACCCTACCGCGCCGAGGACGGTCGGGCCGGCCCCGCGAAACCTGCCGCTTTCTAGTGGCGGGGGCGGGACAGCGGTTGGGTGGTTGCGCGGTTGTCCACAAAACTTCCCAACGCTACCAACGCGGGCGTATTTAGTTTAAGATAAACGTTGGAACACATACTAAAAGTCAGTGTTTCCAGCCCTTTTCCATCAACACCACCCGGTAAGGATCAGCATGCGCATGCACCAGGAGGAACGACCTCGTTTCGTGACGGTCGCGGAAGTTGCTGACCTGATGCGGGTATCGAAGATGACCGTGTACCGCATGATTCATGCCGGTGAGTTACCGGCAATCCGTGTGGGTAAATCATTCCGCGTGCCTCAGCAGGCGGTCGCGCAGCTCATTGATGCCGGGCTTTCGGGGTGGTCGCAAGATGAAACTGGAACGACGGGAAGGTAAACTACTTTTCGTCTTGACCGTTGGTCAATGTGTTAAATGCATCCGCGAACCAGATAGGTAAATAGGAGGGGCAGATGGGCTCCGTAATCAAGAAGCGTCGCAAGCGTATGGCGAAGAAGAAGCACCGCAAGCTGCTTCGCAAGACCCGCCACCAGCGTCGCAACAAGAAGTAGTGGCAGAAGAGCCCCGCAGGAGCGGGGCCTTTTCTGTAACCGTGAGGAAGGGAAACGGCCATGGAAACCACCATTCACCTGATGCGCCACGGGGAAGTGGATAACCCCCAAGCGATTCTCTACGGGCGCCAACCCGGGTTCGCACTAACAGCCTTAGGCAAGGAAATGGCGCAAACCGTGGCCGACACGCTGCGCGAAGCCCAGCACGATATTCACGCGGTTATTGCCTCCCCGCTGCTGCGCGCCCAGCAGACTGCTCACCCCACCGCGCTCGCCTATGGGTTGGAAGTGCAGTCTGACCCGCGCCTGATTGAAGCATGGAATAGTTTCGAGGGCGTGGCCGTCAACGCCAACCGCGCGGCGTTGGCATCGCCTAAATACTGGTGGCGCTACCGTAACCCGTTTGAACCGTCCTGGTCGGAGCCTTACACCGACCTAGTGGTACGGATGCGGGCGGCGGTTGCCGATGCGCTGCACGAGCATCGCGGTGGGGAAGTGCTGATGGTTTCCCACCAGCTGCCTATTTGGACGCTGCGTTCGTGGCTGGAGCAGCGCCCGTTGGCGCACGATCCGCGCCGCCGTGAATGTTCGCTGGCGTCGATGACGTCCCTGGTGTTCAACGACAATACCCTCACCGCGGTCTCCTACTGGGAGCCGGCGGGGAAACTGTTGGCGCGGGCGGCCGATATGGTGCCGGGGGATTCGGACGCGGATCTGGCGCAGTAGGGCACGCTCTGGCGGCAGCGTCGGGTTAGAAGCGAGCTAGAGGGGTGCCGATTTCCGAGTGAGCTGGAAGGGTGTCGCTTGTGCATGAGGAGGACGAATGCGCGCACACTCGCCCAAAAACGGTTAATCCGGCGTGAACTGATGAAAACTCAAAAAAGCTTTAGTAACGTCTGACACAGTTGCATACAGCATGACGTGTGCGACCAGTGCGAGAACCCAACGCGCGAAAACTCGAAAATTTGGCTGGTTAAGGAAATCAGCCGCGTCTAAAGGTGGACACATGACTTCTGAAATCACTTTCCTGGGCATGGACCTGTTTTGGCTCATTGCCGCAGCCGGAGGTGGCTTCCTCGGCGCTGCGATCGGCGCTAACTTAGCCTTCGGTTTCACCGGTGTCAGCATCCTGCTGGGCCTGGGCGTGCTGGCCGCTACCGGCAGCTCCGCATTTATCGACTACGTAGCCTTCGGCCCGGTGTTTGGCCCGCATATTGCCTTCGCCGCCGGTGTCGCAGCCGCTGCTTACGCCGCCAAGACAGGGGATCTGGTTGAGACAGGTAAAGGCAAGGACCTCAACACGGCCCTGGCTGGCCTCAACCGCCCCGATGTACTGCTGGTTGGCGCCGGCTTCGGTGTTTTGGGCTACGTGGTGCAAAAACTGATCGCCCTGATCCCCTGGTTCGGTGGCCACACTGACTCGGTGGCACTGACCGTGATGCTCTCGGGCATCCTTGCGCGGGTGCTGTTTGGCAGTGCAGGCGTATTTAGCTGGTGGGATGGCAAGAGTGAGGTCACTGGCTGGGTGCCGTGGCAAGCTGAACCCAAGCAGTACCTGTTGTTTGGTGCGCTGGCCGGTATCTTCGGTGCTGGTAGCTCTATCGCCATGGCACAGGCAGTGCCGGAATTGGCTGATGTAGCTAATATTCTTCCCTTCGCCATCTCAGCCATGTGCATCATCATCATCTCCCTGGGCGTTACCGTACCGGTAACCCACCACATGACTATCATCGCTGGCCTGGCTGGTTTGAAGTTCATGGCGGCCTTCGGTCTTAGCCCGCTGCTGGGCTTGATCATTGGCACCCTGTTCGGTATTTTTGCCGCCTGGTTGGCGGAGGTCATGAACCGTGCCTTCCAAGCCAAGGGTGATACTCACATTGATCCGCCGGCCGCAGCGATCTGGATCTCCACATTGATCATCTTGACGATTGCCGGCTGACGCTACCGCGTAGGAAAATATCGGGGTGCCTTCCACGGGCACCCCGATATTAGTGTAAACGTAAAGGTAGTTACCCATCCCAGAGTGCAAGACAGGAAGCTTCGATCCAGCCATGAGGTGCAACTTTGACGCTGCTGACAAGTCCCAAGTCGTTTCCAAGCTGGGCGCTGCTGACCAGGTAGAAACTGTTGACAACTTCGAAACTACCCGCCAACAGCCGTGGCACTGGCGCGGTTTCATGCTGGACGTGGTCCGCCACTTCTTCAACGTTGAGCAAGTCAAGTCAGTGATTGACCTGTGCCACTACTTCCAGCTCAACCGCCTACACCTGCACCTGAGTGATGACCAAGGGTGGCGCCTGGAAATTCCCGGCTGGCCTGAACTAACCCAGCATTCTTCTGCCACCGCGGTAGGCGGGGCCGAGGGCGGGTACTACACCATTGAACAGTGGCAGGAACTGCGCGCCTACGCCGCCGACCGCGGGATCGTCCTCGTGCCAGAAATTGATATTCCCGGGCATACCAACGCCGCTTTGCACGCGGTGGCAGGCCTAAACCCGGATGGCCACTGCGCTGCGCCCTACTACGGTACCGACGTTGGCTTTTCCACCCTCACTTTGGCGGCCCCGGACACGCGCCAGTTTGTCGAGGACGTTTTCACTTACTTGACGCAGATCAGTGACGGTTGGGTGCATATCGGTGGCGATGAAAGCCACGTCACTAGCGCCGAGGACTACCGCGACATTGTGACCCTGGCGGTGCGCACCGTCCACGCCCAGGGGGCGCGGGTGGTGGCTTGGCAAGAGGCAGCCGACCTGCTCGAACCCGGCGACGTGGTGCAGGTGTGGGCGCCGGCGCGTGACGGGGAACGAGTGGCCAGCGCAGCCCAGCGCGGCGTGCGGGTGCTGGCCTCCCCTGGTCCGGCGGTGTATTTCGACATGAAGTACTACCCGCAGGATCGTTTGGGAATCACCTGGGCGGGTCTGGTTACCTCCGAGGTGGTGCGCACCTGGGACCTGGTGGATTCACTGCCGGGGGTGCCGGCTGAAGCATACCTGGGGGTGGAAGCGGCGCTGTGGACCGAAACCGTGGTCACCACCGATGACCTGTTCGCGATGCTGCTGCCGCGCATGGTGCCCTTCGCGGCGATCGCGGCGGGGGAGCGGTTGGAAGCTGAGGAAATGTGGGAGCGCATTCGCAGCCAGATCCCCACTTGGCAGGCGCGTGGCTGGAGCTGGTATCAGGAACCAGAACTGAAGGGCGAGGACGACTAGAGCAGTTGGGTGGACGGAGGGCAGTCGCTCAGACCGCCGGTGCCGGCGGGGTGTCTTCCTCGCCGCGCTCCTCTTCGGCGCGCGGTTGGTTCGCGGCGTTTTCAGGTGAATCGTTAGCGGGGTCGGCCGGGTCTGCACCGGTAGGCTTTTCGCTCTGGGGCTGGGCGTTTTCTTGGCGGCGGCGGTGGAGTTCTTTTTCCAACTTCCACAAGAACTCAGGATCATCGTCGGGAGCCATGGGAGCGGTGCGCGGCTGCGTGGAGCGGCGCACTCGCACGGCTGAATCGGGGGAGGACCACACGGTGGGGCGAACCTGGCCGTCATTGGCTTCGGCCGCAGCCACCCGGGAAATTACGATCCAGGCCAGCCCTCCGATGGGCATGAACAGCATGATTAGAACCAGGATCAGTGCTTTCGGGATGCGCCCGGGGATTTTCTCATTCGGCGTGCGCGCACAGTCAGCCACCGCGTAAATCGTCACTGCGAGTGCGAGAATCGCCATCACTACGCGAGCCATTATTGCCTCCCCGGGGCGCCGCGCGGCGCCCTCGAACCGGTGGCGTCAGCGCGAAAACTGCGCTGACGCCATCATGAACTGGTCTATCCATTCTAGGTGATTACAGGCCCAACTGCCGGGTGAGGGGACGCAGGTAGGCCGCCAACGACAGGCACCGCCCTGGGCGGGATTAATCCCACCAAGCGAAAACTGCAGCCAGCACCACGCCGTAACCCAGCGTCAACAAACCAGTGGAACGCAGCACCGGCAGCAGGGCAACACCTTGGGCTCCCTGGCGTAGAGCGTTGCACAGGTGGGCGACGGGGAACACCGCGGCCACCACCAAAATAGTGGTCATCGACGAAACGCTCACCAGGGACAGGGTGAAGCAAATCAGAACCCCGATCAGCAGCATGCAGTAAGTGAAGCGGGAGGGGCGCTGCCCCAAGCGCACCGCCAGGGTTTTCTTGCCCGATATCCGGTCGGTGGGGATGTCGCGGATGTTATTTACGAACAATAGTGCAATGCAGGCCAGGCCCACGCCCACCGCCGAGGTCCACAGCCACCACGGGGCGGAAGGGATCTGCACCCAAG
>JAEWEQ010000086.1 GCA_023389315.1 Actinomycetes bacterium | reverse complement strand
CTCCAGCAGACGCATCGCCTGGTTAGTGTCTAAATCCAGATGCACTTGCTTAGCGGAAAAATCAATGTGCGGCAGATCTTGCGGTAAGGGAGTGCGCCGCAAGGTGCTTAAGCCTGATCGCGGGGGAGCAGCAGTCAACCGAAACGCCTTGCCCCCGCAGTGCAACACCAGACCATAGTTTGCTTCCACTTCTTCAATTTGATCCCAACGCAAAGCCAACCAAGTAACCAGGTTACGGGCGTAAACGCCCTCAGCCGATAACTGTACACGCGGCTGGCCCCATAAAACCCAACCGACCCAAGCCACTATCCACACGTAAGGCAAGAATGGAGCAGAAGCCGCGAAGCCATCACGCCAAAGTGACCAGGCGGTTACCGCCACTGCGGTAGAGATAATTAAATAAGCGGTAATTCGGGCGGGGCGAGAGTAGATCACGATAGTAGGATGCACTGCTCCAGTATGCCCCACGGGCTCCGGGAATGGGGCAAGGGTGCGTGCAACCCGGGGCACAATGGACAACGTGTCTGTCAGGCATGCGACCCAGGGCCGGTGGTGAGCGGGCGGATGCGTGCAGCTCGGAGTGCTGGCGAGAACGTGGGCGGGCCGCTAAGGTCGGGACGTGGTCTGGGAGTGCGGCGGTGAAGGGGCAGGTGGTGCGTGCACGGGGGAATGGGGTAGCCCGGCGCAGCGTGGTGAACGTCGCACCCCGGTGATTGCGGGGATGGAGGGGAGCGGGACTATTCTAT
Organism: Actinomycetes bacterium; assembly: GCA_023389315.1. Classification (GTDB taxonomy): domain Bacteria; phylum Actinomycetota; class Actinomycetes; order Actinomycetales; family Actinomycetaceae; genus Gleimia. Next base: position 11,234 of record JAEWEQ010000086.1, on the reverse strand, counting down.
TAACGCTAAAAACAATGAGAGGACCGGTATGGGCCAGCGCGCAGATATTCGCAACATCGCCATCGTGGCGCACGTAGACCACGGCAAAACCACCCTGGTGGATGCCATGCTGTGGCAGTCAGGAGCATTCGCCGCCCACGACACCGTGGAAAAACGCGGTGAGCGCGTGATGGACTCCGGGGACTTGGAGCGCGAAAAAGGCATCACCATTTTGGCCAAGAACACGGCCGTGCACTACCGCGGTCCCGCTGCCCAGGCCCTGGGACTAGCCGACGGGATCACCATCAACGTGGTGGATACCCCCGGGCACGCGGACTTTGGTGGCGAGGTCGAACGCGCCCTGTCCATGGTAGATGGCGTGCTCCTGCTGGTGGATGCCGCCGAAGGCCCCTTGCCGCAAACCCGGTTCGTGCTGCGCAAAGCCTTGGACGCGAAATTGCCGGTGGTAGTAGTAGTCAATAAAGTCGACCGCCCCGATGCGCGCACCGCGGAAGTGGTGGATGAAACCACTGACCTGCTGCTAACTTTGGCAGAAGACCTGGTTAATGAGGGCGCCGACATTGACCTGGACGCCCTGCTGGACGTGCCGGTGATCTACGCCTGCGCCAAGCAGGGGCGCTCTTGCCTGGAATGCCCCCAGCTGGGGGAAGTGCCGCAAACCGACTTGGAGCCGCTGTTCGAAACCCTGCTGTCACGTATCCCCGGCCCCAGCTTCGACCCGGACGCACCCTTGCAGGCGCACGTCACCAACTTGGATGCCTCCAGCTTCTTGGGGCGTATCGCACTGCTGCGCATCCACAACGGCACCCTCCGTAAGGGCCAGTCCGTTGGGTGGGCCAAAGCTGACGGTACCTTGCAAAACGTCCGTATTTCCGAGCTGTTAGTAACCGAAGGTTTGGAACGCAAGCCCGCTGAGGAAGCTCACGCCGGTGACATTGTGGCGGTGGCGGGGATCGCGGACATCACCATCGGGGAGTCCCTGGTGGACCCCGAGGATCCGCGCCCGCTGCCCCTTATCACCGTCGATGACCCAGCCATTTCCATCACCATCGGCATTAATACCTCCCCCTTGGCGGGGCGCGTGCGCGGGGCGAAAGTCACCGCCCGGCAGGTCAAAGACCGCTTGGATCGCGAACTGGTGGGCAACGTCTCCTTGCGGGTGCTGCCCACTGCGCGTCCCGACGCCTGGGAAGTGCAGGGTCGCGGGGAACTGGCGCTGGCGATCCTGGTGGAGCAGATGCGCCGGGAAGGGTTCGAACTCACCGTAGGCAAACCGCAGGTGGTTACTCGCCAGATCGACGGGAAAACCTGTGAGCCGATGGAGGCACTCACCATTGACGTGCCGGAGGAATACTTAGGGCAGGTGACCCAGCTGCTGGCGGCCCGCAAGGGGCGGATGGATTCGATGACTAATCACGGCACCGGGTGGGTGCGCCTGGAATTCAAGGTGCCCGCTCGCGGTCTGATTGGGTTCCGCACCCGCTTCCTCACCGAGACTCGCGGCACCGGGATCGCGGCTTCCATCTTTGCCGGATACGAGCCGTGGCACGGGGCCATTGAGTCACGCTTGACGGGCTCACTGGTGGCGGACCGTCCCGGCCAGGCCACCCCCTACGCCATGATTAACCTGCAAGAGCGCGGGTCCTTCATCGTGCAGGCCGGCTCGGAAGTATACGAGGGCCAAGTGGTGGGGGAGAACCCCCGCAATGAGGACATGGATGTGAACCTCACGCGGGAGAAGAAGCAAACCAATATGCGTTCAGCTACCGCTGACACGTTCGAAGGGTTGGTCCCGCCGCGACGCCTGACGTTGGAAGAGTCTTTGGAGTTTGCCGCCGAGGACGAGTGCGTGGAGGTCACTCCCGAGTCCATCCGGGTGCGTAAGAACGTGCTCTCAGCGCAGGAACGTTTCAAGATCGCTGCCCGCCAGCGCCGCGCCGAACGCAACTAACCGTTCCGCCGGCACCCAGCAGCCCGCCTGCCGCGTGCAGCGCGCGTGTGCGACCAACCGCACAGCCCGCCCCGCGACCAACCGCGCCGACCAACCGCTCCCAGCAGCCCGCCGCGCGCCGCTAACCGAGGGTGCCTACGTCCTGGGCAATGTCGGGAACGGCGATTCGGGAACGATCTTGCCGGTGATCATGGTCTGCGCCGCCACCGAAACCAGGCCGCGGCGGGTGCTGACGGTGACGCCGTGCACGCCCACTTCGGTGAGGTGCCCGAGCGCGTCATGGACCCCGTCCTCGGCCCGGTAGCGCACCACGACGCGCTGTCCGACGCGCCACTGCAGCCAAGGCAGGGCGGGTGAAGGTGTGCGCTTCGCGGTCATAGTGCGATAATAGCGGGTAGGGAAAAGAAATAACCACCCATCGCTCCCGCTGCGGAGCCTGGAAGGAGAATCGCCGTGACTTACGTGATTGCGCAACCGTGTGTGGATGTCAAAGACCGCGCGTGCGTGGATGAATGTCCGGTGGACTGCATTTACGAGGGACAGCGCAGCCTTTACATCCACCCGGAAGAATGCGTGGACTGCGGCGCTTGCGAGCCGGTTTGCCCGGTGGAGGCCATTTATTACGAGGACGATCTGCCCACCGAATGGGCCGACTACTACCGCGCGAATGTGGACTTTTTCAAGCAGCTTGGTAGCCCCGGCGGGGCGCAGCGGGCCGGCGCGCAAGATTATGATGACGAGATGATCGCGAATTTGCCGCCTCAAAACCAAGAGTGAAAACGGGTCGAAAGCGACGGGAAGTGTGATTTACCTCCCGTCGCTTTTGAAATTCGTCCATATTTTGGCGAGCGTTCGCCAGGCAGAAATCTCGATGCCAAGATAATCTAAGTGTGTTGGTCCGTTCACCACGCGGAAGTGGGGGCCGAACCTGAAGACCGAGCCGAACTATCACCAAAGAAGTAAAGGAGATGGCCGCCATGGCGACGAAGAAGACCGCTGAGAAGGCTTCAACCCCCGCAGAAGAAACTGCTACCACTCCACCCGCCGGCGGCAACGGCACCCTCACGGTGGACGAAAAGACCGTAGATTTAACCCGCATCACCGCCACCCAAGGCTCCGACGGCCTGGCGGTGGGAAAACTACTGCCCACCACCGGCACCGTCACCTACGACCCGGGCTTCACTAACACCGCCTCGTGTGCCTCATCCATCACCTACATTGACGGCGACGCCGGGATCCTGCGTTACCGCGGCTACCCGATTGAACAGCTCGCTAAGCAGTCCTCTTTCCTGGAAGTCGCCTACCTGCTGATGCACGGGGAACTGCCCCAGGCTGCCACTTTGGAAGCTTTCTTGCGTCGCATTAAGCGCCACCGCCTGCTGCACGAAGACTTCAAAGCGTTCTTCACCGCCTTCCCCTCCAACGGTCATCCGATGGCGATCCTGCAAGCCGGGGTGGCGGGCATGGCGACCTACTACCAGCACACCCTGGATCCGAAGGACGATGAAGCCATCGACCGCGCCTCCATCCTGCTGATGGCGAAAGTCCCCACCATGATCGCCTACATCGCCAAGCGAGCCGCCGGGCTGCCGCTGCTGTACCCCGATGCGCAGCGCTCCTACACGGAGGACTTCATCCGCATGACCTTCGGTCTGCCCTACCAGTCCTACGACATTGATCCGGCGCTAGTGCGCGCCCTCGACATGCTCCTGATCCTGCACGCCGACCACGAGCAGAACTGCTCCACCTCTACCGTGCGCCTGGTGGGTTCATCCCAAGCCAACATGTACGCCTCGGTCGCAGCCGGCGTGGGGGCGCTGTCCGGCCCGCTGCACGGCGGTGCGAACGAAGCGGTGCTGCGCATGCTTGCCCAGATCCGCGACTCTGACCTCACCGTTAAGGACTTCGTGGAGAAGGCTAAGGATAAGAACTCCAACGTGCGGTTGATGGGCTTTGGGCACCGCGTGTACAAGAACTACGACCCGCGCGCCGCCATCGTGAAGGAAGCTGCCCACGACGTCCTCGACCGTTTGGGGAAGAAGGACGAGATGCTCGACATTGCGATGGAACTGGAAGATATTGCGCTTAACGATGAGTACTTCATTGAGCGTAAGCTCTACCCGAACGTGGACTTCTACACCGGCCTGATTTACTCCGCCATGGGATTCCCCACCAAGATGTTCACCCCGCTGTTCGCCCTCGGGCGTCTACCCGGCTGGATCGCCCAGTATCGCGAAATGTTAAAGGACCCGGACGGTCGTATTGGCCGCCCGCGTCAGGTGTACGTTGGCGAAACCGAACGCGACTACGTGCCGCTGCGCAACCGCATGATTAAGTAGCGCCTACCAAAGCGGGCGGCTGCGTGGGGGATTGTCCCCGGCAGCCGCCCGTTTTGTTGTTGGCTGCGACGGCGCTGTCGCGGGCTTGTCGGCTGCTCCGCCGCTTGGCGCGCGGCTACCTTATGCGGGTCCACATGCGCGGCCATGCCACTCCCAGCTGCCCTGCAAGCTCGCGCAACAGTGGCAGGGAAATGCCGACCACCGAGTGCGGGTCCCCGGTTACACCGTCGATGAAAGGCCCGCCGAGCCCATCGATGGTGAACGCTCCCGCCACTTCCAGCGGCTCGCCGGTAGCGACGTAAGCGGCGATCTCCTGGGCCGTGAGGTGCCCAAAATGCACCTGCGTTTCCACTGCTTGAGCGCGTTCTTGCACCCGCCTGCGGCCGGCTTCAAATCGCACGTGGAGTACGCAGTGGCCGGTGTGCAGCACCACAGTTTGCCCCGATTGTTCCGCGATCCGCTGGCGGGCCGAGGACGGGTCGTGCGGTTTGCCCACCAACCGCCCTTGGGAAGCGAGCATGGAATCACAGCCCACCACGATGGCTTCCAACGCCCGCTGGTGGGGTGGTTGCGATGCGTCCGCAGGAGAGGAGGGCTCGCCGTTAGTGGGTGACCCTACCCTCGGTGTCCTGGCTTGCGGCGTTCCGACTGCGGGCGACGATAACCACTGGTCGCGGTGCTGGGCGACCTGCTCGGCGGTGAGCTGGTCGGCTACCGCGTGCGCTTTGGCGCGTGCCAATTCCACCACTAACTCGGCGGCCGCTGCGGCGGGCACGTCACTGCCGGGGCCTGCGGGCCGGTAGCGGTCGGCGATCACGTCCTCGTCAATCTCGGACACTAAAATCAGTGGCTCCACACCGGCGCGGCGCAGTGTACCCGCCCGCCCGGAGGAGGCGGAGGCTAGGACGAATACCACGCCGGGCGGTGCCTGCGCGCCCGTGCCCGCACCAGCAGACTCCGTGCCCGTATCCGCTGCCTCCGCGCCGGCACACGCAGCCGCCCAGTTCGCAGCAGCAGACTCCGCGCCCGCGTGCTCACTTCCCCCAGCCATCTACTTCACTCCCAGGGCCGAGTCCAAGACCGAAAGCGGCAATCCGCCCAGAGCCAGCGCCTCATCGTGGAACTGTTTCAAGCTGGCCTGCGGGTTTTGCTGCAAGTACTTGGCGCGCGTCGCCTCCCAGTGGCGCTGACCCACCGCGTAGGACGACGCCTGACCCGGCCACGTCAAATAACGGGTGGTCTCAAACGCTAGGAACGACGGGTCCATCGCCACGTTGTTGGACATGAACGCCCACACCGCGTGACGATCCCACACTCCATCGGCCGCAGTTCTCCCACCCAGGTGCTGGTAAGGGGAGGAGGCCAGCGCAGCGGCCCACGCGTCCTCGTCAATCCCAATCTCCGCTAAGTAAGCGGCAGAGGGCAGCGCGCGGCCGGTATGCAACCCCAGGTCCACCACCACGCGGGCGGCGCGCAGGCGCTGCGCATCGAGCATCCCCATGCGGTCGGCAGGGTCGGACAGGTAACCCAGTTCATCCATCAGGGCTTCGGCGTACAGCGCCCACCCCTCCCCGTGACCGGAGTACCAGCACAGCAGGCGACGCCAGGTGTTCATATCGGCCTTGCGGGCGACCGCCACCCCCAGCTGCATGTGGTGGCCGGGCATGCCTTCGTGGTAGACGGTGGTTTTTTCCTGCCAAGTGTGGAACTCCTCTTGGCCTGGCGGCACCGCCCACCACATGCGTCCCGGGCGGGAGAAATCATCGGCCGGCGCGGTGTAGAAAATACCGCCATCCCCGGCGGGGGAGATACAGCATTCGATGGTGCGGATCTGTTCGGGCACGGTGAAATGAGTGCCCGCCAAATTGTCTACCGCTTCATCCGCGGTGGCCTGCATCCACTTGATCAGCGCATCAGTGCCGTGCAGCGTGTAGGCGGGTTCTGCATCCAAGCGCCGCAGCGCTTCAGCTACCGTCACATCCCCGTAAATGTCACGGGCAATCGCGCTTTGCTGGCGGTGAATGTCACGCAGCCGCTGCAGTGCCCACTCATAGGTTTCCTCCGCCGGCACTTGCGCTCCCAAGAACCCCTGGTGGTACAGGGCCAGCGCCTGCGCACCCACCGCGTCCTGATTATTGGCGTGGGGCAGGACCTCGGTTTCTAGGAACGAGGCGAAGTCTGCGCTCGCGGAACTGGCTTGGGTCGCCCCCGCCCTCGCGCGCGCAAGTAAGTCACTGGCCCGAAGTTGTTTGGCCAAGTCGGTGTCAGCGTCACTGGCCTCCTCCAGCTGCTTTACCAACCGCTCATACGGGTTGGTTTGGGTGAGTTGCTGCCGTAAGTCTTTCAACACCGCGTCGGCGGCCACCCGGGTGGGGGCGTGGTCATTGGCGAGGGCGGTGCGCACGCCCTCGCGATAGGTTTCCATGGCAGCGGGGACTTGCTCCAAGCGCCGCACCAGGTCCTCCCACTGGGGGAGCGTGCTGTGGGGCAGCAGGTTGAATCCGTCGCGAATGGTCTGCATGGGGGAGGCGATGTTGCCCATTTGCCCCACCGTCAACCCGGCTTCGTAGGTTTCAATCTGCGTTCCCAGATCGTGGCGCATGGCCGCTTGGGTAACTTCGTCGATCGCGTCCACGGCAGCGGTCTGATCCAGTGCTTTGAGGGTGTCGCGCGCCAAGTCGATCTCAGCGGCAACCCCGGCGGGGGAGAAATCCTCCCAGGTGTTTTCCGGCAGCGGGTCGCCGGTGATCTGAGCTAGGGAAGGGCAGAGGCGGGCGAGTTTACGGACGTATTCGTTGGCCACTTCGTCGGTGGCGGTTACAGGTCGTGACATGGAACTCATCCTATCGCGGACGAAGGCGATGCCGGCGCGGGCGCGGGTGGGCAGTTCGATCCGCCCAGAGGCCGTTCGTTGCGCCAAATGCTGGCGCCGGCGTGTGCAACGGGCCCAGATACTAGCAGTTGGTTGTGAAGAGAGTGAAAATGTGGCGAAAAGTGAGAATTATGCGATAAATCTGGCAAAAAACCGGGGCAAAAGCTGACAGAACCAGTTTTTGGCCTTACTCTCTTATCTCAGGGGGATATTTTAGGTAACCCTTGGTATCCCACTGATAACTGAAACCTACATGAGAGGCAACCAACATGTCAGTTAACCGTACTCAGCTCGTAGCCGCGATCGCGGAAAAGGCCAACATCACCAAGGTGCAGGCTGACGCCGCCCTGGCTGCTTTCCAGGAAGTCCTGACCGAGTCCCTGTCCAAGGGCGAAGCCGTTAAGGTAACCGGCCTGTTCTCCGTGGAGCGCGTTGAGCGCGCCGCTCGTACCGGCCGCAACCCCCAGACCGGCGAACAGATTCAGATTCCCGCTGGCTACGGCGTGAAGATCTCCGCTGGCTCCACCCTGAAGAAGGCTGTTGCCAAGTAAGGTAAGCCGCGCAAGCATACTTATTCGCACGAGGACGGTAGGAACTTTCCTGCCGTCCTCGTCGTATGCGCACCGCCCGTGACCGCGCCGCCTCGCCAGCTAACTCGTGGTGGGATGCGCCACCATGGTCGTGCTATATCCAGCACCGTCCTATACTTGGAAATAGCGCCATGGGCGCCCATCGCGTCAACACTATATTCAGAGGGGAAACATCATGCGCATCGCGATATTGCCAGACAATGAAGCTATTGGGAAAGTGGGAGCCGAGCTCATTGCACAGCTATATCAGCGCAAACCCGACGCCATTTTGGGCCTGGCCACCGGCTCCAGCCCGCTACCCATCTACCGGGAAGTGATTAAGCTCCACCAAGCCGGCAAAGTCAGTTTCGCCCAGGCCCAGGCCTTCACCCTCGATGAGTACGTCGGCATCGACGCCGACCACCCGCAGCGCTACCGCAACTTCATTCGCGCCGAGTTCACCGACCAGGTGGACTTCGATGACGCGAAAGTAAACAGCCCCGAAGGTAACGCCACCGACCTGGAAGCTGCCTGCGAAAGCTACGACGCCGCCATCAAGGCTGCCGGGGGAGTGGACCTGCAGATCCTCGGCATTGGCTCCGACGGTCACATTGCTTTCAACGAGCCCGGTGGTTCGCTAGTTTCGCGCACCCACGTGGGGGTCCTCACAGAACAGACCCGCACTGATAACGCTCGTTTCTTCGACGATGACATCGAAAAGGTCCCCACCCACTGCGTCACCCAGGGTCTGGGCACCATCATGGAGGCCCGTAGCCTGGTGCTGGTAGCGCAGGGTGCGAATAAGGCCGAAGCGGTACGCCAAATGGTGGAAGGTGCCATCAGTGCGCACTGGCCCGCCACCATCATGCAGATGCACCCCGACGCTTGGATCTTGCTGGACGAGGACGCGGCGGCCGGCCTGAAACTAGCTGACTACTACCGTGAAGTGTGGGAAAAGTCCCGCGTCTGACCCGGGTGTGGACTGGCAGGAAGAAATAACGCACCTAAACTGGAGGGTATGGCAGTGACGAATCCACATGGCGCCCCCGAGGCGCCCGCACCACCGAGCGCCCCCACCCAGCCGAGTACCTCCACCGCGGTGTTGGAACGCACGCAAACGCGGCGCCAACGTGACGACGGTGATGGTGACCGTTTCGCCCACTTTGTGCGGCGCGACCGGGCCAACCAGTCCCTGGAAAACGGCGGAGCAGTGGTGGCTTTGTGCGGCAAAATCTGGATTCCTCTGCGTGACCCCTCCAGCTACCCGGTGTGTCCGCGCTGTAAAGCGCTGCGCGACGAAATGGGCAAAATGGGACCGTCTTGGCCTTTCTTTGACGGCTCCGACAGTGGCGGCGAAGGGGGTGGCCGTGGTTAACGGCTCGCAGCCGTCACCCACCTCCCAGCCCTACCCGCAACAAGCCTCCGCCAGCGCCGCCGCCCAGCTTTCCCCAGCGTTCCCGGCGCGCGCAGCCTGGGGCACGGCCTCGCATTTGCGTGCCTGGCAAGCCGAAGCCCTACAAAAGTACCTCAGTTCCCAGGCGGTGGACTTCCTGGCGGTAGCAACCCCGGGGGCCGGCAAAACCACTTTCGCGTTGCGCGTAGCGGTGGAACTAATGGGAGCGGGGATCGTCCGTAAACTCACCGTGGTTTGCCCCACCGAACACTTAAAGAATCAGTGGGCGGAAGCCGCGGCACGGGTGGGCATCCATATTGACCCGGCGTTCACCAACTCCCAAGGCCGCGCCGGGTCCCACTTCGACGGCGTGGCAGTGACCTACGCGCAGGTGGCGGCGAACCCGGCGGTACACGCGGTACGCACCCGCGCCTACGACACCCTGGTGATCCTCGATGAGGTCCACCACGCCGGTGATGCCCTGTCCTGGGGTGATGGTATCGCCCACGCTTTCGCCGACGCGCGCCGGCGCTTGTCACTGACCGGCACTCCTTTCCGCTCCGACGCCTCCCGCATCCCTTTCGTCACCTACGTGGAGGACGAGGACGGGGTGTGGCGTTCCAAAGCGGACTACACTTACGGCTACTCCCAGGCCCTGGCCGACGGCGTGGTCCGCCCGGTGATGTTCATGTCGTATGCGGGGCAGATGCATTGGCGCACGCGCGCCGGTGACGAAGTTGCCGCCCGCCTGGGCGAACCACTGACCAAAGACATGATGAAGCAGGCGTGGCGCACCGCCCTCGACCCGAATGGGGAGTGGATCGCCGCGGTCCTGGCGGCCGCCGACCAGCGTCTAACCCAGGTGCGCCGCACTATTGCCGACGCCGGTGGCCTGGTGATCGCCGCGGACCAGAACACCGCCCGCTCCTATGCGCGCCAACTGCGTCTCATCACCGGGAAAGCACCGACCGTGGTGATCTCTGACGATGCCAATGCGTCGGAGAAGATCGACCAGTTCTCCGCCTCCACTGACCGGTGGATGGTGGCGGTGCGGATGGTTTCCGAGGGCGTGGACGTGCCGCGCCTGGCGGTGGGGGTTTACGCCACCAACACCGCCACACCCCTGTTCTTCGCCCAAGCGGTGGGACGTTTCGTGCGGGCCCGGCGGCGGGGTGAAACCGCGTCCGTGTTCATCCCCTCGGTGATGGAACTGCTGGAGTTGGCGGAGGAGTTAGAAACCCAGCGTGACCACGTCCTCGACCTTAATCGGGAGGAAATGCCCGAGGACGAGGTGGCGTTCCAACAGGCACAGCGGGAAGAAAAAGCCAGTTCCGATTTGCTTCCCGGGTTCGAAGCGTTGGGAGCGCAAGCCCAGTTCGACCGGGTGCTTTTCGACGGGGATTCCTTCGGTACCGGTGCGGACGTGGGGTCGGTGGAAGAGCAGGAATACTTGGGCATCCCCGGGCTGCTTGACCCTGAGCAGGTGGCAACCTTGCTGAAAGCTCGGCAAGCCGAGCAGTTGAAGATCCAACGCCAGCAGCAAAAGGCGGCGGCGCAGCGGGCCGAAAACGCCGGGCTGCCGCTGCACCGAGTGCGGGCGGCCAAACGTAAAGAGTTGTCGAACTTGGTGTCCACCTGGGCGCGCCAGTCGGACCGCTCGCACGCCGCCATCCACGCCGAATTGCGGCGTCGCTGCGGTGGCCCGGAGGTGGCGCGCGCCACCACGGAGGAGATAGAGGCGCGCATCAAGTTACTGCGTGACTGGTTCGTCGGGAAACGCTGAGGCAAGGAGGTTGACGGTGGCGTGGATAATCCTGGTGGTTTCGGCCCTGTTCGAAGCGGTGTGGGTGAACGCCCTCGATAAGATCGCTGACGGCAGCCACACCCTGGCCACCTGGGGTGGTTTCCTACTGGGGTCAGTGGTGTCGGTGGGTGGTTTGGCGTGGGCGCTGCGCTCCCTGCCGGTGGGCACCTGTTACGCGGTGTGGGTCGGCATCGGGGCGTGCGCCGCGGTGGGCTGGGCCATGTGGGCGGGCACCGAACCGGTTTCCCTGGTGCGTATCCTACTGATCGCCGGGATCATGGCCTGCGTGATCGGCCTGAAACTGGC
>JAEWEQ010000066.1 GCA_023389315.1 Actinomycetes bacterium | reverse complement strand
TGGGTTGGGCACGGCGTTGACGTGCCTGTGCGGTGGGGGCCGCGGGCCAACGCCGCGGGCGCCTGAGATGGATGTAGGGCATCGCGCCCGCACGCGGTAGGCTAAAGGCATGATCGACCTCAAAGCTTTGCGTGAAAACCCTGAACCTGCGCGCCAGTCCCAGATCGCGCGCGGAGCCGACCCCGCCCTCGTGGATAAGATCCTCGCGGCCGACGAAGCTCGCCGCCAAGCCCTGCGCGACTTCGAAACCAAACGCGCGGAACAAAAAGCGGTGTCGCGCTCCATCGGGAAAGCCTCCCCGGAGGAACGCCAGCAGGTCCTGGCCCATGCCCAGGAACTCGCCAAAGAGGTCAAGGAACTCGAAGCCCGCTCCAACGAACTCGCGGTGGAGGCCGACGCCTTCGCCAAAGCCATCCCCAACATCGTCATCGAAGGGGTGCCAGCGGGCGGCGAAGACGCCTTCACCGTGTTGCGCCACGAGGGCGGTGACCCGCGTGATTTCGCAGCTGAAGGTTTCGAACCCAAGGATCACTTGGAGCTGGCCGAAGGCCTCGGTGCGATCGACATGAAACGCGGCGCGAAAGTGTCGGGTTCACGTTTTTACTACCTCACCGGCATCGGGGCGCGCCTAGAGTTAGCGCTGCTCACGATGGCACTGGACCAGGGCCTGGAAAATGGGTTCGTCCCGATGATGACCCCCACTTTGGTGACCCCCGCGGTGATGGGCGGCACCGGGTTCCTCAACGAACACTCCGACGAGATCTACTACCTGCCCACCGATGACCTGTACCTGACGGGCACCTCCGAAGTGGCGCTCGCGGGCTACCACGGTGATGAGATCCTCGACCTGGAAGATGGCCCCAAACGCTACCTGGGTTGGTCCACCTGCTACCGCCGCGAAGCCGGGTCCGCGGGTAAGGACACGCGCGGCATCATCCGCGTCCACCAGTTCAACAAGGTGGAGATGTTCTCTTACTGTCGGGTGGAGGACGCCGCCGCCGAACACGAGCGTTTTCTCAGCTGGGAAGAGCAGATGCTGGCGAAAGTGGAGTTGCCTTACCGGGTGATCGACACCGCCGCCGGCGACCTGGGCACCTCGGCGGCCCGCAAGTTCGACTGCGAAGCCTGGTTGCCGACCCAAAACCGTTGGATGGAGGTCACCTCCACTTCGAACTGCACCACGTTCCAGGCCCGCCGGTTGAATATTCGTGAGCGCGGCGAGGACGGTACCCGCACGGTGGCAACGTTGAACGGGACGTTGGCAACCACGCGGTGGATCGTGGCGTTGTTGGAAAATCACCAGCAGGCTGACGGTTCCATTTACGTGCCGCCCGCTCTTCGTCCGTACTTGGGTGGGTTGGAAGCGTTGGAGCCGCGCCGATGAGTAACTCCTTGCTCACTCCGCCGCCGACGGATCTTCCCCCGATTCCGTTCGCGCAGTTGTGCGAGCAGGCGCAGGCTGCGTTGCCTGCAGATTTTGCCACCGACGCAAGCCAAGTGCTGGTGGCGTTGGATTTAGATGGCACGTTGCTGACTGAGTCGGGCGCCTCTGACCGCACTCGCCAGGCGATTGCCGACCTGAGGGCTGCGGGCGCGCAGGTGGTGATCGCCACCGGCCGCGGTTTGGCGGCCACCACCCCGGTCCTGCCGTTACTCGATTTCACTGACGGTTGGATGGTTTGTTCCAACGGGGCAGCGTTGATCCGGGTCGAGGACGGGGGGTGCCAGGTGGTACGTAACCTGCAGTTCGACCCCGCGCCGGTTATCGAAACAGTGTGGGAACACTACCCGCAGGCCTTGATCGCGGTGGAGGACGCTGACGGTGGCTATCGTATTTCCGCTGAGTTCCCGCCGCGAGAGTTGATCGAGTCGTGGGAGTTGGCTTCCCGCCAGGAACTGATGGGTCATCCGGTTACGAAACTGGTGGTCCGCATCCCGGGGATGGATCGGGATGAGTTTGAACAGCGCATGTTTGCCTTGGGCTTGCAGGACGTGGAGCTCGCGGTGGGGTGGACGTCGTGGATGGACGTGGCTGCTCGCGGGGTGACGAAGGCTTCCGGTTTGGAGCGTTTACGCCATGAGCTGGGGGTGAGTGAGCGCGGCACGGTGGCGATTGGTGATGGCACTAACGACATCGCGATGCTGCGTTGGGCTTACCACGGGGTGGCGATGGCGGGAGCCACGCAGGCGGTGCGCCAACATGCGAACGCGGTTACCGGCCCGGTGGAGTATGACGGGGCGGCCGCAGTAATGCAGGCAGTCCGCCAGCGCCTAGCCGGCAGCTGAGCGCCGAAGCCAACCCACCGTGCCGTCCCCACCTCGGCAACCGAGCGCCGAAGCCAACCCACCTTGCCATCCCATTCCCGCACCTGACCGTCCATTTCTTAGACCATTTCCACCTCCACTTCGTTACGATTTGACTACATTTGCTTATTTTTTGAGATAACAGTTGCACCTTTCCCGCATCCTCGCTTGACTGGGCAAGTGTGGTTGCGCTTTGAAATTAAAAGTTCCAAACAGCGCGCACTACTGGATTGCTCTCAAGGAGGAAAGCATGCGAGCAAGTAAATCTCGTTTCTTCGCCGCGTCCGCCGGCGTAGCCGCAGCGGCCCTAGTGTTGGCCGGCTGCTCGGGCGCCAACGAACTAAAGGGCGGCGGCAGCGGTGGCAGCACCGAAACCGGCAGCGCCGACTGCTCCAAGTTCGAAGAGTACGGAAAGCACGAAGGGGAAGCAGTAAATATCTTCTCCTCCATCCGTGAAGTCGAAGCCGACCAGTTGCAGCAAACCTTCGATAAGTTCGAAGAATGCACCGGCATTAAGGTCACTCATAACGGTGTCGGTGAGTTCGAATCTCAGGTCCTGGTCCAGGTTGAAGGTGGCAACGCCCCCGACTTGGCGATCTTCCCCCAGCCAGGCCTGCTCAAGCGCATGGTTGAGGGCGGCCACGTCAAGCCCGCTCCTGCGGAAGTAGAGAAGAAGGTCGATGAAGGCTGGTCCGAGGACTGGAAGGCCTACGGCACGGTGGATGGCAAGTTCTACGCTGCTCCGCTGATGGCGTCGGTGAAGTCCTTCGTCTGGTACTCCCCGAAGATGTTCAAAGAAGGCGGCTACGAAATCCCTCAAACTTGGGATGACATGATGAAGCTGACCGAGAAGATCGCTGCCGACCACCCCGACGGTGACGCCAAGCCGTGGTGTGCGGGCATTGAGTCCGGTGGCGCCACCGGTTGGCCGGCCACCGACTGGCTCGAGGACGCGGTGCTGCGTGCCGGCGGCGGCGACGTTTACGACAAGTGGGTCAACCACGAAATCCCGTTCAACGATCCCAAGATCGTGGAAGCCACCGAAATGACCGGCAAGATCCTGCGCGATGACAAGTTCGTCAACGGCGGTATCGGTGATGCCCGCTCCGTGGCGACCACTTCCTTCAACGATGGCGGCCTGCCGATCCTGGAAGGCAAGTGCTACATGTACCGCATGGCTTCCTTCTACGAAGCCCAGTGGCCCGAAGGCACTAAGGTCTCGGAAGACGGCGACGTTTTCGCCTTCTACTTGCCGGGCATGACCGCTGATGAGAAGCCGCTGCTGACCGCCGGCGAGTTCGTGGGTGCCTTCAACGATCGCGACGCCACCAAGGCCGTGCAGGCCTACATGGCTTCCTCCGAGTGGGCTAACACCCGCGTGGAAATCGGTGGCGTGACCTCCGCGAACAAGGGCGTGGACCCGTCCTTGGCATCGTCTGACATTTTGCGCCTGGCGATGGAACTGCTCCAGGATAAGGACGCGGTTGCCCGCTTCGACGGTTCTGACTTGATGCCGTCTGAGGTTGGTGCGGGTTCCTTCTGGAAGGGCATGACCCAGTGGCTAAACGGGGAGAAGGACGCGAACACCGTTTTGACGGAAATCGAATCGTCCTGGCCGAAGAAGTAGCCACTACTCCTTAGTTACCACATGGTTAGGGCGGGCGTTTTGCTCGCCCTAACCGTGTGCGGAGGCAAACTATGGACTTTTTTCTTTACACAAAAATAGGTCAGATGCTCCTGGCCGTGGTGGCGTTGCTGCTGGTGGTGCTGATCCTGCTGGCGTTGGCGTCGTTGGCCGATCGTCTTCAGGGACGAGGACGTACGGTGGCGGCCGTGGTGGTTTTCCTCGGTCCGGCGGTGGCGTTGTTGGGTTTTGGTTTGATCTACCCAGCGCTTCGTACCATCGCAATGTCGTTCATGGATCGGCGGTCAGCGAACTTCGTGGGGTTGGATAACTATCAGTGGTTATTCACCGCCACCGACTCTAAACAAGCGTTCATCAACACTTTCCTGTGGGTGGTGCTGGTGCCGACGATCTCCACCGCGGTGGGTTTGCTCTACGCCATTTTGATCGACGGCAAACGCATGGAGAAGGTAGCTAAGTCGCTGCTGTTCATGCCGATGGCCATCAGCTTCGTAGGGGCCGGTATCATCTGGAAGTTCGTCTACGAATACCGCGGCGCCGCGCAAACCCAGCGCGGCCTGTTGAACGCCATCATTGTGGGACTGGGTGGGGAGCCGGTGCGTTTCTTGCAAGACTCCCCGTGGAACACGTTCTTCCTGATCGTGGTAATGATCTGGGTGCAGGCCGGTTTCGCGATGGTGCTGCTGTCGGCTTCCATCAAAGCGATTCCGCATGACATTGTGGAGGCCGCCCAGCTTGATGGGGTTAATAACTGGCAGATGTTCAAGAACATCACGGTTCCCTCCATCCGCCCGACCCTGGTGGTGGTACTAACCACCATCACGATTGCCACGTTGAAGATTTTCGACATCACTCAAACCATGACGGGGGCGAAGTTCGGCACGCAGGTGTTGGCGAACATGATGTACGACCAGTCCTTCACGTACGGCAACAATGGTTACGGTTCGGCGATGGCGGTGGCGATTTTCGTACTGGTGATCCCGATCGTGATCTACAACGTGCGCCAGATGCTGAAGAATAAGGAGGTGCGTGGTGGCTGAGGACCTCAAGAGCCCAGCTTTTGCGGCCACCGGAATTGCCCCGGAGAACGAAACCACGCCGCCCGGTGGCGATGATTCCACGAGGACGGGAACGTCCTCGCCCATGGAAAGGGAACGTCGGTCGGCGTCGGCCGCGGCGAAACGCGCCCTGACGGGCCGGTTTGGTTCGTTCGTGGCGATCCTCATCGCGGTGTTGTGGACGATCCCCACGTTCGGGCTGTTCGTCACCTCCTTCCGCCCGGAAGCGCAGATTAAGTCTTCGGGGTGGTGGTCGTTCTTCGCGAACCCGGATTTCACGTTGGATAACTACCGCACGGTTTTATACGGCGCGAAGTCGCAGGGGGATTTAGCGTCGTACTTCATGAACTCGCTGGTGATCACCATTCCGGCGACGGTGGCTCCGCTGCTGATCGCGACGATGGCGGCGTATGCGTTTTCGGTTTTGAAGTGGCGAGGACGTGACACGGTTTTCGTATTCGTCTTCGCTTTGCAGATCGTGCCGTTGCAAATGGCGTTGATTCCGCTGCTGCGGTTGTTCTCGGGAACGACGGTGGCGCAGTGGTTCCCGTTCATGTCGATCTGGGTGGCGCACACGATTTTCGCCCTCCCGTTGGCGATTTTCCTGCTCCATAACTTCATGGCGGAGGTGCCGCGAGAGTTGGTGGAGGCCGCGCAAGTTGATGGTGCCGGGCACGTGACCACGTTCGTGCGTTTGATGTTGCCACTGATGGTGCCGGCGATCGCGTCGTTCGCGATTTTCCAGTTCCTGTGGGTGTGGAATGACCTGCTGGTGGGCTTGACGTTCTCCGGTGGGCAGGACCTGACGCAGCCGTTGACGGCGCGTTTGGCGTCGATGGCGGGCTCGCGCGGGCAGGACTGGCACTTGCTGACCGCAGGGGCGTTCGTGTCGATGGTCATCCCGCTGGTGGTGTTCATGACGCTGCAGCGTTACTTCGTGCGTGGCCTGATGGCTGGGTCCGTGAAGGGCTGAGTTGGAGTTAGCGACGCCGGCTTAGGTGCTGGTAGTGAAAAGGGGTCGCCCCGCATGGTGAGTTTCCATGCGGGGCGACCCCATTTTGTGCGCTTAGCGCGTGGCCCGAGCGCGTGGCCCGAGGGCGTGGACCGAGCGCGTGCGCCGGGTGGCGTGCGCTGAACCCGGGGACGCGCGTTGCCTGCAAGCAGTTGGCGAGGCCGTCGCTTTTTAGCGCTGCGCTACCGACCTGCCGTTCGGCGCTGCGCTTAGCGGCTGAGCTTGCGCGAGCGCGCCAGCGCGGTGATCGCCAGGCCTGCACCTCCTAGCACGAGGGCGGTGGCGAGCGTGGTGGCAACCGCAGCGCCCGTCACCGGCAGGCCACTGGAGTGCGAACTACCTGGG
>JAEWEQ010000002.1 GCA_023389315.1 Actinomycetes bacterium | reverse complement strand
CTACCGCGTCGCCCTGCTCTGATCCGGCCGGGCGGCGCAGGCTTACCCGTTGGCGGTGATAGATAGATCGACAAGACGGGCTTGCCAGGCACGTTCCCACGTTGGCAGCGTCCCAGCCCGCACCATCGGCAGCGCTACCGTCCACTAGTTACAAGGAAGTCAACCGCTTGTGCACCACTTTTACCTACCGCCCGCAGGGCCGCAGCGGAGCCTACTTCGGGCGCAGCATGGATATTGACTGCTCCTTCGGCGAACACCTGGTGGTGTCTCCCCGCGGCGTGACACGCCACTACCAGCACCTGGAGGACACCGCAGCGGCGGGTCGCGCCCTCATCGGCATGGCCTCAGTGGTGGAAGATACCGCGCTTTACGCCGAAGCCATGAACGAAGACGGGCTTTACTGCGCCGGATTGAACTTCCCCCGCACCGCCCACTACGGGCGATGGTGGGCCTGCCGGGGGACTGGTCGCCCATGTCCCGCTACGTGCGCACCGCCATTCTCAAAGCCAGTTTGGAGCAAGTCCCCGCCGAAGAGTCCCCACACCCGCAAGCCGAAGTAATGCACCTGCTGCACGCCGTATCAATGGTGCGTGGCAGCGTCATCACCGCAGAATCACGCTACGACATAACCCGCTCCAACGCGTGCTTCAGCGCCGAAACTGGAACTTGCATCTTCCACACCTACGACCACCTGCAGCCCTACGCGGTGGCCTTCGCAGAGCACGATTTGCATGGGGAAGAACTGCAGGTATACGCGCTGCCAAGCACCAACACGCCCCTCAAACCCAGCGTAAAAGCCGGGTAAGAGGGGCGCGTCGAACAGGTAACAGCGGGGATTAGATCTCGCGCAGCGAGAGCTTGTCTTCCTTCTTTGCCATCACCGCTTGGTAGCCGATGGCGAGGGCGGCAATCCCGATACCAATGAAGTCCGTGAGCAGGTTAGGCGACATCATGGTGAGGGCGGCGGCGAAGAACAGCAGGCGGATGAACCACGGCACCGAAACCATGAAGTGACCTTCCACGGCTACTGCCAGTAGCAGCACCCCGATGGTGGCGGTCACGGTTACCGAAACGACTTCCTGCCAACTGGCCCCCTGCATCAGCATCGCCGGGTTGACTACGAACATGTAGGGAATGATGTAGCCAGCCAACGCCAGGCGCATGGACTGCACCCCGGTCTTCATCGGGTCGGCGCCCGACACGCCCGCGGCCGCGAAGGACGCCAGTGCCACCGGGGGAGTGATATTGGCGAACAAGCCGAAGTAGAACACGAATAGGTGAGCCACCAGCGGGGGAACTCCCAGTTCGCCCAGCGCCGGGGCAGCCATAGTGGCGGTGATGATGTACGTCGGGATCGAGGGCAAGCCCATTCCCAAGATAATCGAGGCGATCATGGTAAGGCCCAGGGAGATCAGCAGGTTACCGGCACCGAAGGCCACGATCGCGTGCGCCAACTTCACGCCGAAACCCGTCATGGTTACCACGCCCACGATAATCCCCACCGCGGCACATGCGACCGCCACCGAAACCGCGGTTTTAGCCCCCAGTTCCAGGGAGCCGACCATGTCTTTGACACTCATGCGGGTGGTGGCGCGCAGCTGCGCTACCACGATGGTGAGCAGAATCGTTAGTAGCGCGGAGAACAAAATGGTGCGCCCGGAGAAGAACAGCATGTAGATGAGGAAGATCAAGGGGATCAGCAGGTGTCCGCGTTCATTGAGCACCTCGCGTACTTGTGGCAAGTTCTCCCGCGAAATCCCCTTCAAGCCGCGGCGAGTGGCACGCAAATGCACTTGCGCGATGATCCCCAGGTAGTACAGCAGCGCGGGGATAATCGCGGCAATGGCGATCTGGCTGTAGGGAATCCCCAAGGTCTCCGCCATGATGAAGGCCGATGCACCCATAATCGGGGGCAGGATCTGGCCGCCAACGGAAGCAGTGGACTCGACCGCACCGGCAAATAGCGGCCGGTAACCCACCCGTTTCATCAGCGGAATAGTGAACGCCCCGGTGGTCACCACGTTTGCTACTGCCGCGCCGTTAATGGAACCTAAGAAGCCAGACGCCAGCACCGCAACCTTCGCCGGGCCGCCCCGGGACTGTCCCGCCAAAGCCAGTGCGAAATCGTTGAAGAACTGACCCATGCCGGACTTTTGCAGCACCGCGCCGAACAGTACGAACAGGAAAATATAGGAAGCGGACACGGCGATGGCAGTGCCGTAAACGCCCTCGGTGGTGAGGAATAAGAAGTTCAAAGTGTCATCCACCGAGTAACCGCGATGGCGGAAGGTGCCCGGCACTTGGCGCCCGTAGATCGCGTAAAGCAGGAATACAATTGCCAGAATCGGTAGCGCCCACCCGGTGAGGCGCCGGGCCGCTTCGATCACGAGGACGATCAGGATCCCTGCGAACACCACATCCCAGGTGGTGGGTTCGCCCGCACGCCGCACAATGTCCGCGTAGTTCCAAATGACGTAGACCGCCGTAGAGGCGGACAGTGCTATCAGCACCAGGTCGTAGATGGGGATCTTGTGCCGCTTAGCTTGGCGGAAAGGCGGGTAAAGGGCAAACGCCAGCACCAAGATGGCAGCCACGTGGATGGCGCGGTGCTGCAGCACCGGGGGAGTACCGAAGTACGAGGTGTACATGTGGTAAAGCGACAACAAAATAGCCACCATAGAGACGGTGAACGCTGCCGGTTTCCAAGCGATCTGTCGCAAACGTGACTCACGGTCAAACTTTTCTAAGATTTCTTGCGTATCCGCGTGGGTGAGGGAATCATCGGCGTGCAGTTCACCTCCTTCCAAAACGACGGAAGCGTCTTGGTTCTTCGGGTGGGAGGTCATTTTCACTCCTTGATAGAGAGTTCAACAAAGGCGTGGTGGGGAATATCGGTGGTGGCAATAAGATGGTCGCCCAGCCTCACTTCGTGGTGAGTGTCGTGGGAATGAATCCACCGAACTTGCGGGAATTCCTTGTGCAACTGACGCACGTGGATCACCCCGTTCTCGATGGTGGTCACCCCGCCGGGATCAGCCGGCACCCCCGCGCCATAGGACTTCGTGGTGATTTCCTCTAGCATCAAGGTCTTACCTGTGACCACGTAGGTTTCTGTCCACGGCTGGTGTTCGATGGAGTGGATCCACGAAAGCGTGGCGCGTGTGCCAACAGTCGCCGGCACACAATAGTAGGTGTTGCCGGTGCGCTGCTCACTGACACACAGTTTGGGGGAGCGCGGTAATAGGTGAAGGATGGTGGCCGCCGCGACTGCAATCACCAGTGCGGCGACCAGCCACCACTTCGCGAGCCTACTTGAGGGCACCCTTTTCCTTGTAGTACTTCACCGCGCCCGGATGCAGGTCAACTGCCAGACCGTCCTCGATGGAGTCCAAAGTGATCTTGGTGGCAGCCTTGTGGGACTGATGGATCTTATCGAGATTCTCGAACAGTGCTTTAGTGATGGCGTAAACCTGCTGATCGCTCAGGGAAGGCGAAACCAAGAGCTGGTTGGTAATGGAAGCAGTGGGAACGTCCTCGGCCTGGTCGTAGGTGCCGCCAGGAATCTTATCGTCCTTGAAGAAGGGGTACTTTTCGATCAGCTTCTTCATCCCTTCACCCTCGATCGGCACGATCACCACGTCGTGGGAGGTCACCAGATCCATCACTGAGGAGTTCGGCAGCCCGGAGGTGACGAAGGCTGCGTCCACCTGTCCGTTCTTCATCTGATCGATGGCATCGGAGTAGGACAAGAAGTCTTCGTTAATGTCGTCATACGACATGCCGTGGGCTTCCAAAATCATCTGCGCGTTGAGCTCCACCCCGGAATTCTGGTCACCCACACCAATGCGCTTGCCCTTCATGTCTTCCACCGAGTTGATACCCGATTGCTTGGTGGTGACGATCTGCACGAAGTTGGGGTACAAAGCAGTGATGGCTTTGAGGTCAGATAATTTTGTCTTGCCTTTGAAAGGTCCGGTACCGTCCACCGCTTGGCGGGTAGCATCGCCCATGGCGAAAGCAATTTCGGCCTTATCGGTAGTGATCAAGGTGATGTTCTCCACCGAGGCGCCGGTGGCCTGTACGGAAGAGTCAGCGCCGAGTTCGTCCTTTAGAACTTGCGCCATGGTGGCACCGATTTGGTAGTAGGGGCCGGAGGTTCCACCTGCTGCGATGGTCACGAAATCTACAGTGGCATCGCCGCCACCGCTAGTTTCCGCGCTTCCGGTAGCGTCAGAAGAGCCGGTGCTTCCGCCTGAAGAGCATGCGCTCAGGGTTAGAGCCGCGCCAGCGGCGATGGCAAACAGTACGCGACGTCGCATAACTATCTCCTTATTGTCGTTGGCTAAGGGGGGTCACTGGTATATGACTGAACACGATGGTGGTGACCAGCACGCGTTATGGTGTGAACCATTGAATGAAAACTAGCAACCGTGCGCTAGCCTGGCAATAGTTTGTCCAGCACCTGGGACTATTGCCCGCTTTTGCGGCCATTTCGTTACCGCTTCAGAAAAGAATTGAAATAACGAGGGCGGTCGCCAACCATACGGGGCCGACCGCCCTCGTGAAAAGGGAAGACCCAGGAAACTAATTCAACTGCTCAAACTTGCGGGCCCAAGCCGAACGAATCGGGTTGGCATCAGCCAGCATCGCAGCGAAACGATCGTTGGCGATCTCCACCACCTCTGAAAGCGCCACCACCCGTTCCTGCGCTGCGGAGTTCTCCAGGCGCCGCACGCCCTGCTCGATAATTTGCTCGCGCGAAGTGATGGTCCCCAAGCACGCTACAAACGGCAGATCAAACTTCTCCCGGTACCGGCGCGCCACTTCCCGCAACTGTTCTTGCTCGGAATCATCCATCTGCTCCAGCGCCAACGAACCGTTGTCCTGCGAAATCTGCGCCGCCACGCCCTCGTCAGCCAAAATCAACTCAGCCATGTCCGGGTAGTTGGCGATTAGCTGCCGTTGCTGCCCGCTATCTGCCGTCAGCACCGCCTCTTGGATGGCGTCGCGCAAGTGCTGCACGTCGCGGAACGGTCGCGCCTGCCAGGCCTGCTCCAAGGGCCACACCTGCTCGTTAAATAGGGGAGCGAAGACGCGCACGAACTCGGTCTGATCCATCTTATTGACCTGGTCCAAACTAACCACGCGACCCCGATGCGACGCCACGTCCCGACCCGACTGCTTACCGGCGTGGAAGAACAGCAAGTTGAGTACGATCGCGGTGATCGAGCCTACCGTCACTCCGGAGGCGAAGAAAATCTGCGCCCAAGCTGGGAAGACCCCGGCAATGGCGGGTTTGAACGACACCAGCATGGCAAGGCCCAGGGAGGTGGTTACAATCACCGCGTTACGGGCATCGTGAAGATCCACGCGGGAAAGCATTTGGATGCCAACTAACGCGACGTTAGCGAATAAGGCCAGTGAAGCCCCACCCAGCACCGGGCCGGGAATGGAAGCGACCACCGCACCGGCCTTGGGGATCAAACCGATGATGATCATCACCACGCCGGCACTGGCCACCACCCAGCGGGATTTAACGCGGGTGAGGCGCACCAGCCCCACGTTCTGTGCGAAACAGGTGTAGGGGAAAGAGTTCAGCACCCCGCCCAGAGCAGTGGAAAGGCCGTCTGCGCGCAGCGCCGCCGCAATGTGTGCCTTGGTGATGCGCCGCCCGACGATCTCCCCGGCCGCGAATACGTCACCGGTGGTTTCCACCATGGTGATAATCATGACGATGATCATGGAGATCGCCCCGGTGAGGGCAAACTTGGGCCAACCGAAGTAGAACGGCGTGGTCACTCCCACCCACGAGGACGTGGTGACCGCCCCGAAAGAAGCATCCCCCAGAGCCACCGCCACCGCGGTGCCGATCACCAGGCCCAGCAGCACCGAAATAGTACCCAGGAAGCCCTTAAAGAAGCGTTGCACCACGATGATTATCAGCAGCGTACCAGCAGCGTAGGCCAGCGAGCGCATGGCAATGGGTTGGGGTGGGTTCATCTCGTCTACCCGGTTGATAATGTCCCCGGCGCTGACGCCCAGCAGGGTGATACCCATGGTGGTGAGCACCGTGCCGATCACCACTTGCGGGAAGAAACGAATGAAGCGGGCGAATAGGGGAGCGGCGAAGAAAGTGAATAGGCCGGCGATGATGATGGAGCCGTAGATATAAGGAAGGCCCGCAACCCCGCCCTCTGGTCCGGTGACTGCGAGCCCAATCGCGATAATCGGTGAAATCGCGGTGGTAGTGACGCCTTGGATGATTGGCAGGCGCACGCCGACTTTCCAAAATCCGACTGACTGGATCAAAGTGGCGATCCCACAGGTGAACAGGTCGGCGTTGATCAGGTGAATAGTTTCTTCCGGACCGAGTTTCAAACCCCCGGCGATAACTAGCGGCACCACCACCGCACCGGCGTAGAAGGCCAGTACGTGTTGGATGGAAAGTATCGCGGTTTTCGGAAGTGGGGGGACGGCGTCTACGGGATGAACCTGGCTAGAGTTACGCATCTTGATCCTCACAGCGAGATGTTGGATGTGCTCACTATAGAATGTCCTGCAGCAGATATTGAAATTCTTCTCGACTGCTAGACTGCCCCCCGCAAGGAGGACCAGAATGCATGAGTTTGTTTCGCTCCTGACGATCACCACGATCGCCCTGATTGCCCCGCTGATTTCCCACCTAATTCCACGTAATTTCATTCCTGAAGTGGTGCTACTGGTGGCAGCGGGGGTAGTGGTGGGACCCAACGTCCTCGGCTTCGTCGAGTTAAACGGAGCACTGAACTTGCTCAGCGAACTGGGCTTGGCGTTCCTATTCATGTTGGCCGGCTACGAAATTGAAATCTCCCAAATCAAGGGCCCACGCGGTGCCATCGCGTTGGGAGCCTGGATGGCCAGTTTCGCCCTGGCAATCCTGGCGGTCTTCGTGCTGCCCCTGGTGGAGTTTGACACCTTCCAAGGTGGTGCCATCGCCATCGCACTCACAGCGACGGCCCTGGGTACCCTAATACCGATCCTCAAAGAACGCTCCCTAATGAAAACTTCCGTCGGTAAAGCGGTGGTGGCGCACGGCATTATGGGCGAGGTCGGTCCCATCCTGGCGATGGCGCTGCTACTGTCATTCCGTTCCACGTTTGAAACGCTGGCGGTGATCGCGGCGTTCATCCTTATCACCGTGGTGATCGCCTTGGTTCCGGTACCGGCGCGTCGCTTCGGGTCGCGGCTGATGAACTTGATCCACATGAAAGCGGAAGGCACGGCGCAGACCACGGTGCGTCTGACGGTGGCGCTGCTGGTGGGGCTGGTAACTATCGCATCGGTGTTCGAGTTGGACGTGGTGGTTGGGGCTTTCGCTGCCGGTTTCATTGTGCGCACCGCGCTACCGGCGGGGCGGGCGGAGTTGGAAGAAAAACTCGACGGCCTGGCCTACGGGTTCCTCATCCCGCTGTTCTTCGTCACCTCCGGAGCCGCCATTGACCCCAAGGCGGTCACGGAGCTTCCGTGGGCACTGGGAGGTTTCGTGGTGCTGCTGTTGGCGGTGCGCGCCATCCCGGTATACCTATCGACCCAGATCGGTTCCATCCGCGAGGAGTTCACCCCGCGCGAGCGCGTCACCGTGGCCCTGTATGCCACCACTTCGCTGCCCATCATCGTGGCCGTCACTCACGTGGCGACCAGTGCCGGAGCCATGACCGAGCAGGTCGCTTCCATCTTGGTTTCTGCCGGCGCCCTGTCGGTGCTGTTGATGCCCCTGTTGGCGGCCATTAGCGGCGCTGCGGCCGACGCTCATCCCTTGCAGCGCGCTTGGTCGCGGGTGTCGCGCCTGGCCGGTTCCCGTACGCCGCATGTTTCCAAGACGGCAGCGAACTCGCTGCGCAAACGCGAAGGCGGCAAGTCGGAGGAAGTGCGCGCCGCGAAGGCGGCCAATAAGACCGAGGACGTGGGGCGAGCAGCGAAGGCGCCGTCCTCGTCTAGTCCGCGAGTTTCTTCCCCGTTAGCGCGCGGACGCAAACCGCGCCCACCGAAAGGGGAGGGGCCGGCATCGTCCTAAGCGCACTGCATCCGGCGCCCGTGGTTGCACTCCCACTGGGCGCGCCTGCCGGAAGGGGAGGGGCCGGCATCGTCCTAAACGCACTGCATCTGGCGCCCGGCTCGGCGCCCTGACTGACCGCGCGGTAATACCGGGCAGGCCCCGTCCTCGTAAATACTTGGTAAGGATTTAGTTAGACTTATGAGCATGCGAACCATCACAAAAACGGAAGCGCTGCAACGGGCGCAAGACGTGCAATGGCACTCCATTCAAGTCGAACTTGACCTATCTGACGCCCCGAATCTGGAAAACCCGGTATATAGCTCCATCTCCACCGTGGTTTTCACCACCGCAGCCTCCACCACCTTCCTGGATTTGATCGCCCAGGACGTAGAATCCGTCACCGTAAACGGCCAGGGCGCCAACTACGACTACGACGGCTCCCGGGTGACGCTGAGCGACCTTCCCACCGGAGAAACCCTCACCGTGGTGGTGCGCTCCCACTGTAAGTACTCCCGCAGCGGCGAAGGATTGCACCGCTACCGCGACCCCGAAGACAGCAAAATCTACCTGTACACCCAGTATGAACCATCCGACGCGCGCCGCGTCTACGCCTGCTTCGACCAGCCCGGTATGAAAGCCCCCTGGCAGATTAACGTCACCGCCCCGGCCAGTTGGACCGTGCTGTCCAACCAAGTAGCTGCGCATATCGAAGACAAGGGCGAGAATAAGCGCGTGGTGTTCGCACCCACTCCGAAACTTTCCGCCTACATCACCGCAGTCATTGCCGGCCCTTACACCCATTTTGACGGAGGTACCTGGGAAGGCGGCGCCACTGATGGCAAGCACGCCCACATTGACCTGGGGGTGTACTGCCGCGCCTCCCTGGCGCCCTATTGCGATGCGGACGATATTTTCCACACCACCCGCGCCGGCCTGGATTTCTACCACCGCAACTACGGTTACACCTACCCGTGGGGCAAGTACGACCAGATTTTCGTACCCGAATACAACCTCGGGGCAATGGAAAATCCCGGCTGCGTGACCTTCACCGAAGACTACCTGTACCGCGACGCACCCACGCCCTCGCAAAGGCAGTCGCGCGCCAACACCATCTTCCACGAAATGTGCCACATGTGGTTCGGTGACCTAGTCACCCCCACCTGGTGGGATGACCTGTGGTTGAAGGAATCATTCGCCGACAATCAGGGCTCCTGGGGTCTGGTGGAAGCCGGACTATATCCGCAAGAATGGGCCACCTTCGCGTGCGGCCGTAAGGAATGGGCCTACCGGCAAGACCAACTGCCCACCACCCACCCCATCGCAGCGGATATTCCCGACGTGGAAGCTGCGAAACACAACTTCGATGGCATCACCTACGCTAAGGGCGCCGCCGTTCTCAAACAGTTGGTTGCCTACGTGGGGGCGGAGGCGTTTTTCGCGGGAGCGCGCCAATACTTCCAAGACCACGCATTCTCAGACACTTCTTTACCTGATTTCCTGCGCGCGCTGCAAGCCGCCTCAGCGCGTGACGACCTGCAGCAGTGGCAAAAAGCGTGGCTACACACGGCCAGCCCCTCGCGCATCCAAGTTTCGATAGTCGATGACGAGGACGGTCCCGCCCTGCTGGTGCGCCAGCACTGTGTCGATGCCGCTAGCGGGGAAGAAGTGCTACGCCCCCATGCCATCATCATTGGTCTTTACGCCCTCGAGGACGGAAAGGGCCTGGTCTGGCAAAGCCCGGTAACGATCCGCGAAGAACTCACCCGGGTACCGATCGATCCCAACGCCTTTGCAGCGGATGTCGCGCTGTCAGAGGTGGACTTCGTCCTCGCCAATGAAGACGACCTCACTTACGCCATCTTGGAACTTAGCGATGCGCTACTCGACGTCGCGGCCGAGCACCTGGGCCGGATCGAAAACCCAGTGTCACGGGCGGTAACATGGTCCGCGCTGTGGGCCGCAGTTATCGACGCTCGACTAGATCCGCGCCGCTACCTCGCTGCCGTTATTCAGCACCTTCCCGGGGAAACGGACGGTTCGGTAGTAGGTGATATTTTCAACCGCGCCCTGATGTGCCTGCGTCGCTACCTGCCCGGCGGTGACCGCCAGCGGTGGGGCGCGAAACTGGCCGCCGTGGCGATCGCCCAGATCAGTGAGGTTAAAGACGACGCCAATGCAGCCAAACTGTGGGCCACCAAGGCGGTGGAAGTACTGTCACTACTGGGCGATGACGACGCCGACTTCACGAACTTCCTCGAAGACCTGGCTGCCGCGCGTAGCCCCCTGCTGGAAGTTGGCCCCACCTTGGCGTGGCGGGCACGCACCGTTTTAGCCGCGCGCGGGCGGTTTGGAGAGGAAGAAATTGCTGCTGCACTGCAAGTAGACCCCTCCGGCGAGGCGCACGAATGGGCCACGCAGGCGCGTGCCGCCGCTCCCACCCGCAGTGCCCGACTACGAGCCTGGCAGCGAGTAGTGGAAGAAGACCTCACCAACGATGAACTCAGCTCCCTCCTGGAAGGGCTCGCACTGGGGAGCGCTCGCCCCGGGGTAGTGGGACTGGCCGGGGAGTTCTTCTCCCACGTGGACCAGTATTGGGAGGAACACACCATTGGCATGGGACGGCGGTTCCTGTTTGGTGCTTTCCCCGCCCGCGTGGACCTGGATTATCCCGAGGACGCGCAGGCCGTGTTGGCGCTGGCTGAAGCGTGGCTGGAAGCCCGCGACCACGCGCCACACGCCCTCGTGCGCCTAATGCGAGAAGGCTACGACGACCTGCTGCGTTCCTACCGATTGCAAAAGCAATGGTCCAACCTGGACTAAACCCGCCTGCTGGGCATCGGCCAGCACCACCGCGACACCGGCAGACCGGGGAGGACCAGTCCTCCCCGGATGCGTCCATGTCTTTGCTGCAGTCCCTGCTGGACGATCCCATCAACTACTACGCCGCCAGCAAGTCCGGTCAACGCGGTTCTACCTCCGGGTGGGGTCGGCTGCTGACCGCTGCCTTAACTTTAGTGATGGCGTTTGTAACCACCGTGGCGGTGCGGACGCTCATTCACTCCATTGACCCGGCTCAGCGCGCTCGCGCCGCACTGGTGGAGCAAGTCAGCGATGAGCGTGAACAAGTTGAGGACCTACTCACCCAGGTAGATGAGTTGAAAGGTAAGTTATCGGTACTCACCGCCGCCAACCCAGCGGAAGTAACGGTGGAAGACAATTCCCGGCAACTAGCGCAGCTCGACGAACTGGTGGGTCCGGGAGTGAATATTTCGGTCCAGGAAACCGACACGCAAGATCGGCGCAAACGGGTTCAAGATTCTGATCTGCGGATCCTGGCCAACTCACTGTGGGCTAGTGGAGCTGAAGGTATCGCCATAAACGGGCACCGTTTAGGTCCCGACACTGCCGTGCGGGCCGCGGGGGGCAGCATCATGGTGAACTTCCACCCAATTAAAGCCCCCTACACCGTCAGCGCAATCGGGGATCAGCGCGCCCTAGAGCTGGCTCTGCGTAACACCGAAGCGGGCAAGTACTTCAACACGCTTTCTTCCCTGTACGGCATTTCGGTGCGCATATCGCGCGACCCTGAGGTGAAATTAGAAAAGGCCACTCCGCGAGCACCGAAACTCGCTAACGTGATAGGGGAGGACAAGGAGTAAAAATGATCGCTATTTTCGGACTGATCATTGGGATCGTGCTGGGAGTACTTATCGATCCTGAAATTCCTTACGCCATCCAGCCCTTCCTCCCGGTAGCAGTAGTAGCCGCCATTGACGCGATGTTCGGCGGCACCCGCTCGTACCTGGATGGGCGGTTTTCCGACCGAGTCTTCATCGTGTCGTTCTTTTGGAACGTGTTAGTCGCCAGCCTGTTGGTCTTCCTGGGTGGTCAACTGGGGGTCGGGGCCGCCATGACCACCGCCATCGTCGTGGTCCTTGGTATCCGTATCTTCTCCAATGCTGCGGCGATTCGTCGCCACATCTTCGGGGCGTAAGCAATGG
>JAEWEQ010000096.1 GCA_023389315.1 Actinomycetes bacterium | reverse complement strand
GCCACAGGAGAACTGCAGTGGGGGGACGCGGTTGCGGAAGGACTGGTGGACGCATCTGGGCAGCGTGCAGACCTGCAAGATCTGTTGCCACTTGCAGGTATCTGACACGCCCCGAACACCCCGCGCAAGTTCGCCTGCCTGCCACCGGCACACCACCGAGGGCCACCGGCAAGGGCGGTAGCTCTCCGCCCTCGTGACAATCCAACGGTGGGCAGCTCATTACTCGCAGCCAACGCATTACGACGTGGTGCTAACGACGTGGTGCTAACGACGTGGTGCTAACGACGTGGCGCTAACGCGGGGGCGAGGTAGCGGGTGGATCACCGCCACCAAAATTTTGCAGGGTCGGGGGCGGGATAATGCGCGGCGGACTTCCCCTTGACTTCTCCACCCGGTAACGGTGACTGGGGTCCGTATTGGCTTGATCGAAAATCCAATGATGATGTGGGCAAAGCGCTATCAAGTTGTCCAAGTTCGTCTGTCCGCGCAGCTTCCAAGGCACGACGTGTGCGATTTCGCACGTAGTGGGAATCGCGGTGCAGTGGGGGAATAAGCAACCGCCGTCGCGGGCCAGCACCAAAGCGCGAAGCTGCGCAGTGGCGAACCTAGCCTCCCGTCCTCGGTCATAGCGACCGTCGTAGTTTTTGGCGATAGTGGTGCGAATCAGCTCGTCCGCAGCGTCTTGCGGGAGCACGTCCACCGGATGCAAGCGTTTAACGTCGGGCAGGTGGCGAGCAATGTAATCTCGGCACAATTCTCCGAGCGCGTCGGCAAGCCGTGCCTGGATGGGGTCTGGCCGGCGTTTCGCTTGGTTTTGCTCTACCCGCAGTTTGCGCGCTTTATCCCCCAAAGCGTTGCGAATAGCGTCGCCAACCTCCGTGGTGACGGTGGCGTTGATATTCCAACCCCCGTCGATTCGCTTAAAGTACACCCCGCGTTTGGGATGGAGTTTTTCTTCCGCTGACGGCTGGTCTTCCACCTTTGCCCAATACCGGTTGGCGAGGGCGGTGAGTTCTTTATCGAAGGACTTGTTGTCCATTTTCGCGCCCGCCAGCTGGGTAACTTCTTCCTTGAGAGCGGCGTGATCGTCGACGCTGAGGTGGTCTTTCAATTCGTCGATGGTGTTAATGGATTTACTCAGACCGTAGCTTGTGACGTCGTTGCGTGCCCAGGCGGCATGGAGGCCCGGGTGTGCGCGCCGGCGTTTGGCGCGCAGGATTATTCGATTTGCTTCCTTTGTGGAATACCCGCCTATGTTGGATAGGACTTCACCGGTGGTGACGTTGATGCTGCGCGCAGCTTTGGTTTCGTCCACCAACTGCACCACGGTGTCTAATGTTGCCTCAGCGAAGCGTTGTAGTTGGTGGGCGATTTCGAGGGCGTTCAGCAGTTCGGAGGAGTCCAGTTCTTGGGCAGCACTCTTTGGGCCCGCTACTGCGAGGGCCTTTTCAAACGCTACCTGCGCCTCTTGGCTGCTTTTTTGCAGCTGGCAGGTCAGAGTGTCGGTGCTGCTCATGTAGCTAAGTATCTGCACGATATACAAAAGGTGTTGGCTACGGCGGGGAGAATTGTGGATATCGGGGTCTTGTGGAAACGGGGTTATGCGCCGCCGCCTAGCGGGGGAGGGTGGGGGATCTCACGGTGCCACCCAATGTGCTATTGCAGTAGCATTGAAGAGATGCTGTGTGTCAGCGGGGTGAAGATGCCCCGGTTGAACACGCCTGAGCAGATGTAGTCGATTAATGGAATGTTGCTTGTAGCCTGCTAGCCGCGTTTTAACCAATCACAGAATCAAAGGGGAAGAAGTGTACGCACAAAAAGCGCGCGTGGCCTCAGAGATAGGCCTACACGCGCGCCCGGCCGCCACCGTGGCCCGCGCAGCGCAGGCCTTCGGTGACCCGGTTTACTTGACCTTCCAAGGTGAGCGGGTGGAAGCTAGCTCCGGGCTGATGATCATGACCCTCGATACCACCCACGGTGATGTGGTGACGGTGGAATCAGCCAGCGAAGACGCGGTGCGTCAGATCGCGGCCCTAATAGAGACCACCATCGCGCCCTTGTGAGCGTGCAAGCCAATGGCTGGATGGAACCGCCAATGGCTTGCTTTGGGACGCTAACTGATCAGCGCTTAGCGGCCTAGAGCGCGCCGCTGCTGTGGTATAGGTGAGTGGGTGTATAAGACTGTTGGCGCCGGTATTTGTAACCAGCGCCAACAGTTTCACACCGCGAATTTAGATCGACTTCGCGAAATACTTCTTCGTGCCCTTGAGCGCGTAGCGGCGTGCCAGCGAGACTAGGACGCCGGAGACTACGGCGAATACCAGCAGTTCCGCGATGCGGGCGTTGTCTTCATCCTGTCCTTGCGGTGACTCGTGGCCGGTCACCACTTTCCAACCCTTGTCGACTACTTGGTTAGCGATGATGCCTGCGACAGCGAGGGCGCCAGCGCTAGCTACTTTGTACGGCACGTTCATGGGGCCAGACCTTTCAGATAGGGCTACGGTTGGTTTCGTTCCTTCTATCATGCCGTCTATTGCGGCGGTTGGCGACTTTTTCGGCCGGGATTCATCTGCGTGTTTTTAGATCCACAGGACGAGGACGGGTGGTTTGGTTGGGTTGGTGAGCACGCTGGTTAATCTGCTAGTTGCATCCGGAGTCCGTACCGTATCAACATCTCGCGCCTACCAGTTTTATTATTGGTGGTTCCGTCGGTAGGTTGAGCTGCCATTTACAAGGCTGAGGCATGTGAATAGTGAGTTGTTTGCACTAGTGGCCTTGTATTTTTAGGTTAGTGTCTTGCTGGTCGAAGGAGATCTATGGTGCTTAAACGACTTCCCGCTTTGGGCCTAGCGGTGCTTGCCGTTGCCGTCGGGTTAGCCGGCTGCTCTGATGGCAATACCGATGCCGCTCAGAAAGCTGCTACTCCTAGTGAGCCCGCCTCTGTTAGTGCTACGCCGACACCGACTGCTCCACCGCCGCCGGCTACGCCGTATCGTTTCCCCACCCCGGAAGAGCCAGAGGGCATGTATCAGCACACCGACGGTGGTGCCATTGCTACCGCGCAGTATTTCGTGGAGCTATTGGGATACCAGGCTTCGACGGGGGATACGTCGAAGATGGAGAAAATCTCCTTGCCCGAGTGCGAATACTGCAATGGCCGAATCGCCTACGTAAAACACACCTACAGTATTGGTAGTTGGGCTGATAACTACCACACCACCAACATGACCTTGCTGGGCTATGGACCCGCCCCGGAGGGAGAATTAGGTGAGATTGGGGTCCGTATTGATGTCATTACTCCGACCTACCAGTATTACATTCCCGATGAAGGCGGCCTCGGCATCGAAGAATCACTAGAGCTAAACATGTTCGTGGTTCTGGAATGGCACGAAGACCGCTGGATGGTACTGGGAGCCTCTGGAAGAGACCCGAACAAAGGACCCAAAAAATGATGTTCAAGGTCTTCGCTGCGCTGTTCACCCTCACAATCGCGCCCTCTTCATGGCTAATGCTTCCCAGTCAATACGGGGACGACGGTAATTCGGATGCGACTCATCACGGCTGGGGCTACTTCCAGGTGGCTCCTGTGGGGTGGATACGTTCTTTCGTTCGAACGGTAAGCCTGCGTAACCTTAGAGCCGGTGTGTTGCAGTATCTGCATTTAGGAGTTCGAGAACCGGTTCTCGGCATTGAAGAGCGACTGCCGGGTAGGCAACCAGTCGATTCAGATCGTGCAACAGTCAAACAAATGCAGTTCTCATTCCACTTTCTGGGACAACATATTGAGTTCACCCCAAGTTATCCACAGAAGTTATGAATCCCTTTCATCGGCGGGTCTGATTCTTGTATTTTTAGGTTAGTGTCTTGCTGGTCGAAGGAGATCCATGGTGCGTAAACGACTTTCCGCTTTGGGCCTACCGGTGCTTGCTAGCTCGCTCATACTAGCGGGCTGCTCAAGTGACGATGATGCTGCCAAGCAGACGACCACTCCAAGCGCGTCTGTCTCGGTGAGCGCCACGCCGACACCGACTGCTCCCCCACCCCCTGCCACGCCTTATCCACATCCGACACCGGAAGAACCGGAAGGCATGTATCAGCACACCGACGGAGGAGCTATCGCTACCGCACAGTACTTCGTGGAACTATTCGGATACCAGGCTTGCACTGGAGACACTTCGAAAATGGAAAGAATATCTCTGCCCGCATGCGAATACTGCAAAAGTGTTATTGATTATGTGAAACATACACATAGCATCGGAAGCTGGCGAGACAATTACTACACCACGGACATAACAGTTGTCGGCTACGGCCCACCCCCTGAGGGGGAGATCGGAGACTTGGCGGTCCGCTTGGATGTCAACGTTCCTGGTTTCACCTTTTTCATACCAGACGAAAAAGGACTTGAGGAAGCCAAGCCCTACACGCTGCAAATGGCTGTCCTCCTGGAGTGGCGCGAAGACCGTTGGATGGTCTTAGAAGGATCAGGACGTAGCGATGACAATTAGTATGCTTCTACTGACGCGTCTCGCCGCGACAATACTTTGCGTTATATCCCCACTCGCTGACGATAACTCAATGCACAATAACACTAACCCTTTGAAATGGGCCTATTTTGAGGTGGCTCCTGTGGGGTGGCACTACGTGAGTTCTAAGGGTGGGGTGGATACGTTCTTTCGTTCTGAGGGTAAGCCTGCGATGGACACCATGATGGTGTGCTCCGGCCTTGACTTCCAGTTCCGCAAGGTCGCAGCCAACACGTTTTGCACCTCCCCCAACGAAGCTGCCAACATCACCGCCGTGCTCTCCACCCCCAGCGAACCGG
Organism: Actinomycetes bacterium; assembly: GCA_023389315.1. Lineage (GTDB taxonomy): Bacteria > Actinomycetota > Actinomycetes > Actinomycetales > Actinomycetaceae > Gleimia. The sequence continues at coordinate 16 of JAEWEQ010000096.1, read as the reverse complement.
GCGATACCATCACCCC
>JAEWEQ010000065.1 GCA_023389315.1 Actinomycetes bacterium | reverse complement strand
GCCCCCACCGGAGTTGGCAGCAAACCAATACCACTCCAGGTGGGGGCCAAACTTTCGAGGACGGGCGCCCCAGTCGCAACGTGCGTAGCTAACCGCGCACCACGTCCTCGTGAATCTGCTATCCCTTGACGGACCCGGCAGCGAGGCCGGATTGCCAGTACCGCTGCAAGCCTAGGAACAGGATTACCAGCGGAATAACGCCCAGCAAGGCACCAAGCATGACGGCCCCCTTTTCGGGGGCGAAGTAGCTCATCATGCCGTACAGGCCGAGGGTTACGGGTTTGATGGACTCGTTGGAAACCATCATCAACGGCAGCAGGAAGTTATTCCAGGTGGCGACGAAGATGAACAGGAAGATCGTCACCATTGCGGGGGCCAGCAGGCGCAGCACCATGGTGAAGAAGATGCGGGCTTCTCCCGCCCCGTCGATGCGGGCCGCTTCGATTAGTTCGGTGGGTACGGAGGTTTGCGCGTACACGCGACCGAGGAATACGCCGAAGGGGCTGACGCAGGAGGGGATGAGGATGGCCCACATGGTGTTGGTGATCCCGATGTTGTGGAACAGCACGTACATGGGGATGGTGAGGATGGCGATGGGTAGCAACAGCCCGGACATGATGATGCCCATGGCGGCGGCTTTCCCGGGGAAGTTGAACTTCGCCATCGCGTATCCGGCCATCACCGACAGCAGCGTGCCCACGACTCCGGCGACGGTGGAATACAGCAGGGAGTTAGCGACCCAGCGCCAGAACATTCCCTTGGTCCACGTCATCAGAGAGTGGTAGTTCGCCACCAGGTTGATGTCGTCGAACCAGAATCCGTTGGTGGATGACAGTTGGGCGTTGGTTTTGGTGGAGGCCACGATGACCCAGTACACGGGGAACAGGAAGTAGACCAGTACTAGTAGCAGGATCCCGGTGGTGATGAGGCGGGCGGCTTTGGTGGGTGCCACCGACCGCATCGGCATGCCTTCTTCGGAGGGGGTGTAGCTGCGCCCGTCGGGAAGTTTCGCGATTTTAGTTGCCATGGTTACTTGCTCACTTTCCGGTCGACGAGGGCGTAGATGACGGCTAGTACACCAGCGACCACAGCCATCACGATGGATACCGCGGAGGCGGGACCGTCACCGGAGGGCGTGAGGGTCCCCATCATGGTGTTGTAGGCCATCATCATCGGTACGTAGTCCGCTCCCATCCACGGGTTCACCACGGACATGACGGTGGGTTCGTTGAACAGCTGGATGGTGCCGACGATGGAGAGCAGTACTGCCAGCAGCGCCGCTCCGCGCACCAGGGGCACTTTCACTTTCATGACGATTTGGAAGCCGGTGGCCCCGTCGATGCGGGCAGCTTCGGATAGTTCGTTGGGGATCGCTTGGAGCGCCGCCAGGAAGATCAGCATGTTGTAGCCGGTGTAGGTCCAGGTCGTCATGTTAGCCATGGACGCGAGGATCACTTTGGGGGCCATGAAGTCGATGGGCAATCCCATGTCCCGTAGCAGGGACACGATGGGGGAGATTTCGGGGCTGTATAGGTACAGCCAGATCATGGCGGCGACGATGCCGGGGATGGCGAAGGGGAGGAAGTATCCCAGTCGGTAGACGGTGACGTGCTTGGTCAGGTAGGAGTCGAGCACGAGGGCGAGGGCGAGGGCGGCGATGATCATGATCGGCACTTGGATGGCGGTGTAGCCCAGTACCCGTAGCATGCCGAGCCAGAATCGTTGGTTGGTGATGACGTCGGTGTAGTTTTGCAGTCCGACGAAGTGGTTGGTTAGGTCGCCGCCGCCGTAGAGGCCGCCGGAGGTGGAGACGACTTTGAAGAAGGATTTGTATACGGACAGGGCGATGGGGATTAAGAACACCAGTAGGAACGCGATGGTGAAGGGCGCCATGAAGGCCCAGCCGGTGCGTGCGTCGTGGAGTTCACGAGTGCGGCGTTTGGGTTCTTTTTTTGAGTTTCCTTGGTCTGGGGCTGGGATTTCGTCGCTGCCAGCCACCGCCAGGGCTTCGGGTGCGGAGGTTTGTTGCGTCACGGTTAACCTCGAGGTTTGCGGTGCAAGGTTTGCGGAACAAGGTGCTGGGGGCGCCCACTTTTTGCGGGGCGCCCCCAGTTAAGGTGTTGGATAGTCATCAAGGGCGCACGCCTGGGGTGACTATCTCCTTGGTGGTTGCTGTTTATTCAGCGACCGGCAGGTTCAAGGACTTCAGGGCCTTGACGGATTCTTCTTGCGCGGCTTCGAAGATGTCCATGACCTTGCCTTGGCCTTGTACGACCTTGGAGGCAACTTCACTCATCTTGGGGGCCACGGCGGAGAAGCCGGGGATGTAGCCGAACTTGTCGGAGAGGGCTTCGTTGGCCTTGGCGAGTTCGCCGAATACGTCCTGACCACCGAACTGCTTCATTACCTTCTCAGGGGTGACTACTTCACCCTTGGCCGCTACTACCAAGCCCTGGGTGGCCAGGTCCTTGGTTTGGGTGTTGAACCAGTGGTTGAATTCCATGGCTTCAGCCGGGTACTTACAGCCCTTCATTACGGCTACGCCGGAGCCGCCGTCGGGGCCGGTGAGGTTGCCAGCGCCGAAGTCGGGCAGGAGGGCGACCTTCCAGGTGCCTTCTTCACCTTCGGGGATGACGCCGTCAAGCATGAAGCCGGCTTCCCAAGCGGCACCGATGTTGCCGATGAGTTTCTTGTCGGTCAGGGCCTTGGTGTAGGCGTCGTCCCAACGGTTGATGGTCAGTACGGCCTTTTCGTCCAGCATTTCTTGCCAGAAGGCGGCGACCTTCTGGGTGCCTTCGCCCTTGGTGTTTACGACCCACTTGTCGTCTTTGGCTTCGTACCAGGTGTCGCCGGCGGCGGCAGCCATGCCGGAGAGCCAGTTCTGGGCTTCGTCGGCTTCGAAGTCGAGGATGAACTTGCCTTGGGCGGCGGCCTTCTTAGCGGCTTCCTTGAGTTCGTCCAGGGTCTTGGGTACTTCAATGCCGAGGGCTTTGAATTCAGCTTCGTCGTAGAAGTACACTAGCGGGCCGGTGTCCTGGGGTAGGCCCACGACTTTGCCGCCAACGCTCATCTGGTTGTAGGCGCCGGAGAAGTCGCCCTTGTATTTTTCGGCTTCGGCGGTGACGTCCTCGACCATTTGTTTGGCGAACATTTCGGGGACTTCCGCGTAGCCAAGTTGCGCCAAGCAGGGGCCGGCATCGGAGTTGATGGCGGTCTCCAGCTTCTTGATCATGTCGCTGGCTTTGCCTTCGAACTTGGTGGCGGTGACCTGGATGTCGGGGTGTTCTTCGTTCCACCGCGCGACGATATCCGCTACGGGGACCATGCCGGGGCCGTCGGGGAGACGGTGCATGTATTCGATTTGGACCGCTTCGCCGGCGGGCTTGCTGGCGTCGGGGGCTGCGGTGGTGGTTTCTTTACCGCCGTCGGATGAACATGCTGCTAGGCCCATGGTGGCTACGGCAGCTGCTGCAATCATGGCGGAGGTGCGCACTAGTGTTGTCTTCATATCTCCTCTTCCTCGAGTCAGAATGATTAATTCTGATTGCTATTCCATAGTAGTGCTCATCAGACGTCTAGACCAGCCCTCAAGCGCGGCAAGCTATACAAATCGATAACGAGGACGGTTTTCGCAGTTGGAAAAGGTGCGTGCGGTCGAAGACCGCGGCGTTTTGGGTCTTTCTCAGGCGCCGAAGCGGTCGGGGCGTGCAGCGACGCGGACGTAGGGGGAGTCGACTGCTGGGCGCCGACTGGCTTGCGCGGCAACGACGCCAGTCGGGAAGAAGCCACCCGGGCGAGGCCCACCCAACACCGAACCCGGGCGCCCCGGGCGAGGCCCACCCAACACCAGACCCTGGTGCCCCGGGCGAGGCCCACCCAACACCGGATCCGGGCGCCTCGGGGCGACGCCGCAGCGCTATTGCGCCACTACGCCGTCGCCCTGTCCCTACCTTCGCGTTGCCGCCTCTTAAGACCCGACCTCGATCCAGCGCGAGCCGACCGGCCCCAGCACAACTTCTTCTTCTACCCCACCACCAACAACGGTGGCGCGCACATCTTCCAGGGAAGAGTTGTAGACCAGTGCCTTGCCGTCCGGGTAGAGCGCTACTTCAATGCGCGGATCCG
>JAEWEQ010000055.1 GCA_023389315.1 Actinomycetes bacterium | reverse complement strand
ACCCACCCCCAACACCCACCGTGAGCAAAAAGGCCAACTTAGAGCCAAAACCTGGCGCAATAGCTCACGATGGCGAAACAACCAACCCACCAACCGCCCTCGGCACCCACCCCCAAAAAACCCACCGTGAGCAAAAAGGCCAACTCTGAGCCAAAACCTGGCCCAATAGCTCACGATGGCGAAAGCAGAAGGAGAAGGAGGAGGGCGAGCAGGAGCGGAAGAAGGAGAAAGAGGACGAGCAATGCCGACCGTCCGGCCCCTGGGCATAAAGCAGCGGGCGGGCCCCCACTGAAGGGACCCGCCCGCTTGCTACAGATCATACGAGAGTCGGCACCACTTAGGCGCGACCGGCGTACTGTTCCTTGGTGAACTCTCCGGCTACGGGCTTGCCGGCCAAGAAGTTCTCCACGTCGTCCACCGCGCCGTCACCCAGGTGGCGCAGCTCGCGGCCCATGGAGCCAGCGGCGTGCGGGGTGAGGAAGACGTTCGGCAACGTCCACAGCGGTGAGTCGGGAACGTTAACCTCGGGGTAGGTGACGTCGATGACCGCGGTGAAACGGTCCTTCTTCAGTTCCTCGATGAACGCGTCTTGATCCAACAGGGCGCCGCGCGCGGTATTGATGAAGACCGCTTGGTCGCGGATCATGGCGAAGTGTTCAGCGGTCATCATACCGCGGGTCTTCGGCGTGAGAGCGGTGTGCAGGGAGATTACGTCACAGGTGGAGAGGATCTCTTCCATGGTGGCACGACGCACGCCCAGGCGCTCGGCTTCTTCTTCACTCAAGTGCCCGGAGGACACGGAGATGTTCACGTGGAAGGGTTTGAGCAGCTCGATCACGATGCGGGAGATGCGCGACAGTCCGATGATGCCCACGTGGCAGCCGTACAGGCCGATGTTTTGGAACTCATCCCAGAAGGTGTCGGGCTTATCGCGTTGTTCGGCGTAGGCGCGGCGACTAGCGAAAATGTTCTTCGCGCCCAGCAGGATCATGGCCAGGGTATATTCGGCCACCGGCACCGCGTTAAGGTTGGTTTGGGAGCTGACGCGCACCCCGTGGTCGAAGATCTCTTCGGAGGCGACCGCTCGCACGGTGCCGCCTGAGTGCACCAGCATCTTCAGGTTCGGCATTTGTTCAACGAGTTTGTCGATGTTGCCGGTGCCCCAGCAGCTGATGAGCACATCAGCGTCGGCCAGGGCTTGGCGACTTTCTTCACTGGCGTGGTTCTTCGGGTCTGGGTCGTATACCAGGTTGCCGAGCTTTTCGAGGCGGGCGATGGCGTCGGGCCCGAAGAAGCGATCGCGGTGTAGGTCGAGGACGGATAGGACGATGTTAGGTTCAGCGGAGTTTGACATGTGGATCTCTTTCCTCCATGTTGGCGCAGCGGGTGACTCATCGCGGCGTTGGCAAGCTGCGTCTACGAAGCTTTTCACGGGTGCCGTGATGCGACGGTGATGGTCCGTTACCTACTATCGTAACGCAAAACTGAGCGAAAGGGAATGAATCTGAACTCTTTTGTTCCCAAAATGCGCGTTTTCTAGATTTCCTGAACTCTTTTGTGCGAAAGTGCTTGCTTTCGATCATCTTGAGTAGTATTATTCAAGTAGGTCACCGAGGATCGTCAATGGTGCGCATGTTCGGTGAACCCCATCACCGAACTTTTAGGAGCACTCATGGTTGAGCGTGAACCAATTGTCATTGCAATGAACGGCATCACCGGCCGCATGGGCTACCGCCAGCACCTGGTCCGTTCGATTCTGGCCATACGCGACGAAGGTGGGCTACTGCTGCCCGACGGCTCTCGCGTACAAGTAGAACCCATCCTTGTGGGACGCAACGAAGCTAAACTCAAGGACATCGCCAAGCGCCACAACGTGGAGCGTTGGACCACCGATCAAGAAGGCATCATTGATGATCCCGAAGTGGACATCTACTTCGATGCTCAAACCACTTCCCGCCGTTTCGCCGCCCTCAGCGCTGCGATCGAAGCGGGCAAGCACATCTTCACCGAAAAGCCCACCGCGGAAACCTTGGAAGAAGCCATCGAGCTGGCGCACATGGCTGATAAGAAGGACATCACCGTGGGCGTGGTGCACGACAAGCTGTACCTGCCTGGCCTGGTCAAGCTGCGCCGCCTGGTGGATGAAGGCTTCTTTGGCCACATCCTGTCCATGCGTGGCGAATTCGGCTACTGGGTTTTCGAAGGCGAAATCCAGCCCGCGCAGCGTCCATCCTGGAACTACCGCAAGGAAGATGGCGGCGGCATGATGGTGGACATGTTCTGCCACTGGAACTACGTCCTCGAAGGCATCCTGGGTAAGGTCAAGACCGTTTACTCCCACGCCGTCACCCACATCCCCACCCGTTGGGATGAAGATGGCAAGGCTTACGACGCCACCGCTGACGATGCCGCTTACGCGATTTTCGAGGTCGAAACCCCCGATGGCTACACCGTGGTAGTGCAGCTGAACTCCTCCTGGGCGGTGCGCGTGCACCGTCGCGAACTGGTGGAGTTCCAGGTTGATGGCACCCTCGGTTCAGCCGTTGCCGGCCTGTTCCACTGTGAATCTCAGCAGCGCGCCAACACTCCCAAGGCCAGCTGGGATCCGGACGTTCCCACCGACATTGATTTCCTGTCGCAGTGGGAGGACGTTCCCGCCAACGCCGATCTCACCAACGGGTTCCGCGCCCAGTGGGAAGAGTTCCTCAAGGACGTTATCGCCGGTCGCAAGCACCGTTACGAGCTGTACTCCGCCGCCCGCGGCGTGCAGTTGGCGGCGCTCGGCGAGCAGTCCTCCAACGAGGGTCGCCGCCTGGAGATCCCCGAGATTAAGTAGCCCCGGCCGACTTCCCTGCCGCGCCACGCCCTTCTCAACCCCGGGCTGCGCGCATCCTTGGCAGGAGTAGCCGACCAGCGCACGAAAGCGGGGGCGGTGTGGATTTCAAGTCCGCACCGCCCCCGCTTTTTCGTGCCTCCAACCGCGTGGCACACCATTTGCGAGGACGGTCGCCGCGGTTGGTGAGGCACGGGCCGTGGGCGCGTTGCCGCGGTTGGTATCGCGCCCGCGCCGACGCCTACCCACAGCAAGGGGCTACCCGCCATTTCCCAGCGTTTTCGCCCCCGCCCCGACGCTACCCACAGCAAGGGGCCACCAGGCCGGCAGACCGGCCTGGTGACCCCTTATGCTCTCCCCCAGCGGGACTGTGTCCACAGGCCCTCACCCGATGCCTAACTGCCCGGGGACGGCTCGGCGCGCTTAAAGCGGACGCAGCCCTGCGTCCTCGCGGAACTCTCGCCAGATGTTCTCAAAGAAGTCCTGCGAGGTATCAGGCAGCGGCCGGCGCTTACGCCAGCTGCACTCGACCTGCAGTTCCCCGCCGTCAGCCAGGCCCACTTCTTGAATCTCTTCATCCAACGCCCCACCATCCAGGCGGAACCGGAAGTCCTCATCGAGGCCTTCAATCTCGGCTTGCGCGTCCTCGCCGAACCCAATTTGTGGCAGTGACCCGCCCTCGTCGGTGTATAAAACCGACCCGCGCGACAGGCCGCCGTGGTCCAGGTAGTCCACCATCGCGGACAGGTAGATGAACTGGCTGGTGAGGATATCGTGGATCAGGTACAGGCGCTCCACTGAGCGGCGCGAGGACGGGTTGGCACTTAGCCGCACCGAGAACTCCTCCAGCCACTGGCGTACCTCCACCAGGGCTGCTTCCACCGCGTCGCGGGAGCGAATCGGCCCGGCCTTTTCACTCATCAGCGCCTGGATTTCCAGCAGCGTCTCATGCGTGGAGTCCTCTTTACCATCAGCGAAGTTCTGCGTCGCGGCCGCCAGCATGTCGCGGGCCTCCTCCACTGCGGCCGCCGCCACCGGTTCAAACTCAGCGGCCTCCAACGGCTCGCCTTGGCGACGCGCTGCAATGAACTGTGCGGCGCGGGTGGCCCCCACTTGGGTGGAGTTTAGGGCCGACCCGCCGGGACGGTACACCCCGTGGGCACCGGCAGCTTCACCCACCGGGAACAAGCCCTCAACATTGGACTGCCACCAGGCATCGACGGTGAGCCCACCGTTGTTGTGCTGGACGCACACGTCCACTTCCAGCAGATCCTTTTCCAAGTCAATGTAGGGGTTCTTTTCCAAGTACAACTGGTAGGCCGGCTCGTTCATGGCGCGCAGACGCTGGATCGGGGTGCCGGTGGTGGCTCCGGCGCGCTCTAAGTATTCGCGTGCTTCCGGGATCAGGTCGCTCATGTCGAAGTCGCGGTCCATGGGGTTGCGGGTGAAGTCCAAGAACACGCGCCGCCCTCGTAAAACGGTTTCGCGGTACACCAGCAAATCGATCAGGGACGACCCGTCCAAGGCTTTGCGGATGTCGAAGGGCCACTGGTAGCCCTTGAGGAAGATCATCGACAGTTGGCGCCCGTAGTCGGGGATCGCTTCGGTGAGGAACTCTCGCTCATCGCCGCCGTCCTGGTCGGTGGACACGAACCGGGGGATCACCTGCATATAGGTTCCTGAAACGTTCCAACGCGGCGCGATGGAGGACAGGCCGAACTGCCATTCGGTGAGGTTCTTCCCGCGCGCTCCGGCCCGGTAGGCGGCCCCCGATGCACCCCACTGGCCGCGGGGGAACACCGAACGCCGGTACATGCCCGCGGGCCCGCCGGTGGCGTAAACCACGGACTTGGCGCGCACCAGCAGGTAGCGTGACTTGCCGCCGGCGACTTCGTCCTCGCTCACGTCTCGACGCAGGCACAGCAGGCCCACTGCCTGCCCCTGGTGGGTGAGGATCGATAGGATGCGGGCGTTATCGATAATGGCGGTGCCGTCGGCTTTGACCTTCTTTTCCAACTGCTGCACCATGGCGCGGGACGTGTATGGCCCCACGGAGGTGGCTCGCTGGCGCGGGTCGTGGTCGGTCTTGTAGCCCACGTACTCGCCAAACGCGTTGCGTGGGAACGGCACTCCCAGGTCCACCAGGTGCATGAAGGCTTGAGCGGACAGGGCAGCTTCGGTCAGCGCGTTATCTCCGTCCATGGAACCGCCGGCGAACAGGGTCTGAGCCATGTCGAAAATGGAGTCCGGCTCGGGTCCGGCCAGGGTGAGTTTGTAGTAGGTCTGCTTGTCAGACCCGGCGTTGCGCGAGGACCCGGTTGCCACGCGGTCGGTGACGATTACCAGGTCTTTTTGCCCGTATTGGGCCAGGCGGTCGGCGGCGCAGTAGCCGGCCGACCCGGTGCCCACCACCGCGGTGTTGACGCTAATGCAGGGCACGTCCTCCTCGCCGATCCGCACGGTTTCGACGTTGAGGTTTTCAGGGATTTGTTGGGTTTGCATGGTGGTCCTTTACGCGGTTGGCGGCGGAGCGAAACGCTGGCTTCGCACTCCGTGGGAAGTTCATTGGCGAGGGCGTCCTCCCGCCCTTGGCAGGGCGCCCTCGGTTGGAGTGGTCGCTGGGTTGGAGTGTTACAGGGTGGGGATGTGCATACCACCGTCGACGTGGATAACGTCGCCAGTGGAGTACGGGCTGTTGCCGGAAGCGAGGATCGCCACGGTGGTGCCCACGTCGGAGGGTTTACCCCAACGCGGCATCGGCACCACGCCGGAAGCGAATACCGCGTCGTAGCGTTCTTTCACCCCAGCGGTCATGTCGGTGGCGATCACACCGGGGCGCACTTCGTACACCACGATACCTTCGGGGGCCATGCGCACCGCGAACAGCAGGGTCGCCATGTGTACGCCGGCTTTGGAGATGCAGTATTCCCCGCGGTTGATCGACACGGTGTCGGCAGATACCGAGGAGACGTTAATGATGGTGCCGTAGGGGCGCTCGGGCTGCGTGCTGGGGTCGGCGGGGTCGGGCGTGGGGTAGCCGTCGGCCTCGCGCTGCTTCACCAGGTGGCGCGCCACGCATTGGGTGAGGAAGTAGGGGCCGCGCAGGTTAATGGACATCACCCGGTCGTAAGATTCGGGGGTGGCTTCCAAGATGTCTGCGCGCACCGAGGGGGCGACACCGGCGTTATTTACGAGGACGTCCACACGCCCGAACGCAGCCAGGGTCTCGTCCAAGTAGCGCTGGGCGGTTTCCAGGTCGTCGATGCTGCCTTGGGTGTAGGACACCTGTCCGGAGCCGCCGGGCAGGGAGCGCAGTTCTTCCATTAGGTCGGCCGGTTCGGGGCGGGTGGCGAGGATGGAGACGGCGTATCCGTCTTTGAGTAGGGCTTCGGTGATGCCGCGTCCGATGCCGCGGTTGCCGCCGGTTACCATGGCGACGCGTTGGGGCTGGTTAGTCATGTTCGCTCCTCATTGTGCTGTGACTGTGGGTGGCCGTTTCGGTGGTGAGCTGCGTCCGTACAGGGAAACAACTTTGATTCACCTATTGTCTGAACGTGTTCTCAACATCTATTATAGTGATCGAAAGCGATAGAACAAGACCGAAAGGTATCGAAAATGTCTTTTCATGATCTTTCTCGGTGTTCGCTCAATACTGCGACAACGAAGTACGCGAATCTGCCCGAAGCTGTAGATGCTGCCGCTAAAGCCGGCTACGGAGCCGTAGGCCTGTGGCGCGACCGCATCCAAGAGTACGGAGTGGAACGCTCCGCCAAGTATGTAGCCGATGCTGGCCTGCGAGTTTCTTCCCTGTGCCGCGGCGGTTTCTTCACCGCTACCGAGCCGCAGCGCGTGAAGGAAGCCCTGGAGGACAACCGCCGCGCCATTGACGAAGCTGCCACTGTGGGCACACGCGAGCTCATCATGGTGGTCGGTGGCCTGCCCGCCAACCCCGCTCCCGGTGAGCCCGCCTCCCCCACTGCGGGTCAGCCTGAACGCGACGTGGTGGCCGCCCGCGAGCGCGTTTGCGAGCGCCTGGCGGAACTGGCTCCCTACGCTAAGGACGCCGGGGTGCGCCTGGTTCTGGAGCCGATGCACCCGATTTTTGCCGCCGACCGCGGGGTGATTTCCACCCTGGGCCAGGCCCTGGACATGGCTGCCCCCTTCGACGCTGACGTAGTGGGCGTGGTGGCTGACACTTACCACGTGTGGTGGGACCCGCAGCTGCAGGCATCCATCGAGCGCGCCGGGAAGGAAGGGCGCCTGGCGTCCTACCAGATCTGCGACTGGATCTTGCCGCTGAGCGCCGACACCTTGAACTCGCGCGGCTACGTGGGTGAGGGCTACATCGATTTTGAGACCATCACCAAGTGGGTAGCTGCCACCGGCTACGACGGCGACATTGAAACCGAGATCTTCAACACCGAGATCTGGGGTTCGGGCACCGACAACGTGGTGGAGCACGTGGGCGCGGACTACGCCAAGTACGTTCTGCCCTACCTGTAGAGATTTTCACGAGGGCGGGGCGGGCGTTGGCTTCCGGCCCCGCCCTCGCGAATATCTGGTGGCGGCCGCCTTACCAACGCCGACAGTCGGCCACCGATCCGAGCAACAAAAGGAGTGGGAACGCTGCGTTGGCGTTCCCACTCCTTTGACTGCGATGATTTACTTCTCGGTCAGTTCTCGATCCAGCAGCCAAGAGAACTCTCGGCGCAGCAATTCGCGCCGGTGCGGATGGGCAATGGCAGAGGGCAGGTGCCCCAGAGCATCGTAGACTACCTTGACCCCACCGTGTTCGTTGACCCACACCACGGTCCAGTCCTGATCAATTTCGCGGTGGGTGACCAGGCCGGTGACGGTGGGTGCGACCACCAGTTTAGTGTAGCGCTCATCGTAAGTATTGAGCTCGGTGAAACCAGCGGTAATGGGGTGGGCTCCCTCCACAATGTGGAAGTTCGCGTCCGAAATCTTCGGGTGGTAGGTGGTGCCGCGCACCCATTTGCCGCCGACAATTTCTTCCCAGTAAGGCGAATCGGTAAAGGAGTTGATGCCCTGGTGGTACACCAAGATAGCTTTGCCAGCCTTGGCGTATTGGTAGAAGCGTTCATGGTCGGGCAGCCAGTCTTCGTGGGTGCCGTCAAAGTTGGGATCCACCCGCCCCCAACCGCCGTTGACAATCACGAGGTCGTATTCGTCGATACCTTCAGTGCAGCCCTGCAGCATGGCTCGAACGGTGGCTTTTACGCCGAGGGCGTCTAAGTACTTAGCTAATTCATGGGACACGCCGGCATGGTCATGCCAGGGATCTTGGTAGCGGCCGTGGCCGGAAAGAATGAGTGCTCGTGGTGAGTTCATCATCGCCCTCCCAGTATGACGCGAAACTTCCCTAGTTCCGCCGTTGACGCGACTTATTCTATTACCTTTAGCTAACAAAGTCGAACAATTTTATACAATTACGCACAATTGTGCGCTATTGTGATGGTGTGAGTTTGTCAGGGAGTTTTCGCTCAACTTACGCTGGTACTTTCCTCACGCAATGGTGGCGTTTTCACGTGTTGGAAGTATCATCGAAACTTGAAAAGCGACAAAATGGATAAATTCACTCCCACATTCATCAATGACAGGAGCCCGTGATGGTGGAACGGAAGATACTCCCAACCAATCGACGTGACCACATTCTCGCGTTACTTGAGCAACACGGATCCGTGAGCATCTCCCAGATCGCTAGTGAAATGGACGTTTCTGCGATCACTATTCGCCGTGACATCGGTTTGCTGGCAGAAGAAGGAAAACTGGAGCAAGTCCGGGGCGGCGCGCGACGTATAACTACCGATAACACTGGTCGGATACTGACAAACTCCACCATCGGGGTACTTACACCTTCGTTGGACTTTTACTGGCCGGCCATTATCGACGGCGCCAACCACAGCGCCGATAAACATGGGATTCGCCTGCTTTTACAGGCTTCCACCTTCGCTGCACAGGACAATATTCGCCAGCTTGACCTACTACTTAACCACTCCAAAGTTGACGGACTTTTCATGGTCCCCGACACGGAGGGACCGCACTCGCGTGAACTAATGGAAAAACTGATGGCGTTAGAGATGCCGGTGGTGTTGGTGGAGCGCAATTTATCCCCGCGCGATACCCACGGTAAGGTTTTCGAATCCGTCAACACCGATCACCGAAATGGTGCGGTAATGGCGGTGAACTATCTGCACCAACTCGGACATGAGCGCATTGGTCTGATCACCGACAAACCGATTCCTTCGCGTCATGCAATCAAGGACGGATGGAAAGAAGCCGCCGATACCCTACCGCTTGGTAGTGACCTGCCGTGGTTGGATACCACCGCGTTGGAAGGTGATAAGCGCGCCTCCGTGCTGGTGGAGTTCTTAGAGAAGTCGGTTAAGGAAGGCACCACTGCGTTTCTCATCCACTCTGACGAAGCCGCCCTGCTGGCCCTTGAGGTACTGCAGTCACGCGGATATGACGTGCCCGCAGATGTCTCCATCATTGCTTACGACGATGAGTTGGCACGCTTGGCTCGGCCGGCTTTGACGGCCATCGCGCCTCCGAAGTGCGAGCTGGGGGCAACTGCGATAGAGGTGCTAGCCAAGCGTTTCATCAACCCCGATAGCGCTTTGCGCCAGGTGTGGTTGCAGCCGAAACTGATGGTCCGCGATTCTACCTCAGCACCTAAGAGCAAATAGTTCAGCAACGTGAAAGCGGGGAGCGAATTGGTCCCCGCTTCGCGTGTGTGCGGCGTTGGCCGCGTGTGCCGAGCTTGGCGGGCGTTGGTTGCTCGCGCGGCTCCTAGCGGCGTTGGCCGCGTGTGCCGAGCCTGGCGCACGCCAGGGCCACGCGGCCCCGCTGCGCGGCGCTTAGCGCTGTACGCGCGCCCCGCCGCCAGCTACCAGGCGCTGTACTTCCTTCAGCGACGCCATCGAGGTATCCCCCGGCGTGGTCATCGCCAGCGCCCCGTGGGCGGCGCCGTATTCAACGGCATCCTTCAAGCTGCCCAGCTCCATCAGGCCGTAGATGAACCCGGAGGCGAAGGAGTCCCCGCCGCCGACGCGGTCCATGATTTCCAGCCCGTCACGCTCGGTGGAACGCTGGAAGCCTTCTTCCGCGGACCAGCCAATCGCAGCCCAGTCGTTCACGGTGGCGGTCTTCACCTGGCGCAGGGTGTTGCCCACTGCGCGGAAGTTGGTGAACTCGGCGGTGACCTGTTCGATCATATTTTCAAACGAGGAGGTATCGAGCGCCGACAGGTTCTCATCCACGCCCTCGACGTGGAATCCCAGGCACGCGGTGTAGTCCTCTTCGTTGCCGATCATGACGTCAACGTAGCGAGCCAGTTCGCGGTTCACTTTCTGAGCTTGTTCTTGCCCGCCGAAAGACTTCCACAGGGAGGGGCGGTAGTTCAGGTCGTAGGAGATCATGGTGCCATGTTCGCGCGCCGCTTCCATGGCGGCCTTGGCCACCTGCGCGGAGGTTTCCGACAGGGCCGCGAAAATGCCACCGGTGTGTAGCCAGCGCACCCCTTGGCGTCCGAACAGGTCCTCCCAGTCGATGTCTTCGGGACGCAGCTGGCTCACCGCGGTGTTGCCACGGTCGGATACGCCCACCGCGCCGCGTACGCCGAAGCCACGTTCGGTGAAGTTCAATCCGTTGCGCACTTCCCGCCCGATACCATCGTCGGCCACCCAATGCAGGTAGCTGGTGTCCACGCCGCCACCGAGGATGAAGTTTTCAATCAGGTGACCGACCTCGTTATCCACCAGGGCGGTCACCACGCCGGCACGCAGACCGAAGCAGCGCGATAGGCCGCGGGCCACGTTGTATTCACCGCCTCCCTCCCAGGCGGTGAAGCTACGGGCGGTCTTGATACGGCCTTCGCCTGGATCCAGGCGCAGCATTACTTCACCCAGGGAGACGATGTCGTAGCGGCATTCGTCGGCGGGGCGCACGGGTAGTTTGGTCATTTCGGCTTGCTCCTTTGCTAGCTAAGTTTTTCGATTTACGAGGACGGGTGGTGTCTTGGCACCGCAGTGCCATTCGCGAGCGCGTGGCATGGCTTCGGCTTGCGCGATTTTAGCGGGCCGTTAGTTGACGCGGGTTTTCGCGAGCGAGGTCGGTGCGCTCGGCTCAGGTTCGGCTTGCGCGTTTGCGCGGCCCATTAGTTGGCGCGCGCTGCCGCCGCGATTTCCTGGGCTTCGGCGGACAGTCGGGCGATTTCATCCCAGTCTTGGTTCTTCACCAGGTCCCCCTTCACCATCCACGAGCCACCACAAGAGGCCACTGCCGGGACCTTCAGGAAGTCCGCGAGGTTCTGCGCACTCACTCCCCCTGTGGGTACGAAACGCACCTGCGGGAAGGGGGCGGCCAGGGCTTTGATGGTGGGGATACCGCCGAGGGCGGTGGCGGGGAAGAACTTCACGGTGTCGATACCCAAATCTAGGGCGGCCATGATGAGGCTGCCGTCGGTGCAGGCGGGCAGTACCGGCACGCCTTGTTCTTGGCAGTAGCGCACCACGTCGGCGGACAGGCCCGGGGAGACCACGAACTTAGCGCCCGCGGCGATGGCGCGTTTGGCTTGGTCAACGTTTATGACGGTTCCGGCGCCAACGGTTAGGCCTTCGAGTTCGCTCATGGCGGCGATGGCGCTTTCGGCGGCGGCGGTGCGGAAGGTAACTTCAGCGGAGGTGATGCCTCCGGCGAGTAGGGCTTTTCCGACGTTCACGCCATCTTCGGCGGATTCAACGACCACCACGGGGATGACCGGGTTTGCTTCAAGTAGTTCGTCCAATGTGGTCATTTTGGGTTTCCTTCCAGTGGTGGTTTTGTGTCGCGTCGTTGCTGGGTGTGCACCACACACACGCATGAGCCTTGTTGATCGTTTCCGATCTAAATAGTGCGTTTATGCTCTAAAAAGTATTATTGCACGGTTTGGGTGATGCTTCAAGACTAAATTTCACGCAATTGCGGTGCTGCCAGCCCCGACACCCGTCCTCGGGAAACAAATGAGCGGCAGGCCAACTGGTCCACCGCTCACTGTCTGACTTTGCAAACTTATCGAAGCACTTCCTCGGTTCGCGGGTCGAAGAAGTAAATCTCATCCGCCGCTGGCCTGATACGCACCAAGTCACCGGGGCTGGGGTGATGGTGGCGCCCCAGCATCACCGCGATACGGTGCGGCTCATGCGTCAACCCCAGCTGTTTTT
>JAEWEQ010000023.1 GCA_023389315.1 Actinomycetes bacterium | reverse complement strand
ACCATACTCACCCCCAGAACCCGATCCGGCCATTACCGCCATGAACACCTCAGTTAGTTCAAGCAAAGGCGCAGTGACCTTCAGCGTCACCCTCACCGGAGGCCAAGCACCCATCACAGCATCCGTGGCCGGAAAAACAATAACCATTACCAGCACCGGCGTTATCAGCGGAATACCCACGGGTACGTACAGCTGGACAACTCGCTGCGATGGCCTCACAAACTCTGGGAGCATCTATGTTCCATGAAACCCACCGCGCGCGCGACTACCTTCTCACCCTCGATGGAAGACACCCAGACGAAACCACTCAAACAGTCAGGTGGGCCACCACGCTCACCCAAGCCCGCCAATACCAACAAGACTTATGGGAAAACCACCCAAGAACCACCATCTGGGAACGAACCAGCGAAGTCCACTACCAACCGTGGAAAGAAAAGCAATAACGCACCCATGACACCGCCCCGTCTCAAACTGACACCCCCCTTAATGTGTGGTCTATCACATCGTTTTGGGTGTTGCCATCTCGGGGCAAAGAGACACCACACGAGCAGCAAGAGTTTCAAGTTCGCCAGCAGGCGCATCGGCTAGCAATCTAGGCTGGCGTCGCGTGCCAATCACCATTGTAACCAGTAGCCTACGAGCCGCTGCGGACGGAACCCACAGTGCAAGTTCATTATCTTGAGCAGCCGCCGTATGCTGCTTTGAGCGGGGTGCAGTCATCAGCAACATCGCTAGACGGGCCACCACCGCGCGCACGGTAGCACGCGCGACGCCCACACCGCTGAGCGCGTCGATAATACCCGCAAACGCAGTTTCCACCTCATCCCAGTGAGCTACATCCATCCCGCAAGCATCGGACAAACGAACCAAGTCAGCGCTTAGATTCTCATCCAACGCCACCGGTAACGGAGCACTGGGGCCTTGATAATCCGCTTCCCAAGTGGCGCAGCGCACAATATTCGCTAGCAGCCCCCAAGGGGAACGGGTTGCAGGATCAACCAACCGATTAGCGTTATCCACCACTGCCTGCCAGGCAATCGACAAAGTATCAGACAGGCGCTGATCTTGCGGTAAACATGTACGCCGCATAGCCACCGAATAAAACACTCGACCCGCTTGTGATGACAACTCCTCACTGAGCATTGATCGCGCTTGAGAAGACCAGTCCGAAGCCAAACACCACCGCACGATCTCGCGCAGACGTTCATCCGACCCGCTTTCAAGCTCACCTAACGCTGACGGAGCGCTAGCGCCTGACACTACCGAAGGACGATCTTGTTTTCCACTATGCAACTCGCGCAACTGTGACGCAGCCGGGCCAATATGCAAATCAGATTCCAGCCTAGCGCCACTCGAACTAACACGATCCACCCGCCAAACCAAGCCTCGCAACTCCAACGCACGCAAAACCCGAAACACCGTTGAACGCGAAACCTGTGCTAAAGAAGCTAACTCCCCAACAGCCATGCGCACCAAGCCAGCACCATCAGCAACCCGCGCCGCCGCCAACAACACCGCACGCTCCGATGGCGATAACCGCTGAGCCTGAATCCACAACGCCAAATCATCCATCGCTGCGATCCCCAACTTCAGCCAAATGCCCTTGAGAAATCACCGCTCTAGCAACCTGGGCGTGCGTCCAATCAGGGTGACGAGCACGCAAATCCGCAAATAAACGCTTCACCCGTTCATCCTCAGCACGCTCAGCCGCAGACAGCTCACGCTCAACCACGCGGGCCGCAGTAGCCGCGCGCCCCGCGGCACGCGCATCCACCGGGGCAGCCAGCAAATCATCCAACCGCGCCGCCGCCAGCGCGGCCATATCGCGAACTTCACTGGGCAAAGTTCGCATCGCTAACTGGCGTCGCACCTGGTGTGGCGACCAACCCGCCGCCAAGCGTGGCGCGAGAGAACGCCAAACACGCGCCATACCCTCAGCTGAGAGCACACACATCGAATCCGGCAGAGAAGAAACCAACAAAGACACCTGCTCGGAAGACAAACCCAGCGCAGGCCCGCCCTCGCGGGCCGCCGCGCTACCACCAGCAGCACCCAACCCTGGCAAATTCTCCACCTTCCGGCCCATCCCATCCCGATCACCAACAGCACCCGTGGGGGGCTGGGGGGAAGGTGGGGGTTTAATTGGGGGATAATTCCTATTAGTAATACCGGCAACAGGTTGCATGTGTGGACTACGCGATTTTGCATGTGTGGAACCCTCATCACCCCCACAGGTGCAAATTTTGCATGTGTGGCCAGAACCGCGACATTCCGGGCAATTCTCCACAGATGCAGAATTTGCATGTGTGGAACCACCAGCGCCAGTCACATCCAAATGCAACTTGTAAAGCGTACCGACGCGATGCTTATGCTTACCGCGATTGGCACACTCAGCACTGGTATCTTCACACCACGCATAACGCCCCTGCCGCGACACTAGACCTCGCAGCTCCAACGCTTTCAAGTGAGTCGCCACAGACCGGATTGAGCATAGTGCTCGCTGAGCGATAGCTTCCCTAGATCGCCACGTCTCATTGTCATCATTGGCAAACTCAGCCAACGCAAGAAGCACCAACTTCTCCCCCTGCGATAGGCCCACGACCTCATCGAACGCCCACGTCACAGCCTTGAAACTCATAGCGTCACCCTCAAACTCCAAGCCCCCGTGTCATTCCACTTATGAGCATCAATCAGCCCATCAGCATTCAAACCAGCAAGCACCTCATCCACCCGTTTCTCCGACATACCCGTCGCGCGAGCCACCTCACGCGGCTCCACCCGGCACCGCGCACATTCATCCGCATGAACCGCCAGGAAAACTAACACCAGCTTCGAAGCCAGCGAATCACGCCTACACTCCCATGCCGCATCAACCAAACGCCCGTTCACCACCATCACCGCCACGTCGCTAAATCATGCGAAACAGTCGCCAATACCACAGCTCCAGCCGTGGCCAAGACCCTACGAACCCAAGCCATTTCACACCCCCAAATCCGGGTACACTCTGTCAAACTCCCGGAAGACGCGGTTAATGGAATCAATCGCCTCAACCAAGCGATGCCGCAGCCCAACCAAGTCATCAGGAGCCATCACATCCACGCGCTTAAAAATCTCATCCAAATGCGCGGCATCTATACGTGCACCCAAAAGCGCACCATCACGCGAAGCAGCTAACAAAGCATGCTTAACATCAATGCACAACATGCCCTCACGCTCACCCGCCAGCTCATCATTAAGCAAGGTGCGCACTTGCTTCATCGACACGCGCGACACTACTAATCACCCCGCCCTACAACGCGCCATCATCCGCACTAGCCGCCGACCCAACCACAGGCGTCAACAACGCCTCCACGTCCGACCGTCGGAAGAACTTCCGACCCCCAAGTAGGTAAACCGGAACCTTCCCCTCCCGCGCCCAACGCATGAATGTTCCGTACGTAGTTCCAGGCAGAAGATCAACAGCTTCTCTGCCGGTCACCAAGACACCTGCTCGAATATTTGTGCGGTTTTCGTTCATATGCGCAATTTACAATCTGCACACGTGGATGTCAATGACACACTTGTGCTTTCTTCGCACATTAGTTACGCTTGTTTCATGAATGAACAGACTATTGACTTCGACAGAGCGGTTGGAACCACCATCGCCCAGTACATGTTCATAAATAATGATTCGCGCAGCAAGGTGGGAAAGCTACTGTCTATAACCGGGCAGAATATTTCTCGGCGACTACACGGCCACTCGAAGTGGTCGGCAGAAGAGCTACTAACGCTAGCGACCCATTATGGCGTAAGTGTTAACGACCTAATGCCAGTGCGAGGATCGGATGGAAATTGGATCCCCGCACCGTTTAAGCCCGGGTACGCGAAAGCCCCCGCGCTTGCGGGGGCATCCGATGGGTGGGCCCACAGGGAATCGAACCCTGAACCCACGGATTAAAAGTCCGTTGCTCTGCCAATTGAGCTATAGGCCCGTGGGCACTAGTTTAACTACCTTAGTGCCACAAACAAAAACGAGGGCCACTCCCAAAGGAGTGACCCTCGACGCATTTGCTGTGCCGGTTAGCGGCGAGCCTGGAAGCCCAGGTACAGGGAGATGAGCCCCATAGCCACTAGCACGGAGACCACCCAGGCGAGAATGCCATTGGGGTTGTTGAACAGAGCACCGGCGATGGTACCGCCGATAGCTGCGCCCAGCGCACCCAGGATGATGGTCCAAACGATGCCTAAGGGCTGTTCACCCTTCATGAACAGGCGAGCCAGAGCACCGATGATGGCACCCACAACGATGTACATAAGAATGGAGTATCCCATTGTTCTCTCCTCACTTGATGGGAAGTGGAACAGCGGTTGCGTTCCCTACATTCTCAACTTTGCCCCCACTTCACAGCTTTCGCATTTCGAGAGGTCAAACTGATACCGTTTCGTGCTTATCATCACGAAAAACGACACATTTCATTAAGAAATGGTAAAGATCTGGCTCTTTGATTGTCACTTTTTCCCGGCCCGTTGCGACGCCAGCCACACCGCGAAAGAAATGAAAACCAAACCAGCGATGGACGCGGGCTCCGGGAACTGCCCCAACATTACCGCCCCCGTCAGCAAACTCGTGGCGGGCAGCAAGGAGGTCAGCAAAGCGAAAGTCGCCGCATCCACGCGCGCCAGCGCGACTTGTTCCAACGAGTACGGCAACACCGTTGACAGCACCCCCACCAAGATAATGAGGATCGCCACCACCCAAACGGCGGTATTAGGACCAACCCAGCTGGCACCGCCCTCGCCAATATTCGCATCGGCAGCGGGCCAGCGCGGCAAACGTGCCAGCGGGAGGTAAACCACGCTGGCAACCGCGCACCCCACCGCCAGGGAAGTCACGCCGGAGCGAGTGGCGGCGATCCGCCTACCCAGCAGGATGTAGGCCGCCCACAGCGCCCCAGCGGCGAGGGCGAAGGCGACGCCGCGCGCCACACCCGGCGCCTGCAGGGACAACCCGAAGCCAGATATCAGTACCACGCCGGCGAACGCTGACAGCGCGGCGAGGGTGGTTTTCCAGTTGCGCCGCGTAAGGATCGCCACCAAAACCGGCCCCACGAACTCCAACGACACCGCGACCCCCAGGTCCAAGTGCGCCACTGCCAAGTAGAAGGTGGTGTTCATGCCGGCCATCACCACGCCGAAAATCCCCGAGGTTACCAACTCGCGCCAGGTCAGTGACTCTCGCCAGGGACGACGCCACAGTAATAGCACCACTGCAGCAATCGAAAACCGCCACCAGGACACCGCGTAGGGCGGCATCAGGAGGAACAGTGACACCGCGATAGCAGCGCCGATGTACTGGGTGAAGCCGGAGCCGATGAACAGTACCGGCGCGGGGATGCGACCAAATAACCCGTCAGCAAAAGTGCCGCGAGCGCCTGCACCTGAAGGCTCCATCGGTCCACTGGGAGTTGCTGCGTTCACCACCACTTCCCTCTTAGTCAATCACGGCCGGTGGCTGCAGGGCTGGTAGATCCACTATCAGCGCCGTATGGTCAGATACCGGCAGTTGCTGGCTACGCACCTGCGCGCTGCCACCGGCAGCGGGAGTGTGGATCAGGTGGTCGATGCAGATAGTCGGGTCGGTGGCGGGGAAGGTACACACGCCCCCGGCGTACTCACTGCCGGCGTCCAACTGCGCACACACCTGCTCTTGGCGCATATTGAAGTCCCCCGTCAGCACCGCGGTGGGTGCCAGTGAGCGTGTCAAGTCCCAAGCGCGCCGCAGTTGGGCGCTCGCAGTATCCATATCCAGCTCCAAGTGGGTCACTCCCACCGCCACGTCGCCGAAGTCCGCCGACAGCAGCACTCGCTTTTGTCCCATCCGCGGATAGCCGCCAAAAACCCGGCCAGCGAGCCCCGATTCGCGTTTCACCCACTGCCACGGTCCGCGCCCTAAATCAGCTACTTTCCATCTACGAGGACGTTCCTTCGCTACCAGCATCACCCCGAATCCCGGTGCCCACTGCGACCATGCGGGGTGGGTGGGTAGATGCGCCAAGGAAGCCGAGCCGTTGTAGGCGGGGGCGAAATGCCACCAGCGGTAGCCCAGCGGCTGCAAGGTGCGTGCGATCACTCCGGGCTGATCCACCCACCCGGAGCGGCATTGGCGCCGGTCAACTTCCTGGAACGCCAGCACGTCGGCACCGGTATTGCCCAACACGCGCACGCAGTCCGCCAGCGCTAACTCAGCCGCTCGCGACCCGCCGATTCGCGCGTCGGGTGGTTGTTGGCCGTCCGATTGCGATTCGTTTTCCCGTGCACCACCCAGTCGCGCCCCACGCGCCCCGGGGGCACCCGGTGCGGTGGACTCACCGTCCAGACCGCACTCGGCCCACGTCAAAGTGTTGGCAGTGCCGAACTGGATGTTCCAGGAAACGACCCGCATTAGGCGTCCTCTTCGAATTCCAAGCACACGGAGTTCATACAGTAACGCTGCCCCGTGGGGGTTTGCGGCGCGTCGTCGAACAGGTGCCCCAAATGGGAGTCGCAGTTGGAGCAGCGCACCTCGGTTCGCACCATCCCATGGGACTCATCGCGCAGGTAACGCATCGCCCCGTCCTCGGACTGGAAGAACGAAGGCCAACCGCACCCGGAGTCGAACTTCGCGTCGGAGCGGAACAGCTTCTGCCCGCACCCGCGGCACGAGTACGTTCCGGGACGTTTTTCATGCAGCAGCGCCCCGGTACCGGGCCGCTCGGTGCCAGCTTCGCGCAGCACGTGGTACTCCATGGGGGTCAGCAGGGACCGCCACTGCGCTTGCGTGCGGGCAGCCGCGTTTTCATCAATCATCTTCTAATCCTTCTTCCGGCGTTTTTGTGCCGCTTCTTGGCGCACTATTTCTTGACTTTGCAAACTGCCCGCCAAACGCTTCAATGCTTCTTCCGCATCGATCGTGCCGTCGCGGAAGGCCCGCAGAGTGGCGGCTTCTTCCCGTTCCCGCAGGGCTTTCTCCCCCGGCCCGGCGTACATGCGGGAGCGTTCTTCGGCTTCCGCATCGCCCGAATACAGGCGTTCCATATCGCCGGTGGTTTCCACCGCGCGCGCCGGTTTATCCGCCACTGGCTGCGCCGCTGCGGTTTCCTCGGCCGCTTTTTCCGGCGAGGACGGTCCGGCAGTTTCCCCCTGCTGTGCCTTCGACGTCGCGTTCGTTTCGGCTTCGTCTGCATCCTTGGCAGGGAGGGCTTTCTGTTTGTCTTTCCACAGTTTTTCCAACTCCGCCGGGCTGAGTACTCGGGTCAGTTCAGAGGTGGGGCTGGCTTCTGCTTGCTTTTCTACCTTGCGGTCGCGCAGTCGTTTGCGCCGCACCGAGGCAGCGCGTTTCTTCGCCTCTGCCAGGCGCGCTTGTTGTTTGGAGGCGGGAACGTCCTCGTCCTCTTCTTCTTCGTTTCCGCCGCGGCGTATGTCGCTCAGTTCGCGCGCCAGGGAAACGATTTCTTCTTCCGACCGGTCGCGCGTTACTTCCACGATTTCTTCGCGTTGGAAACGTTCGCGTGCGAGGGCGTAGGGCGCGTTTTCGCTAACCCACTCCACCAGGTGTTCACGCAGGTAGCAGCGCAAGTCCCACAGGTCCCCGGTGTTGGCGGCGGACACCACGACGCGCACCAGGATCCAGGTTTCGGAAGAATCCGTGACCTGGATGTTCACGGTGCGGTGGTCCCACAGGTCGGTTCGTGACAGTAGGCGTTCAACTTCGGCGCGCAGCGCTCCCATGGGGGCGGCCCAACCGAGTTTCAGCTCCACCGACCCCAGCATCTTGGAGTGTAGGCGGGTGAGGTTTTCGAACTTGTTCTTGGTGAAGTGGGTGGAGGGGACGATGATGCGCCGCTCGTCCCATACGCGCATCACCACGTAGGTGAGGGTCACCTCCTCCACCGTCCCCATGGTCCCGTCCACCACGATCACGTCACCCACTCGCAGCGCGTCAGTGAAGGTCAGCTGCAAGCCGGCGAAGGTGTTGGATAGGGAGTCTTGCGCTGCAATACCAGCTACCAGGGAGATCACGCCGGCGGAGGCCAGCAGTGACGCCATGGCGGGGCGCGCGGAGGGGAAGGTCAAGGTCACGGCCACCAGGGCGAGCAAGGCGATGAGGACTTGCAGCACGCGCCGCAGCATTTGCGCTTGGGTGACGCGCCGGGAGGTGGATTCCAGGGAACGTGAGGTAGCGATGTCTTCAATGCTGTAGGCCATGGCGACGGCCAGCCAGGCGGAGGCGATGATGGTGAAGATCAGCAGGCCGTGCTGGAGGGGGTCCACCCAGCCGAGGGCTTCGCGGGTGGCTTCGGCGGCGGAGTAGCTCAGCCCTTGCCAAGCGCCGGCAACCAGCAGCAGCGCGAAGGTAGGTAGTTTCACGCGCCGCAACATGCGGTGGAAGTTCGCCGAGCGCCTACCTATTATTCGCACCCCGATCCACAGGGCAATCCCCACCGCTAAGGTGATGGCGGCGCCAATCCCCATACCGATCACCAGGTGGAGGATGTCTACCGCGTCTTGTACGACCTCTTCAGTGTTCTCCATACATTCCACCCTAGAGTCCAACCTGGCTAGACGCTGAATCTGAGCTGTCGAGTGTCCGAATAATGTCGCTACCGCCCGCATCGCCTGCGTGCCCCTGCGCCACGTCATCACCGCACTTTCCCCATTCCCGAGGACGGTTCGCCCACCGTTGACGTGCCTGTGCAGTTGGCAAGGTCATCCCTAAACCTGCGCCACGTCATCGCCGCACTTTCCCCATTCCCGAGGACGGTTCACCCACCGTTGACGTGCCTGTGCAGTTGGCAGGGTACTTGCGTTCCACATAGCTGCTTTTGCGCAGGTTTCCGCCAACAACCAACCCCGGTGACAGGGGTCACATGGTCGCGTTTTGATTATCGTCCCGCAGATGCGTATGATTTTCTCTGTCTGGTGGCGACGATTTAGACGCCCAAGACAGTCTGGGCCCCCATCGTCTAGCGGCCTAGGACACCGCCCTTTCACGGCGGCGGCACGGGTTCGAATCCCGTTGGGGGTGCCAAGGCCCCGTAGCGCAGTTGGTTAGCGCGCCGCCCTGTCACGGCGGAGGTCGCCGGTTCGAGCCCGGTCGGGGTCGCGGAAACCGGGACACAAAGCAGCAGGTTCAACACTGTTGCGCACACGTATCCCTTCCAAACTTCGGTGATTCCACCACTTAGGTGGTTCTCACTTGGCCCCGTAGCGCAGTTGGTTAGCGCGCCGCCCTGTCACGGCGGAGGTCGCCGGTTCGAGCCCGGTCGGGGTCGCGGATCGCTTACGCTAGTAAGTGTCCAAAACGCCTCTGTAGCTCAGTTGGTAGAGCGTTCGACTGAAAATCGAAAGGTCAGCGGATCGACGCCGCTCGGAGGCACGAAGAAGGCCCTCCTCCACTGAGGGCCTTCTTTCTTTGTCAAAAGCGCGACCGGGCTGACCAAGTCCACGCCCCACACCATCGGGTTTCCCCCTTCCTGTTATTACGACGCTGGGCTGACCGACCATTTTCAGAAGCCACCGGGCCGCTACGTCCTCGCGAACCACTCCCACCCCTACCCCGATATGCTCAACACGCGCGCCCGCGCACCCAAATCAAGCCCAATGTCGGACAATAGGGTCATGAGTGTTTTACAACCGATTGAATCTCCCGCCGACGTAGTGGTAGAAGCCACCAACGTGACCAAAATATACGGCAAGGGCGAAGCCGCGGTACACGCTCTACGCGGCGTCGACGTGCAGATCGGTCGCGGTGAATTCACCGCCATCATGGGTCCGTCCGGCTCCGGTAAATCTACCCTCATGCACTGCCTGGCGGGCTTGGATTCCATCACCGACGGCACCATCACCCTCGATGACGTCACGGTGTCGAAGCTGAGTGAACGCAAGCTCACGCGGCTGCGGCGCGACAAGATCGGTTTCATTTTCCAATCTTTCAACCTCATTCCCACGCTGAATGCGGAAGAAAACATTAAACTTCCCGCGGACATCGCTAAACGTCCGATCTCGCGTGAGCGGTTCAACACGTTGGTGCAGGCGGTGGGTATCGCCGACCGGTTGAAGCACCGCCCGGCGGAACTGTCCGGCGGGCAGCAGCAGCGCGTGGCCTGCGCGCGCGCCCTGGCGACCGATCCCACCGTGGTGTTCGCGGATGAGCCCACCGGGAACCTCGATTCGAAATCTACCCGCCAGGTCCTCTCCTTCCTGCGTCACGCGGTGGATTCGCTGGGGCAAACCGTGGTGATGGTGACTCACGAACCCGACGCCGCGGCTTTCGCCGACCGCGTCTTATTCCTCTTCGATGGCCAGGTGGTGGCGCAGCTGCGCAACCCCCAGCGCGACACCATCCTGGATGCGTTGCGTGAACTTGGCGGCCCCGATTCTATTGATTCTTTCGACGAGGACGGTCCCGTCCTCGCAGATTCAGGTGCCCGAGCGCGCCAGCCGCAGGTCACCGGCGTCCCCACCCGGTCTTCGCGGGGGATTCGTCCTTCCTCGGAGGAGTTGGCTGCGAGCGGGATGGCAGCCGCAGCCCAGCAGTCCAGCGCGGGGCAGGAGTACCCCGTAGCCGCGGAGCACGCCGCGGGGCAGGACACAGCTACCGCCTCGCAGGGCACTGCTGGCGCGCACCTCACCGACCCGAGCTCCGCCGACCTGCGAACGACCAGCGCCGCACACACTTCGAGCGCGCCGCATGCCGACGCCACCACACATGCCACCGCCAGCGCGTTGCCTACCGATGGCGAGACCGGGCCCACCACCCCCACGCGGGCTCGCCACCGGGCCCTGCAAACGCCAACGCAATCGCAGCCTGAAGCCGCTCAGTCAACCGCCCCGCAAACCCCGGAAGCAGCGGCCTCCCCCACCTGCCGCACACCCAGTTATCACACGCCCGGCGACCAGATGCCCACCACTGCGGCTAGCGGATCCGGCCGCCCCGCCACGCCGACCGTAGATGCTACCCTTCCCGCAGATGCCACGCCGGACGCTCCCCTACCGGGCGAGCCACTGGACGTCGCGCTGCGCCGCATCGCTCCAGCCCGCGAACTGGAGCCGGAAACCGAGCGGGTGTTGGAAGCCGCCCAGCGGGTGCTGCAAAACCTCCCCGGCTCGGTGATCCCCCAAGACGACCCCTCCCTCACCGGGCAAATCCCGATCGTGCCCGACACCTCGAAGCGAAGCCGGTGAGGCATGTTCAAACTGACATGGCGTGACATACTCGCCCACCCCAAACGCTTCGCCTTCACCGTCATCGCGGTGGTACTGGGCGTGGGTTTCCTGGTGGGCACCCTGGCGCTGCGCGACCAACTACAAGAAAGCCTCGATACCGCCGCCACCGTGGGAGTGGTGGGTGATCTGCATGTGAGTGGCAAACCGCTTTCCGAACTGTCCAACTCCCGCTCCCAAGTCCCCAACGGCCTCGCTGCCCGGGTGGCGGAAGTCCCCGGCGTCGACAAAGCCCGCGCGAACCAGTCCGCCCCGGTGACCGTCCTCGGCAAAGATGACCTACCGATTGTCACCGCCGGCCTGATCACCGTGGTCAACAACGTCGCTGATTTCAACCCGTGGCAACTACGCGGGCAAGCCCCCAGTGGCGAGGGCGAAGTGGTGGTCGAAAAGGACGCACTGGCGCGGCTAGGCGGTAGCGAAGGCGGGGAACTGAAGTTCGTCATTCACGGGCAGACCGTCACCGCGAAAGTCGTGGGAACGTTGGAATACCCCAAAACGATGGGTGGTATCAACGTCATCGGGATGGACACCGAGGCCCTGGCGGCGCACCTGCCGAACCCGCAGGTGGCGGACGAAATCGCGGTGCAAGTGACCGCTGATGCGGACGTAAGCCAAGTGGCGGAGGATATTCGCGCCCAAGTTGGGGGCGGCTACGACGTGCTCACTTCCGAAGAAGTTTCCCAGCAGGCCCGCTCCGACCTGCGTACCGCGTTGGGGTTCGTGACGGCATTCATTTTGGTGTTTAACGCCCTCGCTTTGGGGGTTTCGATCTTCATCATCGCGAACACTTTCACCATGGTGGTGAAGGCGCGGCAAAAAGAATTCGCCTATCTGCGGGCAATCGGGGTCTCCCCGTTCCAAGTGTTCACCGCCATTGCGGGGCAAGCGGCCATCATCGGTGTGCTGGGCTCAGTGCTGGGGATCGCCGCGGGAGCCGGGCTGCTGGCGTTAGCTACCTGGGGGTTGCAACGCCTGTCGCTGGTGACCTCCGTGTCGGCCAGTATCTCCACCCCCATCATGTTGCTGGCCCTGGTGGTGGGCACCGCGGTGACCATCGTGGGGGCGTTACTGCCTGGCCGTCGCGCCGCACAGATCCCCCCGGTGGAAGCTATGCGGGAAGTTTCCGGCGTGCGGGAATACCCCCTGTGGGGGCGCCTCGCAGTGGGGGTAGTGCTGTTGGCTGCGGGAGCAGCTGCCCTGGTCACCTCCATAAACCTGGACTCCGACTACGCGGGGTGGGTGCTGGGTGGCGGCGCCCTGGCCACCGTGGTCGGCACCCTGGTGGCGGCCCCCGCCCTCGCCGTGGGAATGCTGAAAATCATCGCCTGGCCGCTGACCAAAGTGCGCTCCGCGTGGATGCGCCTGGGGGTGGGTAACTCCCTGCGGAACCCGCGCCGCACCGCCGCCACCGGAGGGGCGCTGATTATTGGGATGGGGCTGGTGAGCGCGGGCCTGGTGCTGGCTGACTCCCTGCGCGTGTCGACCCAATCGATGGTGGAAAACGAACTCACCGCGGACTTGATGGTAGCGCCGCTGGCGCCGGGGGAGACCATCCCTGATTCGCTCTACGACACCATCAAAACTCTGCCCGGTGTGGGGGAAGTGACCTCCATCGAGCTGGCACCGTCCTCGGTGAAACTGCCCGACAAGGAACAACCCGTCCCCATGTTCATCGTCAGTGCTGACTTCACGGACCTGACGAAATCGTTGAAACTGCACATGCGTGCCGGGCAACTGTCCGACGGGGCCGAGGACGGGGTGGTGATCCACTCCTCCACCGCCGACGACTACGACCTGAAGATTGGCGACAGCCTGGAAATTCCCACCGCCGAGGGCGTGCAGACCCTGCAGATTAAAGCCATCCACGACTACACGGTGCTGCAAGCGACGTTGATCTCCCCCGCCAGTGCGCAAACCCACCACATTGTGCCGTTGGGACGCATGCGCATGCTGATTAACGCCACCGACGGCACCGACGTGGAGCAGTTACGCGACCAGATCCGCACCCATCTGCCACCAGGGGGCACCATCGCGGCGATGAACAAGGACGACCTGGTGACTTTCAGCGCGCAAATGATTAACCGCGTGCTGGCGGTGGTGTACGCCCTCGTCGGATTGTCGGTGCTGGTGGCGGCGCTGGGTATTGTCAACACCTTGGGATTGTCGATCTTAGAACGTATCCGCGAAATCGCCCTGGTGCGGGTGGTTGGCTTGTCGCGCTTGAAAGTGGGCGCCTCCATCGCGGTGGAGTCGGTCCTCACCGCCCTGTTTGGCGCGGTGGCGGGTATCGCCGTGGGAGTGGGCGTCGCGACCGCGTTGGTTTACTATCTGCGCGAGGACGGGTTGTCCCAGTTGTCGATCCCCACCAGCGCGTTGGCAATGACGCTGTTGGTAACCGCCCTGGGTGCGGTGGTGGCGTCGCTGCTGCCGGGCTGGCAAGCCGGACGCGTCCCGGTGTTGCAGGCGGTCACGCAAGAGTGAGGCATTCCCGCGCTTGCGGCGCTCGCGCAAGAGTGACGCGCTTAGATGCTGCAAGGTAATATAGGTGTGGTAGATGGTCCTTATCTTCGGCAATAAGCCGCTGGACATGTCAAACTAGGCACAGTGGCGTGTTCGGGTTTTAACCGGAATACGCGCGACGTCAAATATTTTGGCAAAATCCACCTAGGACCCACAGACCGTATCTTCCCATTAGGAGATGATGATGGCGGCGGACAAACCAAATCCCGCACACCGCGTCACCGTAGTTGAAACTACCCAATCGCGTCCCAACACCACTATTGGTGAGCTCTTCGGGGAGCTTTCCAACCAGATAAGCACCCTCATTCGCAGCGAAATCGAGCTCACCAAAGTTAAAGCCACCGGCCTGGCAAAGAAAGCCGGCACCGGCGGCGCACTGTTGGCTGGCGCCGGCGTGGCCGCCCTCTACTTACTGGGGTGGATCTTCCACACCATCGAAGAGGCTTTCGACTTGATCATGCCGCCGTGGGCAGCGGCACTGTCAGTGACCGGCATTTTGCTGCTGATCGTCATTATTCTGGCGGCCGTTGGCGCCTTCCTGCTGAAGAAGGGCATGGCCGATAAGCCGGATCCGAAGACCAATATGAAGCTAAATATTGACGCTGTGAAAAGGGGTATGGAGAAGTGAGCAACAACGAAGGTAAGTCCGCCGCTCGTTCGGTTGAAGATATCGAAGCGGAAATCCAACGCACCCGCCTGGCGATGCAGTCCACGGTTGATGAACTAACCGGCCGCCTGGACCCGCGCACCCAGGTTAAGAGCGTCACCGAAAAAGCCAAAGCCAGTGCCGCTGACCTGGGTAAGAAGGCACAAGACACCATGGATGATGCGAAGAAGGGGGACCCGACCGCCCTCGCTACCTTGGCTTCCATCGCCACTGGTTTAGCGGTGGTTGCCGGTATCGCCATCTGGCGTCGACGCTGACAGTGCGGGCAGGTTTGACCATATTGTGGTAGGAACCTGCCCGGCTAATGGCAAAGTCACCGCGGTTGCGGGTAGAATAGAACCGCAAAGTTATCAATCGTTA
This sequence comes from Actinomycetes bacterium, assembly GCA_023389315.1. GTDB lineage: Bacteria > Actinomycetota > Actinomycetes > Actinomycetales > Actinomycetaceae > Gleimia. Next base: position 20,279 of record JAEWEQ010000023.1, on the reverse strand, counting down.
CTCAGGCGATCCGTCACGCGCGGACACTGACCGACTGTGGAGGGGGTCGACGCCAATGGGGCGCGGCCGTCAGAAGGCCAAACAGACGAAGGTCGCTCGGAAGCTGAAGTACTACAGCCCGGAGACCGATTACGACGCTCTGCAGCGTGAACTCGCTGCCGAACGTGGTGAAGTTGATAGTCCTTACGGGGAGATTCCCCCGGCGACCGACGACGATTGGGATCACTACCGCTGACATTGCGGCAGGCACCTTTAAAATCGTTGGGCGTTTAACTACTACACAGCGGTGCGGATCAAAGTATCGGATCCGCACCGCTGCTGTATGCGCGCAAGTTGGCAGTGGTGCCAAGCCCGGTTGGTGGGCCCCCTCGCACACCGGGTTCCGGTGCTACTGCCATCGACACTCCCCGCCTATACCCCACCGTCCGCCTCAATCATCCGGTTTAGACCAGCCGGTAGTCCCCCACCAGCCACGCCGCCCCACCGCGGACTCCCTTAGTCCCTTGTATCCAACGCTCCCCGCTGTGAACTTCGCTGGCCTGCGCCGCCAGTACTTGCCCCAATACCCAGGCCCCCGGGTAAAAACCCAGCACCCCGTCAACAATTGCCGGGTTCACCACCGCAACCATCCCCACACCCAGGTTCCAAGTCTGTTCCACATCCTCCCACGGCACCGACCCGACCTCGGCCAAGGTAGAAAACACTGGCGGTACCACCCAGGATCCACGTTCAACCTGCGCCGCCAAACCGGGAGGCATCACGCGACACAGGTTGGCCCCTAAACCACCGCCGGTGATATGGCTGAAGGCGCGCACGCCCTCGCCAAACTCGCTTAACATCTGCAAGCAGTGTGCCGTATACAAGGCGGTCGGTTCGAGGAGTTCCTCCCCCGCGGAGCGCCCCCATTCAGGAATGTGTCGATCCCACTGCCAGCCGGCATCCGCGACGATGCGCCGCACCAGGGAAAAACCGTTGGAGTGGATGCCCGAGGAAGGCAGCGCCACCAGCACGTCACCGGCCTTTACGCGATGCGCGCCGAGGACCTGGTCAGCCTCCACCACGCCCACCGCGGCGCCCGCCACGTCGTATTCGTCCGGCTCCATCAGACCCGGGTGTTCCGCGGTTTCCCCACCCACCAGCGGGCAATCCACTGCCGCGCAAGCATTCGCGATGCCGCGCACGATGTCCGCGATACGTTCAGGAATCACCCGCCCGCAGGCGATGTAGTCGGTCATCAGCAGGGGCCGGGCACCGGTGACCACGATGTCGTCAACCACCATCGCCGCCAGGTCCTGGCCGATGGTGTGGTGGATGTCTAGGGCTTGTGCCAGCGCCACTTTGGTACCCACCCCGTCGGTGGAGGAAGCTAACAAAGGGCGGCGCATACCGATTAGTTCACTGGCGTCGATCAGGCCCGCGAACCCGCCGGCTCCGGCCACCACGGTGTGGTTGTGGGAGGCAGCTACGGAAGCTTTCATTAGTTCGACCGCGCGGTCACCGGCTTCGATATCCACTCCAGCGGCGGCGTAATCAACCATGGGTTTCCTTCCTTCACGGCCCTTGGGCCTGCAGTGCGAAAATAGTGGGTCGGTAGGTTCAAGATGGCCCGCGCTCGCGTGGCTGGCAGCGGGCCGGGGATAGCGGCGTCAGGTGGTGCGCGCCCCGGGAGTGCCGGGGATGGGAGTGCCCGGGGGCACCGGCATGGGGTAGTCACCGGTGAAGCACGCCAAGCAAAGTTTGTCCCGCTTCTGCCCGGTGGCAGCCACCATGCCGTCGATCGACAAATACCCCAGCGTGTCGGCGCCAATGGAGCGGCGAATCGCTTCGGTATCCATCGCAGAAGCGATCAGTTCCGCCCGGGTGGGGAAGTCAATTCCAAAGAAACACGGCCACGTCACCGGCGGGGAAGAAATACGTACGTGTACTTCTTTCGCACCGGCTTCGCGTAGCATCGCCACCAGTGCGCGCTGGGTGTTACCTCTTACAATGGAATCGTCCACCACGATCAGGCGCCGCCCGGCGATCACTTCGCGCAGCGGGTTGAGTTTTAGACGAATACCGAGCTGGCGTAGCGACTGGGTGGGTTGAATGAACGTGCGCCCCACGTAAGCGTTCTTCACCAGGCCCTGAGCGTATGGGATTCCCGACCCTTGGGCGTAGCCAATAGCGGCGGGAGTGCCGGATTCAGGGGTGGCGATCACCAGGTCCGCTTCCACCGGGTGTTCGGCCGCCAGGCGGGCCCCCATTTCTTGACGAGCCACGATGATGGAGCGGTCACAGATGGACGTGTCGGGGCGTGCTAAGTACACGTATTCAAAGACGCATCCGTGCGGGGTGGCGGGGGCGAAACGGTGGGTGCGAACGCCCTCGGAATCAATGGCGATGAGCTCGCCCGGTTCGACTTCGCGCACAAACTGGGCGCCCACAATGTCGAGGGCGGCGGTTTCGGAGGCCAATACCCAGCCTGATTCCAAACGTCCGAGCACCAGCGGGCGGATGCCGTGGGCGTCGCGCGCCCCGTAGAGGGTGCGTTCATCCATGAAAACCAAGGAGAACGCGCCGTTTAGCTGTGGCAGTACCGACATGGCGGCTTCGATGAGGGAGCCGCGGGCCGTGATTGGCTGGTCTGGGTCGGTGGATTCCGAGGACGGTGCGTGCGCCGCGGCGGGCGCAGCGGGCACGGCCTCGTCCTCCTGCCGACCATAGGCACCCAGCAGCGCGGTTAAAACCGCGGTGTCCGTGCTGGTGTCCGCCAACTGGCGCCCACCCAAACCGTTCACGTGGCTGCGTAGCTTCTGCGTGTTCGTGAGGTTCCCGTTGTGAGCCAGGGCCACCGACCCGGTGGCGGTGGGGCCCAACGTTGGTTGGGCGTTCTCCCACACATTCGCCCCGGTAGTCGCATACCGCACGTGTCCGATCGCCAAATGCCCGGTCAAAGGCGAGAGGGCTTGCGCATTAAAGACCTGGGATACCAATCCCAGGTCTTTGTAAATCATAATGTTGCGCCCGTCTGAGGCGGCAATGCCAGCGGACTGTTGCCCGCGGTGCTGGAGAGCGTATAGCCCGAAGTAGGTGAGGCGGGCTACGTCCTCGCCCGGCGCCCACACCCCGAAAACTCCGCACTCGTCGTGTATCTTCGCGTCAAAATCCTGCTGCAGTTGGCGCGCTCGCGCGTCCGTGTCCGGCAGGCTCTGTGGATGGCCATTAAGTCGCACGGGAACAGTCTTACACACTTTCACAACCCATAGTTGCGCTTCTCAACTTCCGGTTATCTCTTCCCCCACCGGCCGCACCCGCACTCGCCGCTTAGGCACGTCCACTTCCACCACTTCGAAAGTTTGCGCCACCCCCAGCTCACCGCTGCCAGTGGCCATCACCGCTGGGTCCTCCAACATTACGAGGGCGTGGTCACCGCGCTCATCCACAGCCGCCCCGCGCAGTCGCTGCCCCACACGCCCTTCCATCACCAGGGCCTGCATGATTCGCACCGCTTCGCGGCTCACCCGCCCCGCGCGCTCCCCCGCCGCCCCCATGGCCGATGGTAGATCATCCAGGGCTTCGCGCACCCATTCCGGCACTGCCTTCCCCGCGCAATGCGCCAGGCACACTTCCTCCCCGTAGCGGTCCACCAGGCGCCGCAAGGGGGCAGTGACGTGCGCGTACTCCGCACCAATAGCGGCGTGAATGATGCCATCATCGCGGCTGCGCGGCAGCGGCTGCGTGTTACGCACCCCGAAAGCCCGGTAGCCGGCGCCACGGAACAAACCGGTGGCTTCCAGCAAAAACGCCGCGTGAGCGGGGTTTTTCGGATCCAGCGTGCGCACCATTTGGGGGTAGGTGACGTCCTCGTCCCACCTCACGCCCAGGACTTTCGCCACTCGCCGCAACCGCCGCAGGTCGCGCTCTTGCGCGGGCGGTAGGGTGCGCACAATCCCCACGTTCGCCTGCCGCATGAGGGCGGCCGCGCTGATCCCGGTGAGCAACGATATCTGCGCGTTCCACTCCTCCGCCGGAGTGTTGGAGCGGTACTCCAAACGGAAAGTATCGCCCTCGGAAATGACTTCCTGTTCCGGTATGCGCGCCGACACACCACCGCGCGCAGCTTCCCGCTGCTGGCGCAACTGTCCCACTTCGCGCAGTAGTTGCGGCAACTGGGCGGGCATCTTTTCACTGCCGGCAAAGTCCTGGCCCGCTACCGCTGCGTCAATATCGGCGTAAGAAAACTTCCCCCGCGAGCGCACCACCGCCCGGTGCACGTGCGCGCCCAGGCGCTCCCCGTCCTCACCCAAAGCAATGGTCCATACGCAGGCCGGACGCAGCTGTCCAGGCAGCAGCGACCCGGCGCCGGAACTAAGGGTGCGTGGGTACAGCGGGGTGGCTTCGTCGGGCAGGTACATGGTGGTGCCGCGCGCCCACGCGGTTTCATCCAGCGCGGATCCGGGCGGCACGAAGGTGGCGACTGAGGCGATGGCGTAGACCACCAGGTAGCGGGCACGCCCGTGGTGGAGGGGGAAGATCGCGACCGCCTGATCCAAGTCGGTGGATTCGGGCGGGTCGATGGTGATCAGGGGGATGCTGGTGGCGTCGGTAGTTGGCAGCGCCGGGGCGAACAGGTGGGTGGGCGCGGGGCCCGCCGGGTAGGTCAACTGCGGTAGGTGCGCCACTACTTTGGTTACGTCCACGAGGGCGGTCGCGCCGTTGGCAGCGCCCCCGCGGTCGCCAGCAGCCGGGTCACCGGTATTCGCGCCGTTGGCAGCGCCCTCGCGGTCGGCGGCAGCCGGGTCACCGGTAGTGGCATCCAACGCCGGTTTTTCGCCGCCCGCCAGGTAGCTCGCCAGGTGCTGGTCCCAGTCCGCCTCCCGCAGCGTCAGGGAGCCAGCGAGGTCTTCCCATTCGCGCGCCGCATTGTCTGCCTGCGCCACGACCTCGTCACTGAAATCCACTTCAATGTTTTCGGCGCGGATTTCATCCAGCAGCGGCCGCAGTTTCTCCCCGGCGACGGCGCTGGAGGAAATGATTCGCTGCGTCATAGTGGGTCCTCTCCCTCGCGGATCCTTCCCGCCATGCGGGCTTCAGTTTGCGTCTAATCCTAACTTCAGAGCTTGTTGCGCCGCCCCTTTTGTGCCTCTTGCCGGGCTTTGTCAACTTCTGCTTCATCGCGCGCCAACTCATCGTCCACCAGGTACGACAGGTCCACCTGGCCACCGCGATAGGCGGCGCGCGCCAACAGGTGCGATCCGATGGGGGCGGACACGGTCTGCAGCGTCACCATCAAAATCGCCACCCCCAGCCACGACGCACTGCGGGTGATGAGCACAGTTCCCACGGCGATCAAGAACACTCCCAACCACTGGGGTTTCGCGCCCGCGTGCATACGTTCATATAGTCCCGGCAGTCGCACCGTGCCAATGCCCGCGACGAGTAGGAACAAGGATCCGGCCAGGAAACACAGGGCCCCCAGGTAGGTGCTGATTTGTGTGAGCAGGTCCCAGCTCATTGTTCCTCCCGCAGGTGCGCGGTTTCTTCGGCGTGCATTTCGGAACGCGCTTGCGCTTCCATCTGCTTGCTTTCCGCCAGCGCCTGGTCGGGGGTGAGGATGGAGCGCGAGGCACTCATGCGCCCGGTGAAACGCCCAATGGTGACGGCGTAGAGGAACCCAATGAGGGTGAGTATCACGGTGATGATCTGCACGTCAGCGCGCCCGTTGGCGGCCCCCGCCATGGCACTTAAGCCGATCACCGCCACCGCGATCACGTCCGAAGCGGTGGCGCGGTCATAGATACTGGGCCCCAGTGCCAAGCGGATCAGGCTCAGCGCGATGGTCGCCACCATGGCGGTGCCGGCGGCCATATAAATCAGGGTCAGAAAACTCACGGTGTTTCCTCCCATCCCAGGACTTTGAGGACGCGTTGTTCCTGTTCGATTCCCGCCTGGCGCACCGCGTCTGTCCCCCCGTGCCAGTCCAGGTCGAATACGTGCAGATACATGTGCCGGTGAGCGCGGTCGATACTGACCACGATGGTCCCCGGCACCAGGTTCGTCATTGCCGCCACGATTGCGAGGACGATCTCTTCGTTGGAATGCAGGTCGACCCTCACGATGGAGCACCGGTAGGTGCGGCCGGTAATGACGACGATGGCGATGTGAACGGCGGCGACCACCAGGTCGTAGACGAACTTCCCCGCCAGCACCAAGCTGGCAAGGGGGCGCAGTTTCACACGGCGGCGGGCGCGTGGCAGCGGGAAAGCCAGTTGTACCGCCACTGCCACTAACACCCCTGAGAGCACGGTCAGCGGGGTGGGTGGTGCGAACATGAGTACCCACAGCAGTGTTAGCCACGCGGTCAGTCCCACGCTCAGGCGGGTGCTTTTAACCGGGATCGTGGCGCCGGCGGGCGCCAGCTGTTTCAAGTCGAAGCGTTTACGCGACGCCATTTGCCACCTCCTTCACGCTCGTGGGCGAGGACGGTGCCGCTGTGGGCAGCACAGACGACGACGGCGACACGGGCAGCACAGATGACGACAGCGACACGGGCAGCACAGACGACGGTGCGGACGTAGGCGTCGAAGACGGGGACGGTGTCGGAGTCGGCGCGAACGTCCTCGTCGGTGAAGGCGTGGGCGAGGGTTGGAGCCCTACCTCAGGTAGGATCGTGATTTCGGATGCTTGCCGCAGCACTTCGTATGCCCGCAACTGCGCCTCCCAGGAGGGGTCATCCAGGGGCAGCATCGGGGGGCGCCACTGTAGTTTCCATTCTTTGCCCGCCGGCAGGCGCACCTGCGTGGGGGTTTGCACGTCGTCACGCTCAGCGTCAGTGCGGGAGGACTGCAGGGCTTTTTCCCCCAGGTTCCGTAAATGCTCGGGGGCGTCCTTGCGCGCGTACTGGGAGTTCCCATGCCCGCGCCCGTTATCGGCCAGCACTGAATGCAAGTAGGTGGACCGGTCCATCTGGTCCAGCGCGGCGGAGGTCGCATAGGCGTAGATACGGCCACCAAACACACTCATCCCCACCATCACGAACACCAGCGCCCCGGCGGCCGCATACATCAAGGTGGAGGTGCCACTGGCCTTTTGTTCTTCCTTGGTGCGCGACGCCTGCTGCATCGCTTCCCCCAGTTTCGCGTTGGCTTGGGCGCGCTCCAAGCGCCGTTTCAATACGCGCCGCTGGCGTGCCAGGCGGACCTTCTCCAGGTCCGTCTCCCCCAAGAACTCATCTTCCCGCTTTTGCCAGAACGCGAAGTTCCACACCTTCACCACCGCATACAGGGTGAGGAAAGAAGTAATCATCCCCGCTGCCAACAGTGACCAGCCTTGCCAACCGCCGTGAGTCACCGCGGCCTGCGCCAGCCCCAGCTTCCCCAGGAAACCGGGGAACGGTGGGATACCCACCAGGTTCATGGCGGTAGCGAAGAACAGGATAGAGATCCACGGGTGAGACTTCGCTATCCCACCCAGGCGACGCAGTGAAGTGGCGCCGCGTTCGCGTTCGATCAACCCGATGATGAGGAACATCGCGGTTTGCACCAAAATGTGGTGCGCGGCGTAGAACACGGCTGACGCCAGGCCCTCGCGGTTAACTAGCGCCAAGCCCCAGATCATGAAACCGATGTGGGACACCAAGGTGAAGGACAGCAAACGCCGGATGTCCTCTTGGGTGAGGGCCCCTAAAATACCCACAATCATGGTGGCAATCCCCACCACGGTCAGCAGGTTGTCTACCCCACGGCCGGGGAAGAGCAGCACTTGCAGGCGAATGAGGGCGTAAATACCGACCTTCGTCAAAAGCCCGGCGAACACCGCCGTCACCGGAGCGGGGGCCGTGGGATAGGAGTCGGGCAGCCACGCAGAGAGGGGGAACACTGCGGCTTTAATGCCGAAAGCCACCAGCAACACCAGCTGGATGGTGAGCGCCACCGACGGGTCAATCTCGCGCAGCCGGGTCGACAGTTGCGCCATATTCACCGTGCCGGCGGCCGCGTAGGTGAGGGCAATGCCGATGAGGAAAATCATCGACGACACCAGCGACACCACCACGTAAACCGTGCCCGCACGGGTGCGCCCACGGGTCCCACCCAAGGTGATCAGCACGAACGACGCCGCCAGCAGGATCTCAAAACCCACGTAGAGGTTGAACAAGTCCCCGGTGAGGAACGAGTTCGAAACCCCCGCGATCAAAATCAAATACGTCGGGTGGTAGATCGCCACCGGCACATCCGGGTCATCGTCAGCCAGGTTCTGCGCCAGCGAATACACCAGCACCGCGAGCGTCACGATTTGCGACACCACCAGCATCAGGGAGGACAGGCGGTCCGCCACCAGGGTGATCCCAATGGGCGCGGCCCAGGACCCGGCGTCGAGTACCACCGGCCCGTGGTCGGCTTCGATGGCCAGGATAATTCCCACGCCGAGGACGGTCAGCATCGTTAACAACGAAATCAACTGTTGGACGCGGGGCCGGGGGCCGGACAGTAACGCCAGTCCGGCAGCCAGCAGCGGCAGCAAAACGGGGATGGGCAGGAGGGAAGCGATCGTCATGGGGTGTCCTCCACGTCCTCGGCATCGTAGTCAATCCCCGGGTCCTCCCCACCGGTGGTTTGTTCGGTGAAGGACTCATCCAGGCGGGCTTTCTGGGTGCGCCGCGCCAAACGCCGGTCTTCCACGTCGTCAATTACTTCATCGTGGCCCGCCAAGCGCCAAGACCGGTAGGCCAACGCCATCCCGAAAGCGGTGGTCCCCAGGGCAATCACAATGGCAGTTAGCATCATCGCTTGTGGCAGCGGGTCGGCCATCACCGCCACGTCGGACTGTCCCAGCAGGGGTGGCTGGCCACTGCCCCCACCGGCCGCCAGGATGAGGACGTTCGCGCCGTGGGCAACTAGCGACAAACCGATCACGATGCGCGTGAGGGTGCGTTCCATCACCAGGTAAACCCCACTTGCCACCAGCACCCCACCGAGGACGATCACCGCCAGGGAAGCCCGCCCCGGTGCCACCGGTAGTGGCAGGGTAGCGACTAAATACACAGCTAGGTAGTTCATGCGCTCACCTGCCCGGCGCGGTCCCCGCGGTCACGGTCCCGGTCGCGATCAATTTGGGCCCCCAGGGCAGTCACCAAGTCCAGTACCAGTGCCAGCACCAGGATGTAAACACCAATATCAAGAATCAGGGCGGTGGTGAAGTGCAGATCCCCCAACCACCCCAGGTGCAGGTGGATTTCCGCTGACTGGAGCACCGTGTGCCCCATCAGCAGTGGCAGTGCCCCACCGACAGCGGCGGTGAATAGCCCCAAGCCCAGTAGCCGCCCGGGGTTGATCGACAGGGTTTGCCCCAGTTCGAACCGCCCGCCCGCCAGGTAGCGCAGCAGCACCGCGATGCCGCCCAGTAGGCCACCGGCGAAACCACCGCCGGGGTTGTTGTGTCCAACCAGGGTCACCCAGAAGGACGCCATCAGCATGGTTGGGAACAGCAGGCGGGTGCCGACCTCCAGCATCACGGAGCGTTCCCGCAGTGCCATTAGTTCCACCGCCGGTAGCCACTGCCCCATGCGGGTGAGGGTGTGGGTGTCGTGGCGGGCGAAACGCCGGTTGAGGTAGATCAGGGAGGCCACCCCGGTGGCGGTTACCAGCAGCACCGATAGTTCACCGACAGTGTCCCAGGCACGCACGTCCACTAAGATCACATTCACCACGTTCTCCCCGGCGCCGAACACCAGGGCTTCGGCGGGGATGAGTTCAGAAATGGGTGGGGATACGCGCGCTTGGATGGCGAAGGCGGTGGCCAGGGACACGGTGGTGCCCACGGCGGCGGCGATGGCGAAGCGGATCCAGCGCGAGCGCACCAGGGGTCGGTGAGAGAAGTACGGCGGCAGTGAGCGCAGTACCAGGACGAACACCACCAGGGTGATTACTTCCACCACGATTTGTGTCAGCGCCAAGTCCGGTGCCCCGTAGGACAGGTATAGCATCGCCACCAGGGTGCCGACCGCGCCGAGGGCGAGGACGGCTTTCATGCGGTGGCGGGCCCGCACCGTGACGATGGCGGCCGCGATCGCTAGGGCCACGAGCGCCATTTGGTAGGGGGAGTCCCACAGGCGCAGGCGTAATTCGGGGTCGGGGATGGTCAGCAGACCGTATCCGAGCACCGCGATGAGGACCAGCAAGATGGTGGATATATCCCAGGGTAGGGATCCGCGCTGGGTGAGGGTGGTGATGCGGGCGGCGATGGTTTCCAGCTCCACCAGCACCCACCGGTATAGGTCCGTCAGGTGCAGGTGCTTGGGTTCGAGGCGACGTTGGGCGCGGGCCACGGCGGGCCGGAAGCGGGCCATTAGTACCCCCAGGCCCAGGATGCAGGCGGTCAGTAACGCTGGCTCCCACCCGGACCACAGTGCCAGGTGTGCGCCGGGACCGTAGCTGGCGGTGGCTTTAGTGATTAAGGGGGTGAAGATAGCGGGGGCCAGGCCAAGGAAACTGGCAGCTGCGAGCACCACGATGGGTGATAGACAGATGCGCGGGCAGGCACTTACGTCGTGTTCCACGCTGGTGCGTTTAGCTGCAAACGCCCCCCACCAGTAGCGCCAAGAGTATGCGAAGGTCAGTATTGACCCGAGCATCAGGACCAGCAGCGCCACTGTGTCTATGCTGCCAGCTAGCGGGTTCGTGGCCTGAGCTAGCCGGCGGATCCAGGTGGCGTCAGTACCGTGGAGGAATGCCACAATGAGGGCTTCTTTACCCAGGAAACCAAGTAGCAGTGGTATTCCCGCCATGGAGGCCGCGGCCATTGCGGCGGCGCCTGCCAGCAGACGGTGGTGGCGGTAGAGCGCGTTTAATTCACGCAAGTCACGGGTACCGGTGGTTTTTTCCACCAGCCCAACGCTCATGAAGAGGGCGGATTTGAAGGTGGCGTGGGCAATCAGTAGGGCGTATCCGGCGGCCACGGTGGCAGCGGTGCCGTAGGCGAATGCGGCGGTCATTAACCCCAGTTGCGACACGGTGGAAAAAGCCAGGATCAGTTTCAGATCGAATTGGCGCAGCGCCCGGTAGCCGCCTACCATCATGGTTGCCAGTCCGAAGGTGACGAGGACGATGGACCAGCCGGGGACATGTACGAAACCGGGGGTGAGGCGGGCAGTTAAGTAGACCCCCGCTTTGACCATGGCGGCGGCGTGCAGGTAAGCGGACACCGGGGTGGGGGCAGCCATAGCTCCCGGAAGCCAGAAGTGGTGCGGGATTAGCGCAGATTTGGAGGCGATCCCCCAGATGATGAGCAGCGCTCCTATCCACACCATCGGATCAGTCACCGGGTAGGAGCCAATATCGATGGCGCTAAGTAGTGCACTAATGGTGTAGGAACCACCGGGTACGGAAGCAACCATGACGAACCCGGCGAACATTGCCAGTGATCCCAGCGACGTAACTTGGATGGCTTGGCGGGCGGCGGCACGCGCATAACGCCGGTCGTAGTGGTGGCCGATCAACAAGAAAGACAAGATGGTGGTGGCTTCCCAAAATAGGTACACCATCATCAGGTGGTCGGCGGTGACCAGGCCGAACATGGCTCCCGCGAAGGCGACGAACACTGCGGTGAAGCGTCCTAATCCGCGAGCCTTGGGGGCGAAGTAGCGGGAGGCGTAGATCATCGCCAGGGCGCCCACTGTTGTTACCACCATTGCCATGGTCCAGGACAGGGGGTCGATGCGGAAGCTCACTTGCAGGGTTAGGCCCGGCACCCAGTCCCACACCCATGAGCGAGGCAAGCTGGAAAATGCTTGCGGTGTTTGGGTAAGTAACCATCCGGCACTGCCCGCTGGTGCCAATGCCGCTACCAATAGCGCGTTGCGGCCCAGTCTGCGTGCCAACATGGGGCTTAACAGGGCGGCAACGACGTGTGCGAGTAGTACGTAAAGCACGTGCGTGTCCCCTTTATAAGGTATGAAAGTGGTGTCGAAGTGGATTTAGCGGATACGGTCTCTAGGCTACCGGGATTTTCGTTCCCTCGCCCTACTTGTCCACACCCAGCCCGTCCTGGTACAACGGCCCACCTAACCGCGACCAACCCCTACCAGCCCGGCCCGCCTCACCGCAACTAGCCCACCTGCTGGTGCGATGCTACTAGGATTAGGCGGGGGTATTAGGATAGACCCAGTTAAACCACCGCCAATAATCCCGGCCAGGAGTGAACGTGAGCCCCCAAACCGTGCGTCTGATCGCCCTCGTACTGGCGGTCACCGCCACCGTCATCGCGGTGGGTGCTTTCGTGCGCGCCCTCACCCAGATCGTGGCTCGCGTGCGCGCCGGCAAACCCGACCCGGGACGTTGGCGCCCGGTCGGCAAACGCCTGCGCCAAGCCCTCGTTGCCATCCTCTCCCACCGCGAGTTCCGCTCCCGCCCCCTGGTGCGCGTCGCCCACTGGGCGGTGATGATGTCCTTCCCGCTGCTGTTCCTCACCCTGGTGACCGGCTACGGGCAGCTCATTAACCCGCGCTACGCCCTGCCTCTGATCGGGAACTTCGCCCCCTGGGAATGGGTGGTGGAGTTCTTCGCCTGGGCCGGTTTGGTCGGCATTTTATGGCTGATTTCGGTGCGTTTCCGCACCGGTCACGGCACCACCGCGCAGGCTAGTGGCGAGGACGGTCGCGACGGTTCACCCGCCACCGTGGTTTCGCGTTTCCTCGGTTCCACCCGCTGGCAGGCGGTTTTCGTGGAAGTCGTGATCTTGGTCGTGGTGATCGCGGTGATCGGGTTGCGGGCCTGCGAATACGCCCTCGCTCCGGTGGCGGAGCGCTCAGCATGGCACTTCCCCCTCACCGCGTGGCTGGGGCACCTGCTGACCGGCTGGTCCCCGGCAGCGTTGGAAAACACCATCACCTTGTTGTCCCTGCTGAAGATCCTCACCTCCATGGGGTGGATGCTGGGGGTGGCCCTGGTTACTACCATGGGGGTGGCGTGGCACCGGTTCCTGGCGCTGGTGAGCGTCTACGCCCGCCGGGAGGCTGATGGTTCCAAATCCTTGGGAGCATTGGCACCCATGCTGGTTGACGGGCAGGCCATCACCACTGAAGAACAACTGGAAGAGCTGGACGATGAGGCCGTCCTCGGTTGGGGCACTACCGCGGATCTGACGTGGAAAGCCCGCCTGGATTTTTCCACTTGCACCGAGTGCGGACGCTGCCAGGAGCTGTGCCCGGCGTGGAACACTGGTAAACCCCTGTCCCCGAAGCTGCTCATGCTTTCGCTACGTGACCACGTGGCGGCAGCCGACACTACCGCCACTTTGCCTGCTCCGAACCAGGATCAGGTGGAGAGCGGGTGGCCGGACGTGGCGCACAGTTCGGATGTGTTGGCGGCGTTGGCAGCCTCGGGCAACACTGGGCCGACCGGGGTGTCGGTCACCGCGTCCTCGCTGGTGGGGGACGTGGTCAGTGAGGAAGCACTGTGGGATTGCACCATGTGCGGGGCGTGCGTGGACCAGTGCCCGGTGGATATCGAACACATCGACCACATTGTGAACTTGCGCCGCCACCAAGTGCTAATGGAGTCGGCCTTCCCGCGTGAACTCTCCCGTCCCTTCCGCGCTTTGGAAACCAAGGTGAACCCGTATAACCAGCCGCCCCGCAAGCGCCTGGAGTGGGCTAAGAACCTGGACTTTGAGGTCCCGGTGATTGGCGAGGACGTGGCGGATGCTTCAGAAGTTGACTGGCTTTTCTGGGTGGGTTGCGCCGGAGCCTACGATGATCGGGCGAAGAAAACTTCCGCAGCGATCGCTGAGTTGCTGCACCGCGCGGGCGTGACTTTCGCGGTGCTGGGTAATGCGGAGTCCTGCACCGGGGATCCGGCGCGCCGGGCCGGTAATGAACTGTTGTTCCAAATGCTTGCCCAGCAGGCGATCGAGACGTTGGAAGAGGCCCGGGTGAAACGCATTGTGGTTTCCTGCGCGCACTGTTTCAACACTATTGCCAACGAATACCCCGCCCTGGGCGGCACGTTCGAAGTCATCCACTACACGCAGTTGCTGAACCGTTTGGTGCGTGAAGGGCACCTGCGTTTGGCTCCCCCACCCGCGGGTGAGGGCCAAGCGGTGACCTACCACGACCCGTGTTTCTTGGGCCGCCACAACCAGGTGTTTTCTGCTCCGCGTGAGTTGCTGGGCGCGGGGCTGGGGGCGGCGCCGGTGGAGATGCCACGCCACGGCCGTGAAGCCATGTGCTGCGGGGCCGGTGGGGCGCGTGCTTGGATGGAGGAGACCACCGGGACACGTATTGCCCAGGCGCGTATGGATGAAGCTCAAAGCACGGGCGCACAGGTGGTGGCCACGGCCTGCCCGTTCTGTTCGCAGATGCTTTCCTCCGCGCCAGTGCCCGAGGGCGGTGAGCCGGTGGTGGTGCAGGACGTGGCGACCCTGATGCTGCAGGCCGCTCGCCGCGCAGATTCCTAAGGCCCGCGCCCTACTCCAGGGCCACCAAGAACTGGTCTTCGTCCACCACGAACCCACCGGTGGAGCGCGCCACCAGCGTGGCAATATGCTCAATCTGGTCTTTCACCCGCATCCGTTCCAGGCGGATCGCCCGCCCCGGTTTGTTCAGCTTCGCTAAATACACTTGCGGTGGCACCCAGGTGATGGCGTATTCAATGGCGGTGCCATCGGGCCAGTTCTCAAACCGCAAAGCGGTGGGCACGTACTCGCTGGGTGTCACGGTGCAGTGAATCCGGGAGGTATTGCCCGCCGAGGCCAGCAGCGAGTAGCCGCGTACCACGTGTTCGCGGCTGAGGGCTTTTTTGTCGGCCGCGCGCGTGGTCTGCGCGATCCGCTCCCATTCGTCCTCGGGAATCCCGATCTGCTTGGCCAACTCTTCGCGGTTTTGCACCCGCTCGGGGGAATCGATGCGCGCCAGGCGGTCCGCGTTTTGGGAGTTCACCACGTCCGGCAGGTAGGGGCGCAGTAACTGCGACAGGTCCTCTTCATCAATCCAACGCGGCGCGTACACCGTCATCGCCACCGACGCATCCGCGTCAGGCTCAATCAGGTTGCCGGTGCCGGCGGCGCGAATCACTCCCGCCAGGCGGCGAGCCACCCGCCGCAACGCTTGTAGCACTTGTAGTTCCAGGCCCGAGGGCACGGCGTCGGGGAAGGCCGCCGCGATCGGGTCGGATTGCCGGAAGAACTCCGGCGCCGGCCCCCCGCGGTAGGGTTCAACGTCCACTACCCACACTTGTTCCAAGTGCTGCGGGGTTTTCAGCTGCCGCCGCGCACTGGCTTCCAAGCGGAACGGGCCCCGGAGCTGGGCGGGCCCAGTTAGGCGCAGTTGCCCAGGACCAATCCAGCTGGCATCTTCCCAGATCGACAGGGCGAGGGCTTCAAGTTCGCGCGAATCCACGTCCTCGCCGACCACCAGCAGGTGGTGCGTCTGCCCTTCGTTGGGATCTAAGTTGGTGGCCTGGTTGAACGGCAGGGCGCCAACGTCCACCGCGGCGAGGGCGCCGGTGACGTCGAGGCGGCCAGCTTGGGTGACGGTCAGGGCGTTTGCCGAGGACGGTGGGGGCGTGAACGTGAAAGTGGCGGTGGCAGCGGCATCGTCAAAGGAGGTGGGCAGGTTTTCAGCTTGCGAGGTACCCGCGGCGGGTTCCCCGCCTGGCCCCGTGGCCGTGGCGCCGGCGGCGCCCTGCGTCCCGCGGTCGTCACCGGCCACGCCCGCATTGCCAGCCCCGCCCGATTTGCTGGCCGCATTGCCGCCCCCGCCCGACTTACCGGCCGCGCCCGACTTGCCGGCCGCGCCCGCCACTCCCACACCGATAGGAGGGGTGGGCGTGTCCTTATTGAGCTGCGCTAAACGCTCGGCAATGGGGATGCGCTGGGGTTCCTTGCTCATGGTTGCGTCTCATCTGAGCGCGGCACCCGTACTCGTTGGAACCCCAGGTGCGAGCGCGAAGCGGTGGGCCCGCGCTGCCCCTGGTAGCGCGACCCGGTGGCGCCTTGCCCGTAGGGCTTTTCCGCGGGTGAGGACAGTTGGAAGAAACACAGCTGCCCGATCTTCATCCCCGGGTACAACAGGATCGGCATGGTGGCGGTGTTGGAAAGTTCCAACGTGACGTGCCCGGTGAAACCGGGGTCAATGAAACCGGCAGTGGAGTGGGTCAGCAATCCCAGGCGTCCCAGTGATGACTTGCCCTCTAAACGCGCCGCGATGGAGTCCCCCAGGGTGACTTTTTCGTAAGTTGCACCGAGGACGAACTCACCCGGATGCAGGACGAAGGGTTCGTCCTCGCCCGCATCCACCATGGCGGTGAGGTCACTTTGGTCGGCACGCGGGTCGATCACCGGGTAGCGGTGGTTATTGAAAAGCCGGAAGTAGCGGTCCAGGCGCACGTCCACCGACGCGGGTTGGATCATGGTCGGATCCCACGGGTCTAAACCGATTTGGCCGGCTTCAACGCCGGCGCGAATATCACGATCACTGAGCAACATAATGCTATTGTCACACGATTTAGCCGCCCCGTGGGAGCGTGTTCACTTCTGTTCGTCCGCTCCCACGCGCCGGTAGTGCGCGATCACCGTCTGTGCTTGCGGGTCGAGAGTCACTTCCCCACCGTAGGGCAGCAGCCACTGCGGGCGGGTGTGTCCAAACGGCACGCCCAGGCTCACTACCGCGTGGGGTGCGTACTGGGCGAAAGCATCCACCACCAGTTCGGCCATGGCGCTGCGGTAACTGTCCTGCTCCGCTTTCGAAGGCTCCCACCCGAAGGAGGTGGCCGGAACTCGCGCCAGCATCACCGCCCGGAAACGCTCCAGCAGGCCGCGCTGACCTAAGGAGCGCAACATGCGGCCAAACTCTATCGGGGGCCACGGGTCGTCAGAGAACTCCAGCAGCAGAATATGCCCATCTAGGTCCGCATCGGCCGGGCTGGCGCCGGCGACGAAAATGTCACGCAGCACTTGCACGCACCCACCCCAAGTGCGGGCCCGCACCGGGTCGGCGCTGCCGGCCCATTCCCACGCACGCACTTCCTGCCGCTGGCCGAACTCAGTGAGGGCGCGCGGATCACTCCAGTCGTGCCCGTGGTCTTCGCTGTGGCCGGGGTTGGCCAGCACCACGTCCTCGCCGATGAGGGCGGCGCGTAGGGAGCGGGCGTGAATGTCATCGACGTGGGGGCCGGGTCCGATCTGCACTTGGGTGGAGCCGCCGTAAACGGAGGTCAGGCCGCGGCGCCACAACCAGTTATGCAGGTGAGTGTTGTCCGAATACCCGAAGAACGGCTTGGGGTTGGCTGCTATTACCTGCTCGTCCAGGTGCGGGAGTACGGTGATTTCGTCATTGCCTCCCACGGTCGCCATGATGGCTTCAACACCGGGGTCAGCGAAAGCGGCGTTCAGGTCGGCGGCGCGCTGCGCGGCGCTGGCACCCAGTTTCGCGGTGCACGGGTATTGGACGACTTCGCGGCCGGTGATTTGTGCCAGACGTTCCATCGCTTGAGCGTGAACCGCCGGACCGTACGCCGGGCCCGCCATGGAGGGGGAAACAACTGCTATGGCGCCCATCTATTCCTCCTCCGGGTGCACTTTCTGGCGGAACGGGTGGGCCGGGTAGCACCCCAAGATGTTTAGGTAGGTGACGAAGAACCGCAGTTCCTCCACCGCTAGTTGCACGTTCTTATCTTCAATGTGTCCGTCAATGTCGACGTAGAACTGTGAAGCCATGAAGGTCCCGCCCAGCTGGTAGCTTTCCAGCTTGGTGATGTTCACCGAGTTCGTAGCGAACCCTCCCAAACATTTGTAGAGGGCGGCGGGCACGTTGCGCACACGGAACAGCAAGGTGGTGATGGCCGGGTGCTGACTGGTGATCTGTTCAGTGGGTGACAGCAGTACGAAGCGGGTGGCGTTAGTGGAGGTGTCTTCCACGTTTTCGCGCAGCGTCTGCAGCCCGTAGATCTTGGCCACTCCCGAGGGTGCGAGGGCAGCCACGGTGGGGTCCCCCAGTTCGCTGACTTCGCGGGCGGCCCCGGCGGTGTCGGCGCTGATGTGGCGTTTCCACGGGAACTGGCGCAGCAGGCGAGTGCATTGGCCGAACGCATGCACGTGGGAGCGCACGGTTTTGATGTCTTCGATGCGGGCTTGCGGCAGGGCCACCAGGTCGAAGTGGATGGGGAGGAAGTGTTCGCCCACGATGTGCAGTCCGGCGTCGGGGAGTAGGTGGTGGGGGTCGGCCACGCGCCCGGCGGTGGAGTTCTCCACTGGGATTAACGCCAGGTCGGCGCGGCGAGCGTGGACCGCGTCGAAGGCGGCGGCGAATGATTCACACGGCACCAAGGTGGCGCCGGGCAGCATTTGCTGCACCGCCATGTCGGAGTTCGACCCTACTTCGCCTTGCACGGCCACACGTTTTACGTTCGTCATGTCATTTACTTTACGAGGACGGGGCGGGCCTTCGCGCGCCGTCTCACCATCGCGAACCCCTCCCCCGTCCTCGCCCTTTGTCTCACCGCACCAGCGCAACTTTTTCAATATCCAAGAATATTTCGCGCAGGTATACCAAATCGTGATATACCGATTTTCGGTTACCTGCGGGCCTCGCAGGGAACGACAATCTCACGGAAAGAAGCTCTCATGTCCGCGCCGAAACCGGCCACCACTGTTCGCGAACTAACTATCCGCGGCATCATCATCGGCGGCATCATCACCCTGATCTTCACCGCCGCCAACGTCTACCTCGGCCTGAAAGTGGGTTTAACCTTCGCCACTTCCATCCCCGCGGCCGTGATCTCCATGGCGATTTTGCGCTTCTTCAAGAATCACTCAATCGTTGAAAACAACATCGTCCAGACTATCGCTTCAGCCGCTGGCACCCTGTCCGCCATCATCTTCGTCCTCCCCGGCCTGGTGATTGTGGGATGGTGGACCGGCTTCCCCTACTGGACCACCGCTTTCCTGTGCGCCATCGGCGGGGTGCTCGGGGTCATGTACTCCATTCCGCTGCGCCGCGCCCTGGTCACCGGTTCCGATCTTCCCTATCCCGAGGGCGTGGCGGCCGCCGAGGTCCTGAAAGTGGGCGACACCCACGGCGGCGCACAAGACAACCGCCGCGGCCTGCACACCATTATTCTGGGCGGCCTGGCGTCGGCCGGCTATTCCCTGCTTAACGCCATGAAGGTCGCCACCTCCACGGTGGAAAGCGTCTTCCGCGTGGGTGCGGGCGGATCCTTCTTCGGGGCCGGCCTGTCCTTCGCCCTGATTGGCGTGGGCCACCTGGTGGGCATGACGGTGGGTATCGCCATGACCATCGGCATGTTGCTCTCCTACGGAGTCCTCTTGCCGATGCTTTCTTGGGGGCGAGTCGAGGACGGTGACGGCTTTGCCGACTCGGTGCTGTCGATCTTCGGCTCCGAGGTGCGTTTCATCGGTGCCGGTGCCATCGCGGTGGCAGCGGTGTGGACTTTCGTAAAGATCATCGGCCCGATCGTGTCGGGCATTAAGGATGCCGTCGTCTCCACCCGCGAGCGCCGCCACGGGGTGAGCGTGGAGAAGACCGAACAGGACCTGCCGATCACCATCGTGGTGGGCACTATCGTGGCTCTAATGATCCCCATCGGCCTGCTGCTGTGGGAGTTCTTGCAGGGCACTTCCCTGGCGCACCACGCTTGGTTGCTGATCATCATCGCGGTGGGTTTCGCGTTCGTAATGGGCCTGGCGATCGCTTCGGTGTGTGGTTACATGGCGGGCCTGATTGGTGCTTCCAACAGTCCTATCTCAGGCGTGGGCATTTTGGTGGCCATCACCGCTGCCCTGATGGTGTCGGTGGTGGGTTCCCACGATCCGGCAGATACCGCCACGCTGGTGGCTTTCACCTTATTCACTACCGCCATCGTCTTTGGTATCGCCACGATTTCCAACGATAACCTCCAAGACCTCAAGACCGGCCAACTGGTGGGTGCGACGCCTTGGAAACAGCAGGTGGCCTTGGTCATCGGCGTACTCTTTGGCTCCCTCATCATCCCGCCGGTGCTGAGCTTGATGAACACCGCTTTCGGGTTCCAGGGCGCTCCCGGGGCCGGCCGCGACGCCCTCGCCGCTCCCCAGGCTTCCCTGATCTCGTCCCTAGTTAAGGGCGTCTTGGGTGGCGACATGCGTTGGGATTTGCTGGCCTGGGGAGCCCTCATCGGCGTGGTGGTGATCGTCATTGATGAAGTACTAGGACGGTCCACCTCCAAACTGGCGCTACCACCGCTGGCAGTGGGCATGGGCATTTACCTGCCGATGGAAGTGACCATTTTGATTCCTCTGGGTGCGGT
>JAEWEQ010000061.1 GCA_023389315.1 Actinomycetes bacterium | reverse complement strand
AGTTTGCTGGGGAATTTGAACCGCACTGTCACCTTCCAGAGTTTGTTGGAGCAAGTGTGGCAGACGCAAGAAAGCGTGGGTGGGCGAGAAATGGTGCGCATAACGGTCCACCGGTTGCGAGGTCGATTACGGGAAGTTGGCTTGGCCGGTGACCTCATCCAGTCGGTACGCGGCAGTGGTTATCGCTTCAACGGGGCGGCGTGCGTGGAGGCCACCACCTGAGTGTGTGCGGGCTGTAACACTCTGTAACGCTCGTGTAATGGAGTTAGACCCTGGGGCTGTGGCACTTTGGAAGTGTTCTCACAATGCTGTGACCCAGGAGGAAACAATGACCCGTTTACCTAAACTTGCTCCCACTTTCGCGGCCTTCGCAGCGGCCTCACTGCTGCTGACCGGCTGCGCAGTGGACCAGGGCGGCGAGGCTAAAGGCAGTGACGCCAAGTCTCAGTCCCTGACCGTGGCCTGTGGCGCACTGGAGGAAGTGTGCCAAAAGTGGACTAGCACTTTCCAAGAAAAGACCGGCATCCCCACCAAGTTCGTGCGCCTGTCCTCCGGTGAAACCGTGGCCCGCTTGTCCGCCACCAAGGACAACCCCGAGTTCGACATTTGGCACGGTGGCCCGGCTGACGGCTACGGCGCGGCTGCCGAACAGGGCTTGATCGAAAAGTACAAGTCGCCCTCGGCCGAAAAGATCCCCGCCGAATACAAGGCTGAAGATGGCACCTGGACCGGCGTGTACGTAGGTGTGCTCGGTTTTTGCTCCAACCAGAAGAAACTGGACCAACTTGGGATTGAAGCCCCCACCAAGTGGGACGACCTGCTCAACCCCAAGCTGAAGGGACAAGTTGAATCCGCACACCCCTCCACCTCCGGCACCGCCTACACCACCTTGTGGACCCAATCGGTGCGCCTGGGTGGGGAAGACGCAGCCATTGACTGGATGAAGAAACTGCACGAAAACATCTTGCAGTACACCAAGTCTGGTACCGCTCCCGGCCAGGCCGCTGGTCGCGGCGAAGTTGCGGTGGGTATTTCCTTCATCCACGACTGCGCTCTGTACAAAGAAAAGGGCATGAGTGACATGGTCATCACCACCCCCAGTGACGGCACTGGTCACGAGGTCGGTGGCATCGCCATCATCAAGGGCAGCAAGAACATGGAAGCTGCTAAACAGTACGTCGACTGGGCGATCTCTGCTGAAGCCCAGGACTTGGGCCCGGAGGCTGGCTCCTACCAGGCACACACCAACCCTGACTGCAAGCCCGACGATCGCATCACCAAGCTCGATGAAGTGAACCTGCTGCCGTGGGACTTTGAGAAAGCTGGCGCGGCGCGCTCTGCCTTCACCAAGCGTTTCGATAACGAGGTCGTGGCTCCGCCCTCGAAGTAAACCCGCAGTGGGGCGTCCGGTTGCGAAACCGCACGGGCGCCCCACTTTCTGCCCTTAACATGAAGCTTTCAATCGAAGGGAAGGCGACGCATGAGTACCTCATTGCCAGCCACTACACCTCCGCCAACAGCTGAACCGGCCCCCGGCAATAAAACCGCCAAGGAAGTGCGGCGCCAGATCCGCGCCCGTCGCCGCCGCGGAGTTGACGTCCCCACCACTGTCATCACTTTGATAGTGGTCGCAATCTTGCTACTGCTAACCATCTACCCGCTGACCCAAATCTTCCGACAAGCCTTTAGCGAAGAAGGCTGGCACGTCCTCGTGTCTATGGTGACCGAACCCTACCCGCGCCAAATCATCAGTAACACCCTGGTGCTAGGAGTGGTTGTGGGACTAGGTGGCACCATCATCGGTTTCATCCTGGCTTTCGCTCACGAACGTTTGGATTTCAAAGGTAAGCGACTGCTGAACATTTTGGCCTTGATCCCGGTGGTATCCCCACCGTTCGCGGTGGCAACCGCCATCATCACCCTGTTGGGACGCAACGGCATCATCACGAACTCCCTACTGGGGTTGGAGAACTTCCAAATCTATGGCCTCAAAGGTATCTCGCTGGTGTTGATCCTGTCGTTCTTCCCCGTGTCATACATGAACTTCCGCGGGCTGCTATCCACCTTGGATCCGTCCTTAGAAGAAGCCGCCGCCGACTTGGGTGGCTCTAAGTGGAACATTTTCACTCGCATCACCTTGCCGCTGATGGCCCCTGGTTTTGCTGCTTCGTTCCTGCTGCTGTTCGTAGAAGCGATTGCCGACCTGGCTAACCCGCTGGTCATCGGTGGCGACTACACCGTCCTCGCACTGCGCGCCTACCTGGCGATTACCGGTGAGTACAACGTGGCTGCCGGCGCCGCTTACTCCTTGATTTTGCTGGTGCCGTCGGTGCTGGTGTTCGTCATCCAACAGTATTGGATCGGACGTAAATCCACGGTCACGGTGACGGGTAAACCGGCGGGGAAGAAGGAATTGATCACGGACAACGCTTGGCGTATCCCGATCCTCACCGTTGTCGGGCTGATCGTGGGCGTGATCATCATCTTGTACGCCACCGTGATTATCGGGTCGTTCGTGAACATCCTGGGAGTGGACAACACCTGGACCCTGGACAACTACCGTTACGTGCTATCCGGTATTGGAAACGAAGCTATCCTGGACACCACCATCATGGCTTTGGTGGCAACCCCCATTGCTGCGTTCTTGTCAATGGTTATCGCCTGGCTGGTGGTGCGTAAGCTGCGCCGCGGCGGCGGGTTGCTGGACTTCCTGGGCATGCTCGGTTTGGCCGTGCCCGGCACGGTGGTTGGTATCGGCTACGCCATTACCTTCAACAATCCGCTGATCATTGGCAACCGCATGTTCCTGCCGGCTTTGGGTGGCGGGGCCGCCATCTTCGGCGGTGCGATAGCGATCGTAATGGTCTACATCATCCGCTCTGTTCCCTCCGGACAGCGCACCGCGGTAGCAACCTTGCAGCAGATTTCACCTTCCATCGAGGAAGCGTCTGCCTCCCTGGGTGCGGATTCTTTCACCACCTTCCGCCGGGTGACGTTGCCGTTGATCAAACCGGCTCTAGCTACCGGCCTGGTCTACGCTTTCGCCCGTTCCATGACTACCTTGTCGCCGGTGATCTTCTTGGCCACGCCTGACGTGCAGATCATGACTAAGAAGATTTTGGCCGAGGTCGATGCGGGCCGTTACGGCAACGCCTTCGCTTTCTCAATGGCGCTGTTCGTCATTGTCCTTCTCGTTATTGCAATCATCCAGTTGATCTTGGGTGATGGCTGGTCCAAGCTCACTGGTAAGTTTTCAAGGAAGTGATTGTCAATGTCTGCAGAAAAAATGAACCCTAAAGACATTTCGGCGCCCGCTAACTCGCGCGGTAACCAGGGCGATACCAACCGCGGATCGTCCTCGGCGCCCATCGGTCATGTGGTACTGCGCGATGTGGTGAAAGAATTCCCCACCAGCGGGGAGCCGTTCCGGGCGGTTGATAACGTCAATATCGATATCGCCCCCGGTGAGTTCCTCACCCTGCTGGGCCCTTCCGGCTGCGGTAAGACGACTACGCTGCGGATGGTTGCCGGTTTTGAGACCCCCTCTTCTGGGGTTATCGAACTGGACGGTAAGGACATGGTTTCCCTCACGCCCGATAAGCGCCCCATGACCATGGTGTTCCAGTCCTACGCCCTGTTCCCGCACCTGACGGTGCGTGAAAACATTGAGTACGGTCTGCGTATCAAGAAACTGTCGAAAGCGCAGATGGCTGAAGCGGTGGACACCGCGCTGGCGTCAATGAGCTTAACTGGTTTGCAGGACCGCTCCCCGGCGCAACTTTCTGGCGGCCAGCAACAGCGCGTCGCGCTGGCCCGCGCCACCGTGATGCAGCCGAAGGTGCTGCTGTTTGACGAACCGCTTTCTAACCTTGACGCTAAGCTGCGTGAGCGTATGCGTATTGAGCTTCGCCAAATGCAGCGCCGCTTGGGTATCACTTCCTTGTATGTCACGCACGACCAGGCGGAAGCGATGACCCTGTCGGACCGGGTGCTGGTGATGAACAACGGGCGTATCGAGCAGATTGACACCCCGGAGGAGATCTACCGCCATCCCGCTACCGTATTCGTGGCTGACTTCATCGGGCGCGCCAACTTCCTGCCCTGCGACGTGGTGCAGGCAGACGCGGGCGCTGAGGCGGCGGATGAGCGCGTCGCGTTGGTGAACGTCCTCGGGCAAGAAAAACGCATTCCCACGCATCCCGATGTTAGTGAGGGCGTGGAAACGGTGGTGTTGGTGCGTCCCGAGTCCATGCGTCTGGTGGACGCTGAAGACAAGGCCGTACAGCCCGCTGGGGATGTCTGTAAGGTGCTGTCTTGCGTCTTCTTCGGTGACCACGTGGAGTATGAAGTGGAAAGCGAGTTCGGCACTATTGTGGTGATCGAATCCGACCCTGATCCGCGCCTGATTAAGTCTGAAGGGCAGTGGGTGCGAGTGAACTTCGAACCTTCACGTGCCTGGGCGCTGCCCGCCTCGTAAGGCTAAGGGATTCCTAAGGCAGGCCGCTCACCACGGTTGCCTGCCACCTGAGACGGGCCGCCCGCCTACTGCGGGTGCCCACCTCTTGAGACGGGGCGGCACCATCCCTCACACCTCCCAGTCCACCGCTGGCGGACCTACCACTAGGTCCACGGCGGTGGGCTGAGGTCGTTTGGCGGTGCGCCCGTCGCCGGAGGAACGTCCTCGCAAATGGCGCCGCGCCCAAGGGATAGCGTGGCGTTGTAGCCACACCCGGTCGGAGGGGCGCGTCGCCACCCGGTCTTCCCAGCCCCGGGGCACGCGGTACACGGCTTCGCGGTCGACTTCGAATCCCAGCGCCAGCAGTGCGGCTTCGGCCACCAGGGCGTGGCCGGCAGGGGACAGGTGGAGGCGGTCTTCACTCCACGCCGGCCAGGTGCGCAGCGCCGGCAGCCCCCACTGGTCTATCACCGCGCAGTCGTAGCGCTGGGCGATCGACCACAACGATGCGTTGAAAGCACTCACGCGCGGGCGGGTGGCCTCGATGATGGGCGAGCCCGCCGGGTCAGAACTGGTCACCAGCAGCACGTCAATGCCGCGCCGGCGCAGGTCGCGTACCGCGCTGGACAGGCGGGCAGTGAGGCGGGCAATCGACACGTTAGGCCGTAGCATGTCGTTGCCGCCCGCGGTGATGGAAACCAGGTCGGCACCCAGCTGAATCGCGCGCGGCAGTTGCGTGTCCAGAATCTGCGACATCACTTGACCGCGGATCGCCAAGTTCGCGTAGTGCAGAGGCTGGCGTTCGCCACTTGGCGAGGGCGGGGCCGACCTTGGCACGCCAACCGCGGGCTCCGAAACCGCCGGCTCGGAACCCGCCGGCTCAGAATCCGACGGCCCTGAAACCCCTGGCTCAGAAACGGCGGGCGCGGCATCGCCAGGCGTGGCGCTTGCTGTGCTCGCGTCGCTCGCGGGGCGGCGCTGCGCCAGTTGGTAGGCCAACCGGTCGGTCCACCCCCACAAGTTCCCCTGCGTGTCCAGATCCCACAGTCCCTCGGACGCAGAATCCCCGATCGCCACATACGTACCCCACTCGCAGGCGCTGCGCCGTGCCATCATCACGGCAGCCTCCAATCCACCCCGGTACTACCTTGGGCTTCCAACAGCGCGTTGGCGCGCGAGAACGGGCGCGACCCGAAGAACCCGCGGCTGGCCGACAGGGGAGAGGGGTGGGCAGATTCCACCACCGGCGTATCCCCCAACAGTGGTTTGAGGTTGCGCGCGTCGCGTCCCCACAGGATCGCCACCAACGGTTGTTGGCGTTTCACGAGGGCGGTGATGGCAGTTTCCGTCACCGTTTCCCAACCGCGCCCGCGGTGAGAACCGGGCGCCCCGGGGCGCACCGTGAGGACTCGGTTCAGCAAACACACCCCGGCTTCCGCCCACGGCCGCAGGTCTCCGCTACTGGGCTGGGGCACGCCCAGGTCGGTGGTGAGTTCGCGGTAGATATTCACCAGCGATCGGGGCAGTGCCACCCCGGGATTGACGGAGAAACTCAGCCCCATAGCGTGGCCGGGAGTGGGGTAGGGGTCTTGGCCGATTAGCAGTACTTTGACTTCAGAAAACGGGTAGGTGAAAGCCCGCAGCACGTCGGTGCCGGCCGGAAGGTAGCCTTCTTGCAGGCGGTTCGCTTCCCTGAGCATGTTCCCGAGTTCGTGGATTTGGTTTTCCACCGGGGCCAGGACACGGGCCCAGCCGGGGTCAATTATTTCGCTTAAAGCCGGGGTAGTCATAGCGTCACTGTAGCGCGTCTTTCGGCGTGGTGTGCGCTGCTTGCCGGGGGCAGGCGTGTACGCTGGCCTCGTGAGCGCACACGAATATCCTGAAGACGAATTTGATGAGTTAGGCAAGGATGCCCCCGGTGGAGTGCACCGTGAAAAGCCCTCCCAGTGGAAATCGGTTCTGCCTTTCCTAGTGGTGCTGGTTTTGGCTCCGCTCCTGGCTTGGGGTGCGGCCACCTTCTACGCCGGACAGCGTGATACCACTCCCACCACCTCCACCACTACGGCTGCGGTGACCACGCAGACCACAACTGCCGCTGAGCAGCCAACCCAAGCGGCTACTTCGGAAGCAAGTGCCACCCCCACTTCCACTGAGGACTCGGCCGCCTCTACCGTGGACCTGGACTTCACCAAAGCCCAAGTGATGGTGCTAAACGGCACCGAGGTGAACGGCCTCGCCGCCGAAGCAGCGGACCGCCTGAAGGGTATTGGTTTCCTAAATGTGGACACCGATAACGCCGATGGTTGGCTTGGTGACAAGTCGATCGTGTATTTCGGTGCCGGGCATGACAAGGCCGCCAAAGAGGTCGCTAAAGAGTTGAAAATCGATGCGCAGCAAGAAAACACTGACGCCGTTGGTGATAAAGACGTAATCGTGGTGCTGCGCGATGACTTCCAGCGCTGATCTTTGCGTGGAGTGAGCGTTTCTCAGTTACAAGCGTCTTAACTGGTGCCGCTGTGGGGTTATCCGCAGCGGCACCAACTCATCTTGCACTCTGTGCCTGTGAGTGCCAAACTATGAGTTAGCACTCGATACCTGAGAGTGATAAAAGACCAGGTTTCGCTATGAGGCTTCGGCACGCGGGACGTGAACGCGTGCGGCCACGGAGCCGTCCGTCGCGGGCATAGAGGAACCACCAGACCGCAACCGCGGAGGTAAAACACACATGAGCAAGATGATCGCGTTTGACGAGGAAGCTCGCCGCTCCATGGAGCGCGGACTCAACGTCCTCGCCGACACCGTGAAGGTAACCCTTGGCCCCAAGGGCCGCAACGTCGTCCTCGAAAAGAAGTGGGGCGCCCCCACCATCACCAAGGACGGGGTTTCGGTAGCCAAGGAAATCGATCTGGAAGACCCTTACGAAAAGATCGGTGCCGAACTCGTTAAAGAGGTAGCCAAGAAGACCGACGACGTCGCCGGTGACGGTACCACCACCGCGACCGTCCTCGCCCAGGCTCTGGTTCGCGAAGGCCTACGCAACGTAGCCGCCGGTGCCAACCCCATCGCCCTGAAGCGCGGCATCGACCTGGCGGTCGAAAAACTGGTGGAGCAGCTCCACGCCGACGCTAAGGAAATCGAAACCAACGAGGAAATCGCCGCCACCGCGTCCATTTCCGCCAACGACCCCGCTATCGGCAAGCTCATCGCCGAAGCCATGGAAAAGGTCGGCCGCGAGGGCGTTATCACCGTTGAGGAAACCAACTCCTTCGAAACCACCCTGGAAACTACCGAAGGTATGCGTTTCGACAAGGGCTTCCTCTCCCCCTACTTCGTGACCGACCCGGAGCGTCAGGAAGCGGTCCTGGATGACCCCTACATCCTGCTGGTAGAAGGCAAGATCTCCAACGTAAAGGACCTGCTGCCGCTGCTGAACAAGGTGATGGAAGCGGGCAAGTCGCTGCTGATCATCGCTGACGACATTGAAGGCGAAGCCCTGGCGACCCTGGTGGTCAACAAGATCCGTGGTCTGTTCAAGTCTGTGGCCGTGAAGGCCCCCGGCTTTGGCGACCGTCGCAAGGCGATGCTGCAGGACATGGCTATCCTCACCGGCGGCCAGGTCATTTCCGAAACCGTTGGTCTGTCCCTGGAAACCTCTGATCTGGACGTGCTGGGCACCGCCCGCAAGGTGGTCGTCACCAAGGATGAAACCACCATCGTTGACGGCGCCGGCGCGAAGGAATCCATCGAGGGTCGCGTGGCGCAGATCCGCCAGGAGATCGCCAACTCCGACTCCGAATATGACAAGGAGAAGCTGTCCGAGCGTCTGGCCAAGCTCTCCGGTGGCATCGCCATCATCAAGTCCGGCGCTGCCACTGAGGTGGAGCTGAAGGAACGTAAGCACCGCATCGAGGACGCCGTGCGTAACGCTAAGGCTGCCGCGGAAGAAGGCATCGTTCCTGGTGGTGGCGTGGCCCTGATTCACGCTGCTGCGGCCCTGGAGGACATGGAACTGACCGACGATGAAGCCACCGGCGTGAACATTGTGCGCGTGGCCGTCCAGTCCCCGCTGAAGCAGATCGCCGTGAACGCTGGGCTGGAAGGTGGCGTCGTGGTGGACAAGGTCCGTCACCTGCCCGCCGGTGAAGGCCTGAACGCGGCGACCGGCAAGTACGAAAACATGCTGGAAGCTGGCATCGCTGACCCGGTTAAGGTGACCCGTTCCGCGCTGCAGAACGCGGCCTCCATCGCCGGCATGTTCCTGACCACCGAAGCCGTGGTCGTGGACAAGCCCGAGCCTCCGGCCCCGGCTGCCGGTGGCGGCGATGACATGGGTGGCATGTACTAAACCTGCCGGTAGACCCAAGTTTTGGGGCCAAGAGGGTAACTCCTCTTGGCCCCAATCTTTATTGCCGAGGACGGGTGCGCAGTTGGCGCAGCTATGTTTCCCGCTACCGAGGACGGGTGCGCAGTTGGCTAGGGTGGATCGCGAGCGCAGCTTCGCCCGGCTTCGCGCTCTACCGTCCGCTGAACATCGCGGTGGCTTGGGTTTCCGCATCACTGTAGGTGGTGGCCGCGGTCTGCAGCGCCACCGATATGTCATCCAAAGCCTGCTCTAGCTGCACCTGCATGCCGCGCCATTGCGTGGCGGTGGCGGTGAACTGGTTCGAAGCCATGCCGGACCAGGAGGCTTCGAGCGCATTTAGGTTGGACATCATGGCGTCAACTTCGGCGCGTAGGTTCTGTGCGCTGGCGCGCACCAGTGCCGAGCAGCGCGCTACTTCATCGGAATCAACGTGGAAAACAGACATCTTTAGCTCCCTTAGCATCGGTTGAGTCTATGTCGGGTTGGCGGTTGCCTCCCGTGAAACCAATATGCGTCGGAGCCTGCACTCGGTGGCGTCCGCGCCAGGGAGAGCTGGGGATAACGGTGGTGTGTGGAAAACCTCCGATGGAGGTTCACTGGGTGGCAGCGCCGAGCCGCCAGGCGCTGAGGTGCGGCGGCTAGTTACTACCGGCGGGTGGTTTCGGTCCGCGTGCCGCCCGCGCCTGTTCCTTAGCTGACAACCGTCGCGGGGCGTCCTTCTTCACCGGTGCCAGCAGGTCAGGGATCATCTCCAGGGAAGACATTTCCGGGGCGAGTTCACTCGCGGCCGGACTCCCCGCAGCCGAACTTCCCGCAGCCGGACTTCCAGGGACGGGTTCACCCGCGGCCAGACTCTCAGCGGCCGGACTTCCAGAGGCGGGATTACTCGCGGCCGGACTCCCCGCAGCCGAACTTCCCGCGGAAGCATTTTCCGACGGAAGATCCCGCTCCGCGCCCGCTGCACCCAACTGAGGTGCGCTCGCAGCAGGCTCAGAAGCCACACCACTGCGCGCGGCCGATTCCACATCACCGCTCACTTCACGCGCCACTTCGCCAGCGACGGCACTACTGGGCACTGCCGCCCCGTCCTCGTGAGAAAGAGTGCCAGCGGTGGGCGTGAGGAAATCGCGTCGCAAGGAAACCGGCGGTGGCAGCTCCTGCTCACCCAAATCCTCCAAGCGGGCCTGCACCGAAGCCAACTCGCCTTCGATGTTCTGCC
Source organism: Actinomycetes bacterium (assembly GCA_023389315.1). Taxonomy (GTDB): domain Bacteria; phylum Actinomycetota; class Actinomycetes; order Actinomycetales; family Actinomycetaceae; genus Gleimia. Next base: position 60,249 of record JAEWEQ010000061.1, on the reverse strand, counting down.
GTGCCTGCCCCTCCCAAACCATCGCCAAGGGGGAGCGGAAAATCTGCGGACGTGACAATAACTCACTCAAGTACGAGCGCCGGTAACGCAAGTAATCGCCCTCGGGAATATCTGCCAACTCCCGGCGCAACGCCGCGCACAACTGCTTATAATCCTGCGGTTTGGAAGCGAATTGCGACAACACCGCATCCACCAGCACCGCGGTATCCAAATCCCCAGGCGCGACACTGCGGGTGATGGCCGCTTGCGCCAAATGACACACGTGCTCACATTGGGTTTGTGGTACCCCCAGAGGCGCCAGGGAGCGCACAATCACCTCGCAGCAGCGTTCGGCACTGGCGGTGACTGCGAATTCATCGTTGGGGTCGAGCGGATACGCCAGACCCACCCCGTAGAACCACAGCGCCAAATGCAGGGCGGCAGGATTGTGGGAAGCGGGGGAGAACTCGTCAATGCGGGCAATCGCCGCGCGCAGGAAAGCACAGTCGTGGAAACAACGTTTCGGGTTTGCCCAATGACGCACGAGGTCGTTCGCTAACTCCTCCAGTTGCGCGCGCTCACAGGTCGCCCCCAAATCTTGGGCGGCCGTGACGAAGGTAGAGATCATCCAGCTGGGGATGACCGGCGCAGGTTCTGCAAAGGCATAGGAGTTTCGATCCACTCGCCCATGCTAGACTCATTAGCGGGCAGTTTTCGAATCAGTGGGCCCGCCGCGCCCATTGCGCTCCTGGCTTACCCCATCTTGGGTCAAGGGCAGTTCGATCCGCACCGTCAGGCCGCCTCCGTCCGTGTGCCCCAAAGAGATCGACCCCGAATGCAAACTGACGATGGAAGACACGATCGCCAAGCCCAAGCCGGACCCACCTGAGGCGCGCGAGCGGGAAGTGTCGGTGCGATAGAAACGACGGAACACTTTACTGGATTCTTGCGAAGAAATACCCGGCCCGTGGTCGCGAATCTCCACTACCGCGTTATCGCCCACTTGGCCCAACGCGATCTCCACCGGGGATCCTTTCGGCGTGTAGCGAACTACGTTGCCGATCAAGTTCGTAAATACTTGGGTCAACTGGTTACGGTCAGCTTCCACTACCAGGGAAGCGGGAGCGTCCTCGCCATCTAAGGAAATTAACTGCACCACCCGGGTGGGGTCCAAAGCCGTGCAGTCAAAGGCCGCGTTGGTGCCCTGTTCCACTAAATCAACCGGCACCGGTTTCAAACCTTGGGCTTCGTCTAGCCGCGCCAAAGTCAGCAGATCCTCAACCAACGCACCCATGCGGCTGGATTCAGATTCGATGCGTGCCATAGCGTCAGCGACTTTTTCGGGTGGGACCGCCCCCATGCGGTACAACTCCCCGTAGCCGCGAATCGCCGCCAGCGGCGTGCGTAACTCGTGGGAAGCGTCGGACACGAAACGACGCACCCGGCTTTGGGACTCATCCCGCTGCGCGAAAGACTGTTCAATCTGGCTGAGCATCTGGTTCAAGCTGGCGGAGAGGGAGCCCACTTCGGTGGTGGTGGGCAGCGGATCAATACGTTGAGTGATGTCACCGGCGGCGATCTTGCCCGCTACCTCCTCGATACGCGCCAGTGGGATCAGGGCTCGGCGCACCAAATAATCTGAGGTGATGGCGCCAACGGTGATAACCAAGATGCCCAGCAAAGCAAAGTACCGGGCGGTGTTAGCCACCGTTTCGGCCACTGACCGCAGTGGCAAAGCGATGGTCGCCACTGCGTGCAGTTTGTGGTCAACCGAGATCGGCACCGCCATGGCCCGCCAGTAGGAGCCCGGAATTGAAGACTTAATCGACGCCGGGCGGGTAGTGGTGATAGGCAGTGCCATCTGCTCATCCACCACTGCCCCTGGTTCAGGCAAGCCGAATCGCATAGCGGTTTCATCGTTTACCGACACCAGGGAGGTGCCGTCAACCATGGTCAGGCGCAGGTAGTAGTTGGAGGGGAACTTGGTGGATCGGTTCGCCATAATGGCGCGTACCGATTCCACCGCCATGGAGGTAGCGGAGTTTTCTAGTTCCCGGTCGACTTGGCTCACCAGGTGTGCTTGCAAAATGCCGAGCATGGCGGCGCCTGAAACTAGGAAACCTACCGTTAATACCAGCGTAAATAGTGCCACTAGCCGCACCCGTAGGGTGAGGCGTTCCCACAGTCGTTGCAGCGAAAACTTTCCGGATCGTTCGGCTTTTTCGATCCGGAGAGCGGTTTTTTCTGCGGTCTTGGCGGAGGCCACGAAGGTTTTACCCTCCGGCTCGAAGCATGTACCCCACGCCGCGGCGAGTGTGAATCAGGTTCTCGGAGGATCCGGGGACAGCGAGTTTGCGCCGCAGGTAGGAAATATAGGACTCGACGATGGCGGCTTCCCCATCCCAGTCGTATTCCCACACGTGGTCAAGAATCTGCATTTTCGAAACCACGCGCCCTTCGTTGATCATCAGGTAGCGCAGTAGTTTGAATTCGGTGGGGGACAGGTCGATTTCGTGGCCGGCGCGGCGAACTTCGTGAGCGTCCTCGTCCAACTCCAGGTCGGCGATCCGCAACACCCCGTCGTCGCCGCTTTCTCCCACGGTGCGGCGCAAAATCGCGCGAATCCGAGCAACTACTTCTTCCAACCCGAAGGGTTTAGTTACGTAGTCGTCGCCACCCACGGTGAGGCCTTGAATTTTGTCGCGCATGTCGTCGCGCGCGGTGAGGAATAGTACCGGTATGCGCACCCCGGCGTCGCGTAGGCGGCGCGTGACAGTGAAGCCGTCCATGTCGGGCAGCATCACGTCGAGGACGATCAGGTCGGGGTATTCGGTGGTGGCCAGGTGGAAGGCGGACTTACCGTCCGCGGCGGTGGACACTTCGAATCCGGCGAAGCGCAGGGAAGATGCCAACAGGTCTAGGATATTCGGCTCATCGTCAACCACCAGCAGGCGCGCTTCGGGCGTGGGATCTTGGTTCATATTCCTATCAAACACCGTGGGACTGGGAGTTGTCTGGGAATTGGCTGCACGGCCTAGCGTCCTTCGCGAGGACGTTCGCCTCCGTACTCGTCGCCCGGTCCGCTCCGTCCTCGCGGCCTGTATCATTTGCCGGCTGACCGTCTGCGCGGGCTATTCGCCCCGTCCCGCCTTCGCACCATGCACCGCTTTGTCGCGACGCGGGGTGGGGCAGCGCCAGCCAATATGGGACAATATGCGGTGGAACCTAAAGTAATTCCGTGACTAATTTCGACCGTGAATAGGAACCTCCATGTCTGACACCGTTGCGGTACCAACGCCGACTTACCGCGGGCCCGAGCGTCCCGAGCCGTTCGCTCCCGCGGGTGCCCAATTCGAATCAATCTCCCCCAAACTCGCCACCGTGCGGCTGGTGGGGATCGGGTTGCGCGCGTTAATCCTCATCCCCGCGCTGACCGTGGGGGCGTATTTCCTGGTCGCGAACCTCAATGTCCCCAGCTACCTGCCGGCCGTGGTGGCAGCCCTAATGCTGGCGTACTACCTGTGGTGGGCGTTCATCCAGGTGCGGCGAGTGCGGGCGTTCGCCTATGCGCGCACGGAGTCAGAGCTACTGATCCGCCGCGGCATCATGTTCCGCTCCCTGACCGTGATCCCGTACGGCCGCCTGCAGTACGTGGATGTGCAAGAGGGGCCGATCGAGCGCATGGTGGGATTGGCGACGGTGACCTTGAATACCGCTTCGGGTGCCACTGCCGCCACCATCCCCGGCTTGCCCGCCGCGGATGCAGCGCAGTTGCGCGATGATTTGGCTGCCCGCGGGGATGTGGACTTGGCGGGGTTGTAGTCGTGAGTAAACCAGCAAAATCCCCCCGCCTGGAGGCTTCCGCTAGCGGCGTGCCACCGCAGGCGTGGCGCCGAATGCACCCTCTGACTCCGCTGTCACGCGGCCTGGGTGTGATGGGCATGATTTTGGCGTTCGTGTTCTTTAAGAACCTGGATTCGCTGTTAGAGATTTTCGAGGACGGCACCCTCCCTATCTCTGAGCTGCGCTGGGTCATTTTGATCGTCGCTGCGATTGCCCTGGGGGCAGCGGTGGTGGTCGGTTTGTTTACGTTCTTCGCGTGGCGCCGTGAGGAGTATGCCATTACTGACGAGGCCGTGTGGCATCGCCGAGGCATCATCTTCCGTTCGCAACGCCACGCCCGCCTCACCCGCATACAGTCGGTGAATATCACTCACGGTCTGATTGGGCGCCTTTTCAAACTCGGTTCGGTAACTATCGAAGTTGCTGGCGGTGCAGGTTCGAACGTGGTTTTGGGGTTGCTGAGCAGTTCGAATTTGGAGTCGTTGCGCAGGGAGATTCTGAGCCAGGCTAACCGGGCGCGCGCGGTGGAGAAGGGGGAGTTGCCGGCCGAGGGCGATCCCGGCGCCGGCGCTGGAACGACCCCACCCGTCCTCGCCGTGGGGGATGAGTCTGAACCCGCTGGCCACTCGCACCCGGCCACGCCCGTGGGCCACCCGGGGGTGCAAGCCGCACACTCCGAAGCGCAACCGCCTGCCGCTCCCGCCGGCCACCTCTCGCGCGCCGCTTCTCGGGTGGATGCGCTGCTGGCCACCGAAGCGGATTCGGGAACGCAAATTTTCGCCGTCCCCACTCGCCAACTGCTGCGCTCAGTGCTGTTTAACCTGGGCGTGATGATTTCCAGTGCCATTGGGCTGGTGGTGATCGCGGTGGGTGTCGCGGGTCTGCTGCTTTCCTCCAGCTGGGCCGGGTCGCTGTCCTTTGGCGCCGTGTTTGGTTTCGGGACTGCGGCGGTGGCGATGTTGGCGTTGCCGTGGAAGGAGTTCTCACAGAACTACAACTTCGTGGCGAACCTGACGCCGGAGGGGATCCGTATCCGGGCGGGCCTGATGTCCACGCGTTCTCAAACTATTCCGGTGCGCCGCGTCCAGGCGGTGACTATCAGCCAGCCGTGGCTGTGGCGTTTCCCCGGCTGGTATCGGGTGACGATTTCGCAAGCTGGAGTGGGGCCTTCCTTGGAAGATTCCAATGAAGAAACCAACATTTTGCTGCCGGTGGGGGACCGCGACGCCATGCTGCGGGCCCTGTGGTTGATTTTCCCCAACCTGGGTTGCCCTGACCCGGTGGAGAAGCTGATCGCCGGCATCGATGGCTACACCACTGACGGTGGGTTCCTTGCGAACCCGCGGCGCGCCCGCATTTTCTCTCCGCTGGGTTGGAAGCGCGACGCCATTTTCATCACCGACCAGGTGGCGATGATTCGGCGAGGACGGATTCGCCGGGCGCTGGTGGTGTGTGCTTTACCGCGGGTGCAGTCGCACCGGGTCGCACGTGGTCCCATCCAAAAGCGCATGTGGTTGGCGGACTTACAGCTGCATATGGCTAGTGGCTCTCCGGTAGAGAGCTACCTGTCCAATATGGATGCGTCCCTCGCCGGGGACCTGGTGGAGCAGTTGATGGTGCGTTGCCGTCAGGCGCAGGTGCGTGAGCGCGAGGACGTGTGGTTCGAACGCGCCACCGCGGCGTTGGAGGCTTCTGGGCGGGAGTTGTTCGAGGACGGTCCGGAAGTTGGACAAGCTCCGCCGTCGGCACTTACGCCGCAATCCGCGGCCGCGGGTGCACCGGGTGCGTCAGCCAGGTTGTCTGGCCCCGCCCCGCAGCCTAATCCCGTCTCGCAGCCTGCCCCGCAGGCCGCCCCCACCCCGCAGGCCGCCCCCATCCCGCAGCCTGACCCCGCCGCACTGGCTGACCCCGCCCCAAATTCCCCGGAGCAGCCCCATGAGTAACCGCCTGCGCATCGCCATCATCGGCCCCGGACGGGTGGGGCGCGCCCTCGCCATGGGGTGGAAGAACGTCGGCCACACCATCGTGGCCACCACGTCCTCGAGCAAAGAACAAGTTCGCGACGCCCTCTCCTGGCAACTGCCAGACACTCCGATGGTGGCGGCCGATGAACTTCCCGACGCCGACCTGGTGGCGGTAACCACTCCCGATGATGCCGTTGGCCCGGTGGTGGATTCACTGGCGAAGCTGGGTCGTTGGCGTCCGGGTCAGATCGTGCTGCACGCCAGCGGCTCTCACGGCCTGGACGTGCTCGAACCGGCAGCCCGCGCTGGGGCCCTCACCATCGCCATCCACCCGGCGATGACATTTTCGGGCTATAGCCTGGACTTGCAGCGCCTGGTGGACTGCCCGGTGGCGGTTACCGCCAGCGCGGTGGCGATGCCGATCGCGCAGGCCTTGATTTACGAGTTGCAAGCCCAGCCGGTGCCGATCGAGGACGGTCAGCGCCAGCTCTATCACGCTGCTCTCACGCACGGTGCGAACCACATCTTCACCGTCCTCATCCAGGCGCGCAGCGCCCTGGAGTTAGCGGGGGTGGAGGATTCGGGAGCGTTTTTGCGTCCCCTAGCGCAGGCGTCTTTAGAGAATGCGCTAGCGGAAGATCCCAGTGCCCTCACTGGTCCGGTGGTGCGCGCGGATACGGGGACTTTGCGTCGTCACCTGACGCAGTTGCAGTCGTTGCAGCAAAGTCCCGCGGCCTGCCCGCCGTATTTTGGTTCGCGCGAGGTTGCCGACACGTATTTGGCGCTCGCGCAAGCCACTGCGCTTTTGGCGCACGAGGCCGGTCGGCTCAGTCAGCGTCAGCTGGACGCGGTGCTCCTAGCCCTGCGCGATAAGCCGTAGCCTCCTGGCCTTACGCGGTAAGCCATGACCTGCACGTCGCGCGGAATGCGCCTTAACCTTGGCCGTGCGGGATACGCCATAATCGGCCCTTGAAAGTCGCGCTTACCCCCTGCTTCCACGCACAATAGGGGAGGAGGTTTGGCAACAAACCGAGGCGAACCTTACCTCCAGGGTTGGCCGCGCGCCAGCCAGGTGGGGATCTGCTATCGACTGTTTTAACCGGGAAGGCTTCTATCGTGACCGCACCGCACACCCCGAAAGTGGTTCATACTCGCGCCGATCTGACCGCTGCCTTGGAGCAGCTTCCAGGCAAACGCGCCCTGGTGATGACCATGGGCGCACTCCACGCGGGGCACTTGGAGCTGGTGCGCCAGGCCCGCAAACACGGTGACCACGTGGTGGTGACGATTTTCGTAAACCCCACCCAGTTCGCCCCCGGCGAGGATTTCGACGCTTACCCGCGCACCTTGGACGCTGACGTCCACGCCCTGTCAACCGTGGGGGCGGATTTGGTGTACGCCCCCGCGGTGGAGGAGGTCTACCCTCACGGCGAGGCGCGCGTGCGCATCGATCCGGGCCCCACTGCGAAGGTTTTGGAAGGCGCCACCCGCCCCACGCACTTCGCCGGCGTTTGCCTGGTGGTCAATAAGGTTTTCAACCTGGTCCGCCCCCAGGTGGCGCTCTTCGGACGCAAGGATGCCCAGCAGTTGGCAATCATCCGCCAGATGGTGCGTGACTTGGACATGCCCATCCAGATCGTTGGTGTGGATATTGTGCGCGCCGAGGACGGTTTGGCACTTTCTTCACGCAACGCTTACCTTTCCGCGTCGGAGCGTTCCCACGCCCTCGTGCTGTCGCGAGCTTTGCGTCACGGCGCGCAGTTGGCGCCCGAAGGCGCGGACGCCGCCCAGGTGGTGGACGCGGTGCGCCAGATGATCGTCTCGGAGCCAGGTGTGGAGCTGGACTACGTGGCGCTGGTCGATCCGGTAGATTTCACACCGGTGACGCAAGGCCCCGCGGATGCGGTGCTGGCGGTAGCCGCTAAGGTGGGAACTACCAGACTGATTGACAACACTGAGGTGCATATCCGATGACGCACTCTCATGCGATGAGTGGCCAGCCCGTGGCGGGGGATAACGGTTCCGTCGCGGTTCCTGGGGACGCTGTTTCTGCGGTGGTCCCCGGATTGCTGCGCACCATGGTGACGGGCAAGATCCACCGCGCCACTGTGACGGGCGCCGATTTGCACTACGTTGGGTCTATCACGGTGGACGCACAGTTGTTAGCTGCGGCCGATATTTTAGATGGCCAACAAGTTGACGTCGTCAACGTCACCAATGGTTCGCGCTTGACCACCTACACCATTGCCGGCCCGGCGGGCTCGGGCGTGGTACAGCTAAATGGTGCGGCCGCACACCTGGTGAGCAAGGGCGACGTGGTGATCATAATGTGTTACGCCGCGGTGCCCGATGCGGTGGCTCGTTCCTACCGTCCGCGCGTGGTGCTGGTGGATGAGAACAACCGCATCATTGATCGGGGAGCGGACCTGGGCGCGGTGCCGCAGGGTTTGGAAGACGCCACCGGCGGCCCCGGTCCGTTGCAGTCGCCCGCGCGCTGAACCCGCGGTTTGCGAGGACGGTGCCCTGTACACGTAGAAACCGGTTCGAACTGCCTCTCCTGTCAGTTCGAACCGGTCGTTTTCTGGGTGTTAGGGGAGCGGGCGACCCTATGAGTGCCGCCCCGCATCTCGTCGCCCTGTGAGGGCGCTACGCGCCGCCTCTGCGCGCCGCCTCTGCGCGCCGCCCTGTGAGGCCGCTTCGCGGCGCCAGTGCGCGCCGCCCCTAGCCTTGGCGGGCTTTGAAGCGCGGGTTACGTTTGTTAATCACGTAGGTCTTCCCGCGGCGGCGAACCACCATTGACCCGTCTTTTTCTTTCAGCGCGCGCAATGATGCTCGAACCTTCATTTTCTGCCTTCCTATCTAACTGGTAAACGGCTCAGCGGCTTTCTTTGAACTCCACGTGCCGGCGTACCACCGGGTCGTATTTGCGGATCACCAGGCGGTCCGGAGTGTTGCGCCGGTTTTTGCGCGTGACGTAGGTGTATCCGGTTCCGGCGGTGGAAACGAGTTTGATTACGGGGCGGATATCCGCGTGTTTACTGGCCATCGGTGTCTTCCTCAGTCTTTCATTTCACACCCTGCGTGGGGTGACTTGCGTTTCCACACGATACACTTAATGATAATGGTTATCAACAGTGCTCGGGTTGTGGACATCTCCCGACCTGCCGCCCACACCACCTAGAATGGGGAAACATGCGACCACTGCTAATCGCGAGCGCCCACGACCTCATCGCCCGCAGCTGCTTTCAATGGGCCACCCACGGCGTGTCCAACCTGACCACCATCGCACTCGATTTCGAAACCGATTGGGAAACCTACGAAATCACCATCACGCGCGCCGGCAGCGAGGAAACCTACCGCCAAATCCGCGAAATCAGCTGCCTCACCTGCGCCACGGTGGAACTAGTCGCCAACCTGCTGGCCGACCTGCCCAGCGGCGGCCCCGTCCTCGTCATCATTCCTGGCGGCATCGAACTGGCCAGCGCCAGCGTGCGCCTCCAACAAGCCATCGAAATGCCCGCCAGCCCGCTGCGCCATTTCCGATTGGCGAGGGCGATCACCGCGGTCGATACGCAAGTGGCGCTGCAACTACTGGTAGGGGCCAGCGACGATTTCGATGTGAGCCAGTGGATGCACACCTGTCGCCTGGTGGAATCTCCCGACTGGTCCGATGACTCGGACGCCACCGTCAGTGAAGTGCTGGTCGACGACCTGCTCTACGCTGACCAGGTGGTCCTTACCGGCGCCGATACTACGGGCGAGGACGTGGTGCGCCAGGTGGCAGCCCACGCCCGCATTGACCATTGGGGGGAGCTGGAAGTGGGGCCGTGGGTGAGTTGCTCTCACGACGTCGATCGGGCGTTGGCGCGCGTTATCGACGAGTAGTCGCCCGCGCAGGCGCCGCAGGCAGTGCGGGCAGCGTCCCGGCGGTAGCCACCCTCACACCCGCGCTGAATGCGTCGGCGCCGCCGCTAACGCTACGATAGAGGCGTGGAATCTCAAACAACCGTGAACGAAACCCCTAACGCTCCCGAACAAGTGCGCGTGCGTCGCGAAAAACGCGACCGCCTGCTCGCCGCCGGACGCGACCCTTATCCGGCGCAACTGCCGATCACTTCCAGTATCGAACAGGTTCGCAGCCAGTACGACCACTTGGAAACCGATCAGCAGTCCGAGGACGTAGTGGGCCTAGCTGGCCGCGTGATGTTCATCCGTGGATCGGGCAAACTCGTGTTCACGGTGATCCAAGACGGCGCCGGAAACCGCCTACAAATCATGCTCTCCGCTAAGGATATTGGCATCGACAGCCTCAAGGACTTCAAAGCAGACGTCGACCTGGGCGACCACCTGTTCGTGCACGGCCACCCGCTGCGCTCGCGCCGCGGGGAACTGTCCGTCCTCGCCACTGCCGGCGAAGACGTGCCCGCCTGGCAACTGGCCGGCAAAGCCCTGCGCCCCCTGCCCAAGACCTTCACCACCGAAGACGGTGAAGAGATGACGCTGTCGGAAGAATCGCGCATCCGCCGCCGTCACCTGGACATGATCGTGCGCCCTGCCGCCCGAGACATGGTGCGTATGCGCGCCAAGGTGGTGCGTTCCCTGCGCGAATATTTCGACGACGCCGGGTTCATTGAGATCGAAACCCCGATGTTGCAAAACATCCACGGTGGCGCTGCTGCTCGCCCCTTCCAAACCCACATGAACGCCTACGACACCGAGCTATACCTGCGTATTGCCCCGGAGTTGTTCCTCAAACGCGCAGTGGTGGGCGGCATTGAAAAGGTCTTCGAAATCAACCGCAACTTCCGTAACGAAGGCGCTGACTCCTCCCACTCCCCGGAGTTCACCATGCTGGAAGCCTACGAAGCTTACGGCACCTACGATTCCATGGCCCGTCGCACCCGCGAGTTCGTGCAAAAGGCTGCCCGCGACGCCCTCGGCACCGAAGTGGTGACCCTGGCCGACGGCTCCACCTACGACCTGTCGGGGGAGTGGAAATCCATCAGCCTTTATGAGGCAGTTTCGCAAGCGGTGGGCGAGGACGTGGACCCCTCCACCCCGCGCGAGCGTCTGCTGGCACTGGCCGGACAGCACGATATTGACGTCCCCGACCACGCCCTCGATGGCAAGATCGTGGAGTTGATTTTCGAAGAACTGGTCGGCGACCACCTGTGGGAACCCACCTTCGTGCGCGACTTCCCCGTGGATACCTCCCCGCTGGTGCGCGCCCACCGGTCCCTGCCCGGACGCGTCGAGAAGTGGGACCTGTACGTGCGCGGCTTCGAACTGGCTACCGCGTATTCGGAACTGATCGACCCGGTGATCCAGCGTGAGCGTTTCGAAATGCAAGCCCTGGCCGCCGCCAAGGGCGACCCTGAAGCCATGGTTCTGGATGAGGACTTCCTCGAAGCCATGGAACAGGGCATGCCCCCCACAGGCGGCATGGGTATGGGATTGGATCGCCTACTGATGGCCCTAACCGGTCAGGGGATTCGCGAAACCATCACCTTCCCCCTCGTAAAGCGACTCGGATAGTACCCGCCTGTGGGCCTATTTTCTCGCGGGCCTTCGCGCACCCGCCCCGGGTTGCTTTCGCAACCAGCGCGCGCCTCCGCCCTCGCACTGGCGGGAGTCATAATGCTGGGGACGCTACTTTTGATGCTCCCCATCGCCCGCACCGGGGCACCAGCTTGGCCAGGCGGCAGTCCCGCGCGTCTGGCGGGACCGGCGCTCGAGGGCGGTGCGCCCCTTAGCGCAGCATTCTTCACCGCCACTTCCGCTTCCTGCGTGACCGGCCTGATCGTGGTTGATACCCAGACCTACTGGACTACCTTCGGGCACGTGGTCTTAGCCATCTTGATGGAGATCGGTGGCTTAGGAACCATGACGCTGGGTGCGTTGATGGCACTGCTGATCGCCGACCGGCTGAACCTGCGCCAACGCATCGTGGTGGCCTCCGTCGCGGGGCTGGTGTCGCCGCGCGAAATTGCCGCAGTGGTGCGCCGCATCGTGATGTACTCCCTGGGGATCCAGGCGCTCTTCGCTATCCCCATGGTGTTGGACTTGTTCTGGCGCAAAGGAGAGTCATTCTCCCACGCCCTCGGGCACGGAGTGTTTTTCGCGGTGTCGGCCTTCAACAACGCCGGCTTTTCCCTCTACACTGACTCGCTGATGAGTTTCGCCACCGACCCGCTGATGATCCTCCCCATCAGCTTCCTCATCATCATCGGCGGTTTGGGCTTCCCCGTGTTAATCGAGTTTCGACGCGCCCTGAAGGCCCGCGGCAAAACCCTGATGTATTTCTCCCTCAACACCCGCATGGTGCTGTTCGGTACCGCAGCTTTGCTACTGGGTGGGTGGGCCGCCATCGCTATCTTGGAGTGGAACAACCAAGCCACTATGGCTTCCCTGTCAGTGCCAGGCAAACTGCTGCTGTCTTTCTTCACCGCTGTTTCACCTCGCACCGCCGGTTTCAACGCCATGGATATCGGAGCCCAATCGGACGTCACCTTGCTGGTCACTGACTTCCTTATGTTCATCGGAGGTGGCCCCGCTGGGACCGCCGGCGGTATGAAGGTAACTACCGCGCTGGTGCTGTTCTTCATGGTGTTAACCGAAGTGAAAGCCGGGCGGGCAGTGAACGTCCTCGGCTCACGTATCGGCCGCTCGGTGCACCGCCAAGCCACCACCGTGTTGGTACTGGCGTTCACTATCGTGGTGGTATGCACCGGGGTGATGATGCTGCTTACCGAGCACGGCATGGACCGCTCCCTGTTTGAAGTTACCTCCGCTTTGGGGACAGTCGGACTATCCACCGGCATCACCCCGACCCTTCCCATCAGCGTGCAGATCATGCTGACCCTGTTGATGTTCTTCGGACGTGTGGGACCCATAACGGTCGCCACCGCCCTGGCCATCAACCCGCAAATGCCACGTTTCGAACTCCCCAAAGAAAGGCCCCTCATTGGCTAGGCTCACGTTTTCCCTCCATCCCCACATCAACCCTGACAACGGTGGCGTGGTCATCATCGGCTTGGGGCGCTTCGGGCGCGCCATGGCTGAAGAACTCATCGCCTCCGGGGTGGAGGTGCTGGGCATCGACAACCACGAAGCCACGGTGCAGTCCATGAACGGCAAACTCACCCAGGTGGTGCGCGCCGATGCCTCCGACGTGGAAACCCTGCGGCAGCTGGGGGTCGATGAGTTCCCCAACGCGGTGGTCGCCATCGGAGCTGACCTGGCGGCCTCCATCCTGGTGGCCTCGGCCTTACTTAAACTCGACGGCCCCGAGATCTGGGCGAAGGCTTCCACCGAGCAGCAAGGTGAAATCCTCGCACAAATGGGCATCAAACACATTTTCCATCCGGAAAAGGACATGGGGGTGCGGGCCGCGCACCTGCTGACCCGCTCCCTTTCGGACTACTTCGACCTGGGCCACGGTTTCGCCATGGCCACCACCGTGATGCCGGAAAAGTACACCGGGGTGCCGCTGTCGCAACTGGCGATCCGCTCCCGCCTGGGGATCACCATCATCGGGGTGCGCGACGAAGAAGGCAATTGGTTGTCGGCGGTTGCTGATACCGTGGTACGTAAAGGTCAAACCGTTTTGGTAGCTGGCCCGGCAAAGAAGTTGGACACAGCCTTCCGGCAGTGATACGCAAATAGTCCAGCGCCGGCCACTTCAAACCTGTTGAAGGGGGAGCAGATGGACTTAGGAATCGCTAACCGGGTGGCGTTTGTAGCCGCCTCCACCTCCGGTTTGGGGCGCGGCGCTGCCCTGGCGTTGGGTGCTGAGGGCGTGAAAGTGTGCGTCACCGGCCGCACTCGCGAACGCTGTCAGCCGGTGGTCGATGAAATCCGCGCCAGTGGGGGAACCGCCATCGCCGCGCCTATGGACGTTGAAGATGCGCAAACAGTGGAGTCCGCCCTCGCCACTTGCGTAAAAGAGCTGGGCGCGATCGACATTTTGGTACTAAACGGCCCCGGCCCCAAACCCGGCCTACCCAGCGCTGTTAGCGGCGAGGACGTGGAGGGCGCGGTGCGTCGCCTGCTGACCCCGCACGTGCAGATGGTGGGCGCCACGCTACCTGGCATGCGTGAGCGCGGTTGGGGGCGCATCATCGCCATCGGCTCCACCGCAGTGATTACGCCCAGCGAACAGTTGGTACTTTCCACCTTGGGGCGGCAGGCGCTGGCCGGTTACTTGAAGGCGTTGGCCACTGAAGTTGGGCCCGACGGTGTCACCGTTAACCTGGTCCACCCCGGTCGCATCGCCACCCCGCGTATCGACCAGTTGGATGCGGATCAGGCGGAGCGTGAGGGCAGCACGGCCGAGGCGGTGCGCGCCAAGTTTGAAAACACCATTCCGGTGCGCCGGTTGGGAAAGCCAGCGGAGATGGGTGCGGCGATAGCTTTCTTGGCGTCCGCGCCGGCAGCCTATATCACGGGCACTAGTTTGCGACTGGACGGCGGCGCCACCCCGGTGGCGTAGTGGGCGCGCCCGGTGCTGACGCCGAGGCCGGGCTCACGTTAGCGGCTGCGGCCGCCATGCAGGCCGCCCGCACCTCGATTCCTGCCGTTAGCGCATCCAGCGTCTGTCGCCCTGCGGGCAGCCACCCAGCAGGGCGCGCTCCCTACCCGCGGGCGACGATGACTTCCGCCCCCGAATCCAGCAGTATCTCGTGCTGGGCCTCGGTCACGGCCTGGTCCACAATGATGGTGTCGAATACACTCAGCGGCGCGGTCTTTTGCCAGGCGTGGCGCGCGAACTTAGAGCTGTCGATCAGCAGGGTGCGCTGCGTGGCCTGCTCTAACATGGCGCGCTTCATGTCGATCACGTAATCCATCGGGTTGTAGATCGATCCGCCCCACACCGCGGCGTCAGACATAAAACAGGCGTCCGCGCGCAGTTCCTTAACTTGAGACACTGCTAGCGTGCCGTAAAAAGCGTGCGCCCACTGCCGGTAACGCCCCCCAATTAGCACTAGCTGGTGGTCCCCCCAATCGCGGATACTGTCGGCCACTGTGAGGGAGTTGGTGATGATGGTAAGTGGCGTGATGTCTTTAAGTAGCGGCAGCATCGGCAGCAGAGTAGAGGAGTCATCCAGCAAGATCGCATCACCGGGGTTAACCAGATGCATGGCGGCGGCGGTGACGACGGATTTTTCTTCCGGCGCGCGCGTGCGTCGAATCTGCGGCGGGAGTTCCACAGTGGAGGATGCTCGCAGTCGCACATGCCCCTTAGCGCGCTCCACCACACCGCTTTCCTCCAGGACCTGGACATCACGGTAGATGGTAACGGGGGAGACTTTCATGCGCTCAGCGATGTCGTCGATACGCAATGCGCCGCCCGCGATTACGGCGTCCACAATTTGTCGTTGGCGTTCAGCAGGAGTGGCGCGATCTGGGATTTCGCTCATGCTATTAGTATCTGTGACAGTCGTTGTGGATGGAACCTAAACCAATAATTTGCGACAGTACTGAGAAAAACAACTAGACTTTTGCATAATGCTTGAGAAAAGCTGGAATTAGTCTTAGGATAAAAGAGGGTGGTCAACGCCCACTATCTCCCGCCCTCGCGCACCACCACGACCAACCATTCCGGCGCCCGCGCCACCGGTCAACTTCCGGACCGCACACTAATCACACTCGATGAGGAGTAAACGTGAGCGACATCGTTATCGGTATCGATGGCGGTACTACCGCGGTAAAAGCCGTTGCCTTCAACCTGGATGGACAGATCCAAGCCACCCACCACGCATCCGTACCCGTACAGTATGGGGACAATGGAGAAGCCGAACAAGACATGGAGCTAATCTGGGAAGCAGTCGCAGACTGCCTCACTCAGGTAAGAGCTCAACTACCTGATACCAATGTGGTGGGAATCGGTCTAACCGGCCAAGGAGACGGCGCCTGGCTGATCGACACCGAAGGCAAACCCACCCGGCCCGCCGCCAACTGGCTCGACGGTCGCGCCGCCGACCGCGTCAACGCCTGGGAAGTGGACGGGCGCGGCCGCAAAGTCCTAGACGTCACCGGCACCACCGTTTTCGGTGGGCTATTCCCCGTCCTCATCGAAGAACTCAAAGAAACCCAACCCGAAGCGGTCGAGCGCGCCGCCACCCACCTGAACTGTAAAGACTGGATCCGCTTCAAACTCACCGGCGTGCGCGCCACCGACTACACCGAAGCCTCCCGCTCCTTCCTGGACGTGCGTGACGCCTCCGGCTTCTGTGCCGACCTGGCCACCGACCTCGGACTGGAAGACACCCTGCGGCTGCTGCCCGAAATCCGCCACGCCGACGGACCGGCCAGCCCGCTGAGTGAAGAAGCGGCCCAGCGCACCGGCATCCCCGCTGGCACACCCGTCGGGGTGGGCATGATCGACGTGGCCGTCACCGGTATGGGCCTGGGAGCCATCGAAGACAACGCCACCTGGCTGATTCTGGGAACCACGGGTTTCGTCGGCACCCTGCTGCCGTCAGTGGCAGAGCGTAAATCTGACCTGTCGATGGTGCTCGCCACCGGTAACGGCACCCAGGTGCTGGAGTTCATGGCGCCCATGACCGGCACCCCCAACCTGGATTGGATCCGGCGCACCCTGGGTTTGGAGGACGAAGACTGGTCTGCCATCGAAGCCCAAGCCCGCAAAGCCAAACCGGGTTCGCGCGGCGTAATTTACCTGCCCTACGCTTCCCCTGGAGGGGAACGCGCCCCCTTCTTGGACACCAACGCTTCGGCTTCTTGGCAGGGCATGTCGCTGACCTCGGCGCGCGAAGACATCCTGCGGTCAGTTTACGAGGGCGTGGCCTTCTCCCTGGTTGAATGCGTGAACGCCCTGGAAGTGGAAACTGACCTGGTGGTTTCCGGTGGTGGTTTCCGCTCCGACCTGCTGTGCGAAATCCTGGCCGACGCCACCGGCAAACGCGTGATCCGCCAAGACGCTCCCGAAGCGGGGGCGCGTGGGGCGGCTGTCCTCGCCCTGGTATCCGCTGGGCGTTTCCCCACCATTCAGGAAGCGGCCCAAGCGTTGGGTACCTCCATGGCGACCTTCGAACCGAACCCCGAGAACCGGGAAATCTACGACCTCACCCACCGGATCTTCATCGCTACCCGCGAAGCCATCCAACCGGTGTGGAAGCAGATGCGTGAACTACGCAAAGCCGTAACCCAGTAGGAGTAATCAGCCCATGCGAGTACTACTAGCCTCCGACGGTTTCCTCACCGACGACGTCATGCGCGAAGCCCTCACCGCGCAAGCACCGGACGTGGAAATGGCGCACCTGGCTTCCACCTGGCCGGTGCCACCCTTCCACGACGTGGCCGAAGTTAAAGAAGCGTTAGGGGACGAGGACGAACTGATCGCCGCCCTGCAAGGCTGCGAAGTCGCGTTCTCCCACACTTTCCCTTTCACCGAGAAAGTCATGGACGCCTGCCCCGACCTGCGGCTGATCACCATTTGCCGCGGCGGACCGGTGAACGTCAACATCGACGCAGCCACCGCCCGCGGGATCTTGGTGTCCTACACTCCGGGGCGCAACGCCACCGCCACCGCCGAACACACCGTGGGGATGATCCTGGCGGCCGCCCGCCAAATCCCCCAACGTCACCAAGAAGTGGTGGGCGGACAGTGGCGCTCGGACTACTACATCTTCGACAACGTCGGGCCCGAAATCGGTTCCTCCACTGTGGGAGTGATAGGCTACGGCGCGGTAGGAGCGAAGGTAGCCAACATTATGGCGTCCTTCGGCGGTGAAGTACTGGTATACGACCCGTGGGCGAAGGACCGCAGCGGTGCGGAAAATATTCGCTTCGTGCAGGACCTGGACGAACTGTTAGCCGGTAGCGACATCCTCACCCTCCATGCGCGTGCCACCGCGGAAAACCAGCACCTGATTAATGCCGAAGCGATTGCCAAGCTGCCGGCGAATTCGATCCTGGTGAACTGCGCTCGCGGTTCCTTGGTGGATTACGACGCGGTGTGTGACGCCCTCGAAAGTGGCCACTTATTCGCCGCCGCTTTCGATTGCCTCCCCGAAGAACCCCTCCCGGCCGACCACCGTCTGATGAGTGCCCCGCGCGTGACCTTCACCCCGCACTTGGCGGGCGCTTCGAAGGAAGCCTCCCGCTTGGCGGCCCGCATCGGGGCGGCCGACATTGCCGCATTCTTGCGCGGGCAGCGCCCCACCCATTTAGCTAACCCACAAGTGTGGGATGAAAAGAAATAAGGAGCAGTCATGTTACTACCTGAGCAACGTCAAGAGATCGTAGATACCTGCCTGTTCATGCAGCGCGAAGGGTTGATCGTCGGCACCGCCGGCAACGTCTCCATTCGCGAGGGCGACCTGGTGGCCATTTCCCCCTCCGGCGTGCCTTACGAAACTATGACCGCCGAGGACGTGGTGGTCTACGACATGGACGGTAACCACGTGGAAGGACAGTTGAAACCGTCCTCGGAATTACCTTTGCACCTGAGTGTTTACCACGCCACCGACGCCAAGGCCATCACCCACAATCATGCTCCCGCCTCCACCGCCCTGGGCCTGGTGGTCGACGAGATCCCCACTTCGCACTACTATTGCGCGATGTTCGGTGGCCCCATCCGGGTGGCTCCCTACGCCGGGTTCGGTTCCGATGATTTGGCGAAGTTCGTAACCGAAGCGCTGCGCGACCGTACCGGTGCTTTGATGAAGAACCACGGGGCCATCACCATTGGTCCGAGCGCCACTAAAGCGGTGAATATGCTGCCGATTTTGGAGTACGTGTGTGAAATCCACCTGCGTGCCATGGGAACCGGCGCCCCGATTGCTTTGCTGTCGCAAGAGCAGATGGAAAACGCTAAAGCCGGTATGGCTGATTACGGCAAACAGCCGGGACGGGAGGACTAACCCCGCTTGACGGGGGGGGGGGCGGTAGCGTGGCGACACAGTTTGTCACTAGCTGACAGGCTCACCGCCAGCACCGGCCCACCTGACCTTGCATGGTCGCGGCCCGTAGATTCACAACCACAGACTTGCCCCCAAGGCGGAGCGGCCCTCTAGTTGCCTCTCTCTCCAGCGGTTTTTCGGCGCTAGGAGCCCTCGCATTTGGGTGGCAAAGAGGTCGGCCACCTGGTCTTTCGACTAGGTGGCCGACCTTTCTAATTGGTGCCCAGTACTGGTGCCCGGGGCCTGGTACTGGTGCCTGCGCCCACTACCGGCGGTTCTGACGAACTACCGGTGCCCGGTGCGAACTACCTTCTGGTGGCTACTTCCTCCACGTCCTCGTTCGCATCCAGGGCCGCTTCCATCAGATCATCGCTGAGACCGTACGCCCAGTGCAGCAGCGAAATCGGGTGAATCATCTTCGCGCCAGACCCCTTGGAAATCTGCCAACGGCAAGTTTCCGTATCACAGGCCGCCAGCTCAGGGTTGGTGCGCTGAATCATCTCAAACAGCGGCTTACCGACGGCTTCGGCGATGTCGCGCTTTTCGCTCTTGAGCCCGTAGGTACCGGCGATACCACAACACGGTTGGCCCGACTCCACCACCGTCACGCCCGGCACCAATTCCATCAACTCCACTGCCGGCATGCCCATGCCTTGGCTCTTCACCTGGCACGGCTGGTGGTAGGGGATAGTGATGTCCAGGCGGCGGAAATCAGTGGGCAGCTCGCCCCGGTAGTACAGGTCCAGCAAGAACTCCGACGTCTCCACCGTGCGGGTCCCCACCTTCTTCAAGCGCGGGTCGGACAGTCCCATGATCTCGTGCGCCTCATGCTTGAGCATGCCAGCGCACGATCCCGAGGACGACACCACCGTCAGGTCCTCACCGGCCGCCAGCAGGTCATCACACAGTTTCAAAACCTTCTTCGTGGCGCCATCAAACAACCCGTTGGACTGCTCCGCCAAACCACAGCACCCCTGCGGGGGGACCAGGACTTCGTAGCCGATGTGCTCTAGCACTTCAATAGTGTGCTTAGAGGTTTGCACCTCGAAGTAGCCACCGGCACACCCGTGGAAGAACACCACCGTGCCGCGGGTGGCAGGCTTAGCGGGGGCGGGACGCTTCTTCAACCACCCGCGCAGGGTCTGCGACTGGGCGCGCGGCATGGGCGCATCCTTATCGATCCCCATCACCGCGTCAATCACCATGCGCAGCGGCTTAATACCCAGTGCGGTATTAGCGATCGGCGCCATCGGGGTCATCGCCTTACCCATCAGCGTAGTCTGGGTGATTAGGCGGTCACGTACCGGCACACCCTTTTGGGCTTTCATTACCGCGCGGGCCTGGGCGTTGATCTCCGCGATCTTCACCCCTTGCGGACACACCATGGTGCAGATACCGCAGCCGGAGCAGTAATCCAAGGAGTGGTCCACTGACTTGCCGTGGCGGAAGCGTTCAGCTTGCGGGCCGACGAACTTCGGGCCGGGGAACAGTGGGGTCACTCGCGCCACCGGGCACTGGGTTTCACAGATGGTGCATTTAACGCAGTTATCTAGGGTCGCGCGAGCGAGGTTCTGGCGCGCGTACTCTAAAGCGTCACTCATGATTACCTCCGATTGAGTCTGTTGCCGCGATCATGGTTCCCAAGGCGATACCTTCCCCGGATTTCTCTTGCCAGCGCATGGCTCCGGCGACCGCGCCACCGATCACACGCACATTGTCGTAGACCACGTTGCCGCCGCGATTCAGCGGCCGCATCTGTTCATCGACGGCCACACCGACGCGGAACAGGGCTTGCTGATCCCCCCAGTAGTCACCGTGGATCAGGTCAGGCAGCTCCCCGCCGGTAACCGGCAGATCCAGGGCCCGCTCATAAACCTTCCCGTAGGAGTCCATCGTTAAGGCGCCCGATTCGAAACCGCCACCGGCCAGCACCACGTAGTCCGCTTCAATGTGGCGGTCGCGGCCCGCGGTTGCGGCAATCACGTGGGTAACGTGGTTGCCGTCAGTGTCCACGCCGGTCACCTCTGTGCCCAGCATGAAGCGGATGCGCGCATCCTTCACCTTTTGGGTGAGCGCCTGGTTCAGTCGCATACCGGGGACCGAGGGCGGGGGCAGTGGGATCTCGAACACCGGGTGTCCCAAGATCTCCTGGAAACGGCGCCACACGCCCGACCCATTAACTCCCAGCACGGCGGGTAGACCCACGGTTTCACCGGCTTTGACGTGGGGGCGGATGGTGCGGGCGAAAGCCTGCAACACGTCCTCGTCCTCTAAGGCGCGGGCGAAAACCAGGGCGGAGGAGTCAACTTCACCGGGACGCACCTCGAAATCAATCATGGTGGCACGCGCTTTCGGGCTGGTGCCCCACTCCAAGGTGGTGCGCTCCAGGTTGTCGGCCACCAGCTGCGGGTAGAAGTCCTTCAGCTGGCGGATCCCCACAATCAGGAACCGGTTGCCGCGCGCACAATCGCCGTTCATCATAGACGGCTGCGCCAGGCAGGTGGGGCGCATGGCTCCCACCGCGGTGGGTAGCAGCACGTTTTCTTCCACGTTGCCAACCAAATATTCCTCACCCAGTAGCTGCGCCAGGTATTCCACCCCGCGGCGAACCGGATCCGCGCCGGTCACTGCATAAGGGTGCTTGCCTTCGGGACTGTCGGTTTCGTACTCGCCCTTGGAAATGGTGTCCAGGGGGCGGCGCACCCGGTCGGGCTGATAGCCGAGGACGTCGATGGTGCCTTGGCTTAGTTGTAGCCCGCCGATACCTTTACTGATCAAGGTGACGCGGTGGCCCAGCTCGTGCAGGCGCAGCGCTGCGGTGAGGCCGGCGATGCCGGCGCCAATAACTACCGTGGATTTCATCGGACCGCCTTACTCTTAACGTCTTTATCGTCGGTGACGGGAACGTGCTCAATGTCCAGGATGCCTTGGAAAATCCAGTCATCCAACGCGGTTTGCTGCACTTGACGCCCGTAGAGGATGGGCCACAGGCCAATCCAACGGTTCTTCAGGAACAGGCGCATCAGCTCGGTGGCTTCAGCGGAAGTGCCGCGCCCGATCTGCTGGGTGATGCCGGCGGCGCGCAGGGAGCAGAAGCCACCCTGGCACGGGCCCATGCCCAGGCGCAGTTGACGGCGCAGGTCGTCGAAGGTGGCGTTGGGTTGGGCATCCAGCAACTGGGTAAACATGCGCCGGTTCATCAGCTCACACTCACATACGATCTGGGAATCGAAGCGATCTTCTTCTCGCTCGTGCAAGCGGTGGGTGACGGTGTAGTTATGGCCGCGCTCGGTGCCGGGCATGATTTCTTCAGTGGTGCGGCAGCGGCGTTGCTCACCCATCTGGTCACACATGACGTCCACCGTGTTCTTGGCCATCAGGCGGTAGGTGGTGAGCTTACCGCCGGCGATGGTGAGTAGGCCGCTGATTTCGTCGCGCGCCTGGTGGTCGATGATCGACATGCCGCGAGACATGTGGCGGGTGTCGGTGGCCGACACGCGCTTGTCTTTGACCAGTGGGCGGGCCCCCGCCCAGGCGTGCACGGCGCGCGCTTGACGGAAGCCAGGAATGAGGGCTTCGCCGGCGTCCAGCATTTGCTGCACTTCGTTGCGGGGGATTTCCAAGTGGTCAGGGTCGTCGACCTTCACGTCGGTGGTGCCGATAATGCAAACGGTGTGTACCGGCACGATAATGTCACCGTCGGCGGGGTAAATGCAGCGGTTCACCACGCGGTTCACTAGGCGGTGGTTCATGGCGATCATGATGCCGCGGCCGGGTACCACGTCCACGTCGTGGGCGCCGGCGAGGGCGGCGATCTGTCCGGACCAGGGGCCGCCAGCGTTGATGGCGAAGCGACATTCGACGAGGACGTCCTCACCGGTCTTCGTGCCGTGGGCTTTGACGGCCACCACTCGCCCATTTTCCACCACGATGTCGTCGACGCGGTGATAGGTCAGTACCTGCCCGCCGTGGGCTTTCGCCGAGCGCACCGCGCCCCAAAGCATGGCCCAACCGTCCACGGTTTTATCCAGCACCTTGAAGGCGCGTTTGATGCCGGGGTTCAGGCGCGGTTCCAGTTGCAGGGCTTCGGCGGGGGAGATTTCTTCTGTCCACACGCCGGTGGCGTGCGCGCCTTTGAGGAACTCGTCGCCAAAAGCGGGGTCATCTTCGGGGGTGACTACGAATAGGCCCCCGGTGTCTTCCACCGCGTCGGGGTGGAGGTTGGTGATGATCTCGTTTTCTTCTGCGCACTCGGTGGCGGATCGGGGGTCGGAGACCACGTAGCGTCCCCCGGAGTGGAGGAGGCCGTGGTAGCGGCCGGTGGTGCCTTGGCCGAGGTCGGCTCGTTCTAAGAGGATGGCGTCAAAGCCACGCATTACTAGGTCGCGGAGTACACCTACGCCGGTGGCTCCACCGCCGATGACAACTACATCGGTTTGTAGTTTCTTCATCACTGCTCCTGCTTCGTGTCCAGATGCGTGCGCCGCCGTTAGTGAACGGCGACACAGCGCAGCGCTGTGGTGCAAGTGGGGGTGCACATTCGTGCACGTGCTTATCTAAAGCCTATGGCTCAAAAACGGCGCTTGCCCCGACTTATCCCGATTTCCAAGGCGCTTGTTACCCCTTGGGAATCCGTGCAATAAAGCGCCGCGTGCCCAACAGTTTTGGGGCCAAATTTGGGCCTTTGGTAACAGTCAGCGGGGGTCGCCCGAGTTTTCTGACGCGGTGTGCTTTTCCTTTTGCGAGGGCGGGGGCGGGGGTGACAAGGTCAATAACGTCACGTTCTCGTGCTGAAAATGCAGGTCGTTGGGTAGGTGGCGACCCGGAAAACAGCTTCCGCCGGCGAGGGTGAACGCGAGGTAGAACGGGGGCGCGGGCTGGAATCTGCGCCCCGCTCGCAGGTGTCGGACTCGACGATGCCCTCCACAAACGCTGGTCAGCGCCGCCGCACCGCAACCGGGCGGATATACCCGGGGCCACAAACGCTGGTCAGCGCCGCCCCACCGCAACCGGGCCGGACATCCTGCGCGCAAATGAGCCCCGGGGTGGCTCCAGTGGAACCACCCCGGGGGGTTGTCGCGATCCGTGCCTACCAGCAACCGCACGCGCCTGCCTGCTAATGCCTGAGGGCGTCAGCAGCGGATGGGATTAGTGGCTGCGGTCAGACCGGCTGCTATTTAGGCGTTGCGAACGTCGTCGTCTACCCATTCGAAGGTGCGGGTGACGGCCTTCTTCCACAGACGGTAGGTGCGCTCGCGTGCTTCCTCATCCATGGACGGGGTCCAGCGCTTGCCTTCGGACCAGTTGTCGATAACGTCCTGCTCGCCTTCCCAGAAGCCCACCGCGATACCGGCGGCGTAGGCCGCGCCCAGGGCGGTGGTTTCGGCAACCTCGGGGGCAACTACGTCCACACCCAGGATGTCGGCCTGGAACTGCATGAGCAGTTCGTTGTGGATCATGCCGCCGTCAACGCGCAGTTCGGACAGCTCCACGCCGGAGTCGGCGTTCATGGCGTCCAGTACTTCGCGGGTCTGGAAGGCGGTGGCCTCCAAGGTGGCGCGGGCAATGTGGCCAGCGTTGTTGAAGCGGGTCAGACCCACGATGGCACCGCGCGCATCGTCCTTCCAATAGGGGGCGAAGAGCCCGGAGAAGGCGGGAACGAAGTACACGCCGCCGTTGTCGTCAACGGACTTGGCGAGTTCTTCGATCTCGGGAGCGGAGGAGATCATCTTCAGGTTGTCGCGCAGCCACTGCACCAGCGAACCGGTTACCGCGATGGAGCCTTCCAGCGCGTACTTGGTGGGCTGGTCGCCGATCTTGTAGCACACGGTGGTGAGCAGGCCGTTTTCGGACTGTACCGCTTCTTCGCCGGTGTTAATCAGCATGAAGCAGCCG
This sequence comes from Actinomycetes bacterium, assembly GCA_023389315.1. Lineage (GTDB taxonomy): Bacteria > Actinomycetota > Actinomycetes > Actinomycetales > Actinomycetaceae > Gleimia. The sequence continues at coordinate 35,642 of JAEWEQ010000061.1, read as the reverse complement.
GTGCCGTAGGTGTTCTTCGCCATGCCCTTTTCGAAGCAGGCTTGGCCGAAGGTGGCGGCTTGCTGGTCACCGAGGATGCCGGAGATCGGAGTGTCGATCAGCAGGCCGTTCTTGCGGCCGTAGCCGTAAATCTCGGAGGAGGAGCGGATTTCGGGCAGCATCGACATGGGGATGCCCATGTCCTTGCAGATGTCCTCGCGCCATTCCAGCTTGTTGATGTCCATCAGCATGGTGCGCGAAGCGTTGGTGACGTCGGTGACGTGGACACCACCGTCGGGGCCACCGGTCAAGTTCCACAGGGTCCAGGTGTCGGTGTTGCCGAACAGCAGGTCACCCTTTTCGGCCTTTTCGCGGGCGCCTTCTACGTTGTCCAGCACCCACTTGATCTTGGGGCCGGAGAAGTAGGTGGCCAGTGGCAGACCACAGCGGTCCTTGTACTTGTCCATGCCCTCGTCGCCGGCGAGTTCGCGCACGATGTCAGCGGTGCGGGTGTCCTGCCAGACGATGGCGTTGTAGACCGGTTCGCCGGTGGTCTTGTCCCAAACCACCGCGGTTTCCCGCTGGTTGGTGATACCAACGGCGGCCAGGTGGTGGCGGTTGATCTGCGCCTTGGACAGGGCCTGAGCTACGGCCTCGCGGATGTTGCCCCAGATTTCCATGGGGTCATGCTCGACCCACCCGGCCTTGGGGAAAATCTGCTCGTGTTCGAGCTGTCCCACGGAGACGATCTTGCCGCCATGGTCGAAAACGATCGCGCGTGAGGAGGTAGTTCCTTGGTCAATCGCGAGTACGTATTGCTTCTCGGTCATATTTTCCTTCCACTTCCTTGTGTGAGTGTCCCTGGTGGAGTCCCCGGGCTGGTTATTTGTTGGTGTTCGGTGCCCAGATGCAGGGTGCGCTGGATGGCGCAAACATCACGACCAGCTTACCGGTTCAATATCTATTTTGTGGGCTAGCTTGCATTGTTGAGCGCCGACTAAGATGAATTGAACGGGCGTGCATGGCACACTATGAACTGTGACCATACGGGATAACGACGCGCACGAAGCCGCCTCTATGTACTACCTCCAGGGCGAAACGATGGAAACCATCGCTCGCCACCTGGGGGTGTCTCGCTCCTCTGTTTCGCGACTGCTTGCCTACGCACGTGAAACTGGGCTGGTCCGCATCTCTGTGGCTGCGGCCCCCGGCGAACGCGGCACCCTGGCGGGAGAACTCAACCGCATCTTCAATATCCGCTCCACGGTGGTGCGGGTGCGGGACTTCGACACCGGGGTGAACCGCCTCGATAACGTAGCTAAAGTCGCTGCCGAACGCCTACTGGACATGATCAAACCCGGCACCACTATCGGGATCGCCTGGGGTAACACCACCGCGGAAGTCACCCGCCATATTCCCCCCGTAGGAGTATCCGACACCACCGTGGTGCAGTTAAACGGCGCGGCTTCGGCCCACGGCACCGGGGTGCGCTACATTGACACCACCATTTCGCAGGCCGCAGACGCCCTCGGCGCCACCATGGTGCACTTCCCCGTCCCCGCTTTCTTCGACTACGAGGACACCAAGAAAGCGTTGTGGCGCGAACGCTCCGTGAAGTCGGTACTCCAGCTGATCTCGCAAGCCGACATCGCGGTTTTCGGCGTGGGTGCCTTCGAAGGGGAGCTACCCTCCCACGTTTACTCCGGCGGCTACCTGGATCCGGAAGATATTGAGCAGGTGCGCAACGACGGGGTAGTGGGCGACATTTGCACGGTTTTGATTCGCGAGGACGGGTCCTACGAAGACATGGACATCAACCGTCGCGCGTCCGGCCCCAGTCCGGAACTTTTGAAGAAGATCCCGCGCCGCCTGTGCGTGGTAGCGGGGGAAGCCAAAGCCATCCCGTTGATCGGGGCGCTACGCGCCGGAGTGGTGACCGACCTGATTATCGATGACCGCACGGCACGGCGGGTGTTGGAGCGAGTGCGTACCTGCGGCATGCGGCCGCGACAAAAGTAAGGCACCCCCATGGTTGACGCTGCGCGCGGCAGGGTGAGTATCCGCGCCGCCAAGCCCGCGGATGTGCGCGCCATCGCGGACTTGACCAAGCCCTACGCGGAGCGGGGGATCTTGGTGAAGAAGCAACTTATTACCTATTTCGAGGACGTGCAAGAGTTCCTGGTAGCGGTGGAGGATGACACCACCATCATCGGGTGCGGCGCACTGCACGTGTTGTGGGATGACATTGGGGAGGTCCGCACCTTGGCGGTATCGCCCCGCGCGCGGGGGTGCGGCGTGGGCTCGCGGCTGCTGACGTCGCTGCTCAGCCGGGCGCGGCAGCTGGAACTTCAGCGGGTGTTTTGCCTGACGTTTGAGGTCGATTTCTTTGCTCGCCACGGATTTGAACCGATCGAAGGCATGGCGGTGGGGGTGGATGTCTACGCCCAGATGCTGGCCTCCCACGATGATGGGGTGAAACAATTCCTGGATCTGGCTTCGGTAAAGCCGAACACCTTGGGCAATACCCGCATGATTAAGCAGCTGGCACCCGTCCTCGGAAATTAAAACCCGCCCACGCGCAACCGCCGGCCTGGCCAGGTGGCGGGCAGCGGCGAAGCGTGGGCGGGATCGCAGGGGTGTCAGAGGTAGCGAACCGGGTCGAACTCGTCCAGCTCGATGATTTGCAGACGCGGCAGCGGAACTTGGAAGGCGTTGACGTCGTGCTCTAAGTCGATAACTTCCAACCCGTCGGCTTCCAGTTCTTGGAACTGAGTGGAGAGGAACTCGGGGAAGACCATCATGGCGACGCGGTGCCCGTTTTGCAGCAACTGCTCAATCTGGGGTACGAAATCGCCGTCGTGGCTGGCGAGGATCACGTCGCCCTCGCCGCGCTCAATGATGGCTTCCAGCATCCGCACGATGCCTTCATCGACGACCTTCACGCTGGACGGTCCCGACAGGGGGATGGGGGAGTAGTGCATCGCCACTAGCGCCTGCACGAACCCCATGGGTAGGTGTCCGGAGGAAGCGTTGAGGAAGAACAGGCCTTTGGCTTCTTGGTCCCACAATTCGTCAGCTTGTGACAGTACGCGGTCCCAGCGGGGGCGTTCTTCGGGTAGCGGTTTATGGTCGAGTACAGACACGCCTAAAGTGGCGTCTATATTTTCACCATCAATTACCAAATAAGTTATTTGTGCCATACCAAACAGCCTAGCGGGTGCAGAGCATTTTGGCTCTGCACCCGCTAGTTCAAAATTTGGGGAGGTTGGTTTACTTCTCCTTGAGCTTGGCCAGGCGCAGCTCAATCTCACTGTCGGTGCCGGAAGTTTCCAACTCCGCGAACTGGTTCTCGAAGGAATCTGCGGCCAGTTCCGCGCGGCCCTGAGCCATCGCTTCTTGGCGGCGAACCTTGTCTTCGAAGCGAGCCAATTCCGAGGACGGGTCCATCACGTTGATGGAAGAGACCGCGTCCTGCAGCTTGGTTTGGGCTTCCGCGGTGCGCTGGCGAGCAATCAGCTGGTCACGCTTGGTCTTCAAGGTGTCGAGCTTAGCGCGGGACTGGTTGAGACCGTCCTTGAGCTTGTCGACCACCTGACGCTGGGATTCCAGCATCGGCTTGGCTTCTTCAGCGGCGCGTTCAGCTTCAATCTGCTTACCCAGAGCCACCTTGGCGAGGTTGTCCCAACGCTGGGCTTCATCCTCGTTGCCGGCGGCGCGAACTTCGTCAGCCTTCTTCGAAGCGGCAGCGGCTTTTTCGCCCCACTCCTTGGCCGCGGCCACATCGCCCTCGTAATCCTTCTCCGCCAGACGCAAGTTACCAACGGTCTGGGCGACGGCTTCTTCCGCCTCCGCGATGGAGTTGGTGTAGTCGCGCACTAGCTGGTCAAGCATCTTCTGGGGATCTTCGGCGCGCTCAATCAGCGCGTAGAGGTTGGCGCGTGCCAGTTGGGTGATGCGTCCCAAAATGGTTTGCTTCTCTGCCATTGAGATGTCCTTTCATCCTGCGCGTAAGACCGTAGTGGAGGGGATTTCCTCGCCCTTTAGTCTTCGCGAAGCTACCTTTATATTTTACCGAGCCTTGGTGGTTGTGGCCACAAATAAAGTCAGAATTTACCCGAGCCGCCGGAGGACCAGCCGCCCCCACCGAAGCTGCCACCGAAGGTCCCTGCTGAACCTCCACCGAAGCTGCCACCGAAACCACCGCCGCCGAATCCGCCGCCGAATCCGCCTAAGTTCCAGTCACTGTGGGAGCGCCCGCCGCGGTCGCCCAGCAAAATCCCGCCCAGCACCAGCGACCACGGGTCAATGCCACCGGTGTTCGCCTGCTGGTAGGCCTGCTGGCCCCGACGCGAATCATCGTCGGTGAGGCTAATGGCCTTTTCCGCGTTGAGTTTCGCTACCCGCAGCAGTTCAATGGCGCCGGTAGCGTCGGTTTGGTAAATCCCGTGGGCTTCTTGGCGTTGTTCCTCGGCGCGGCGGAAGAACTGGCGGGCGGCTTCGGAAGCCACCCCGCGGTGGGTCGCCAAGTACGCTTTGGCGCGGCGTAGCGCGTCATCAGTGAGTTCGAAATCAGTGCGCAGGCGCTCTAACTGCCGGTTCTTGCGTTCACTGGCTTCGCGCAGCGGCGCCAACGCGCTGTCGAGGGCGTCTTCCGCGGTGCGCAGCTTTGAGAGCGCTTCCAGCGGATCACTTTGACCGCGGCGCGCTTGGTGTGCGTAGCTAATGGCCGCTTCCGCGTCTTCCACCAGCGGACCGAACGCCTGGTCACGACCGGCTAGGCGATCGACGTCCTTGATGTCGGAAGAAATCGACCCGATAGCTTGTGCCAGGCGCTCTTCCGATTTCGCCAGGTCGTTGGAGGCGGACATGACTTCTTCGATGTGCACCATCGCTTGCCCGAAGGCACGCTGGGCAATTCCAATGCGGTGGGTGGCTTCCGCCCGGTCAGTGTCGAGGGCGGTTTGTGCCGCATCCAAGTTACTTTCCGCCGCATCCAGCAGCTGGCCGGCAGCCTGCGGATTGTCCAGGATGGAACGCAAAGACTCTTCCGAGAAAGTCAGTTTCAGGCCCTCAATTTCGGAGCGGGTGCGTTCAATCATTTGCCGCGCCTCCCGCACTCGTTCCCGCAAGTCGCTAATGGCGGCCGGAGCGTTGGCTTCCACGTTGCGCAACCGGGTGAACTCTTCGGAGTGGGAGGCCAGTAGCTGCTGGGCTTGGTCGCACAGCTGCAAGATTTCCTGCGCCATTTGCTGCTGCTGCGCCGGCTGCGCGGTGGCCGAATCCATCTGCGATTGCAGTTCGAAGGCGCGGCGCACTAACTGGTCGGCTTCTTCGTGGGCCTTGGCGAAAGATTCAGTGGCGATTTGCCCGAACTGGGCGCGCGCGAAGGCCAGATCGTCACCGGCTGCGTGCACTGCGTCCTCGGTATTCATTAAGGCGACCGATGCTTGCGAACGCAACTGCTCCAAGTTTGGGGCGGGAGCGTTTTGGGAAAGCATCTGGGGATGCTTGGAGCGCAACTTTCGGGCCCTGGCGATCACGTAGAGCAGCAACATAACGCCGCCCATTAAGAGCAAAATCGGCAACGCTGTGAGCAACAGCAAAGGGGAGTTGTCACTACTGCTGGGATTTTGGGTCCCAGTTTTGTCACTATTGCTTCCCGGGGCGGGGGCCTGCGCGGCATTGTCAGTCAGGCGCTCGCGCAGCCGGATGACCGCGTCGGTCAAAACGGGTCCGGAAACTTCCTCCCCGCGCATCGCCTGGGCAGCACTACTGGCCGCCGCGGTCAGCGTCCCCTGCGGCACTGCCGAGTCCGGGCCAGAGCAAATGGCGTAGCTGCGTTCAGTTCCTGCGATAGCGAAGATCACCGCGTTGGAGGCGAGTTTCGATTTCTCCCCGGTGTCTATGCACCACTGGTCCGCACTGCTGGTCCCATCGAAGTTGTCAACCAACACCACGTATAAGTTCACGCCACTTTCGCGTACCTTGTCGATTTCGGCGTTGATATGGTCAGCGTCGGAGGGGGAGAGGATCTGTTTGGTGTCCTCCAGCTGGTCCTCCACCGTAATCGGGTTTGCCGCATGGGCCAGGGCGGATGGCAACAGCAGGGCCGCCGAGACAGTCAGCGCTGCTAAGGCTGAGGATTTTGGTAGTCGACGCAAGTAGCTCACCGGGAACCTCCTACCGGGGTCTATTCGTGTTTAGATTCTAAGGGCTGTGCGGACAGCTTGCCTATGGTAGGGCGGTGTCTGCTTCCTCGGGCGCATCCGTGTCGGCGGTTTGCACTGGCTCGGTTTCTTCGGCGGTTTGCACTGGCTCGGTTTCTTCGGCAGTCTGCACCGCTGCTTCCTTACTGGCTGCCTGAGGTGCTGCGCTCTCGGCGGCGGCGGTGAACTGTCCGCGCCAACGCTGCCACAAGTCCTCACACTGGCGCACCACCGCGGCAGAGGTGCGTTGGTGCGCCAGCTGCTCGGCGCCCTCGCTGGTGGCAGTGAGGGTACGTACCCGCGCCAAGGTGGCCAGATCGTCCTCGCTAATGGTGGCTTCTCGGAGCAGCAGGTCGGCCTGCAGTCCGGTGATTTCGGTAGCTAACTGTGCCAACTCAAACCAGGTACGAGCGTCGGTGGTGGTTTGCGCCCAGTCGTGGGCGCGGCGGTATTGCGCCACGAGGGCAATCAGGCGTCGGCGCCAAATTGCGCCCAGCAGTTTGGCTTCTAGTTCCTGCAAGTGGCGGGCGCTCAAAGGGGCGGGCCCGGGGGCGGCGATTTCGCGGCTTACCGTGACGGCAGCGATGTTGGCTTGGGAGAGCCAATTGCGCAGTTGAGTGGAGATCGTGCTGCCGGCGGTGGGTGCTAGGCGCGCCACTTCCAGGCGCGCTTGCTGGAGCCCGTCACGTACTTCTTGCGCTAGTTGCGCCAAGCCGCCAGCCGGGTTGACGCTGACTTTTTCTAGATCTTGGCCGTCGGCGGACTCACTGGTTCCCAGTTCAGCATTCGCGGCAGCGGCGAAACTGGCGCGCCGCAGTGGGTTGAGAGCCTCGCCAGTGCGTTCAACTTCCGCCAGGTAGGGGCGCAGCCCTAAGGCCGCTCGCGCGGGTTGGCCGGTCGCCAAATATCCGCTGTCCAGAGCCTGCTGCGCCTGAGCGATGGCGGTTTCCATATCTTCGCAGACTTGGTTTCCAAGTAGCCATCGGCTAGCCCACAGGTCGGCTCGGGCCTGCGCGAGGGAGCGGGCAACATCTTCGCTGGTTAGGGGAGTGGCTTTCACGAGGACGGTGTCCGCGGCGGGTCCGTCAGCGTCGGGTCCGGGGTCATCGGCGGCGGGTCCGGCGGGTTCGCCGGGTCCGCTGGGGGCGGGTTCGCCGGATTCGGCCGTTTCGGTTCCGTCGGGCGCAGGGCTGTCGTTTCCGGCGCTGGCGTCGCCGTCAGATTTAGGGGACCGAGGGGTAGCGGCTGCGGATTCGCCCAGCGCACCCGAGTGCGCGGAGCCGGACTTCGCAGCTGCAGCGGTGTCGGGCAGGTTGGCCGGCGCGTCGGTGGGCGCTGCCTCTGCCGGGTCGGGTTCGCCCACGCCGCGCACCTGGTGGGACTTACCGGACTGGCCGGGTACTTCTTCGCGTGGGTCAGGGTTGCCAACTGCCGGGTTCGCGGTAACGTCGGCACCGTCCTCGGCAATCGAATTGGGATCGCGGCCAGCGGCGGCTTTGCGGCTGCGGGCGATCCACCACCAGCCCACTATTGCAGCGACCAGCAGCGCGGCGCCGCCTCCTAGCCAACCGGTGTCCAACTGCATCCTCCAGCTCTCGGTGCCAGCACGCTTTCACGCAGCCCCGCGGGTATGGGGCGCGCAGCGTAGTGCTCCCTCGTAGCGGTAACTATCGTTATGGACATATCATAAGACGTAACGGCTCATATCTGCAGGGCCGTCCCTACTATTTGTTGAAGGAGAATGCTGTGCCTACCGGGAAGGTGAAGTTTTACGATGCCGAGAAAGGTTTCGGCTTCATCGATGGAGATGACGGGAGCTCAGTGTTCCTCCACGCCTCGGCGTTACCTGCCGACGCCGCCAACCCGCGACCGGGAACCCGCGTGAAGTATTCGGTGGCGGACGGCCGCAAGGGTCCGCAGGCGCTGACGGTGACGGTGGTGCCCGAGGCCCCGTCTTTGCGTAAATTGCGCCGGCGTCGCGCACCGGAAATGGTGGGGCTGGTTGAAGACTTGATTAAGCTACTGGACGCTTCTTCGGCAACTTTGCGCGCCGGGCGATACCCGGAGAATTCCGCGAAGATTGCGCAGTTATTGCGGGCGGTAGCTGACGATTTTGATGCTTAAGAAAGATGCCTGAAACTTCCCTGGAAAACCTGGCCGAGAATATTGGCGAGGACGTAGAAACTGACGCTGGCAGCGCGGTGGCCGCTGGCGAGGTGTCACCCGCACAATCGCGTGAGGGTGAGCCTTCGGAAAAGGAGCCCCGCGAGGACGGTGGTGATGAGCCCCGCGTGGAGGAGCCCCGCGGCGGCGAGGACGGCGGCGCCAAACACCCTGACGCCCAGTCGAGCGACGATAGCGGCGAAACCGACGCCGACAAAGCCGGCGCTGAAACCCGCGATGGCGAGGACGGCGGCGCCAAAGCGCGCAATACCAAGTCCCGCAAAACCAAAACGCGCGACTCGAAACCCCGTGACTGCGAGGCACGCGAAGCCAGAACGCGCGACTCGAAACCCCGCGATTCTAAACCGCGCGACTCCAAGCCCCGCGCCGACAAGGTACTTTTGGCAGCGGTGGACGAGATCCGCGACATTATCGCCGAAGTCGTACCCCTGGAAGAAGTGGGGGACTCGGTAGGTTCGCGGGTGGATGGCGAGCGCCTACTAACCCACTTCTTCGCCTGCCTGAAACCGGGCTACGTGGGGTGGCACTGGGCCATCACGGTGGCGCGCGCACCGCGCCAAAAGCACACCACGGTGTGTGAGATCGACCTGCTGCCCGGCCCGGGCGCGCTGTTGGCACCCGAGTGGGTGCCGTGGGAAGAGCGCCTCGAACCCAGTGACGTTAACCCCGCTGACGTACTCCCGTACCGCGCTAACGATGAGCGGCTGGTGCCGATCCGGGAGGTGAGCGAAAACGGCGATAGTGGTCCGCTTTCACGGGTGCGGGTGCTTTCTGACCAGGGCGTGAATGACGCCCTCGCGCGGTGGAGCAAACGCGGGAAGGGCCGCGTGCAGGCTCGCAAAGTTCCTTCCACCTGCGCTTCTTGTGGCTTCCTGGTGAAGATCGATGGTCCGCTGGGGGATAAGTTCGGGGTGTGCACCAACGAATGGTCCACTAACGATGCTTCCGTGGTTTCCCTGGCGGATTCGTGTGGCGCGCATTCGGAAACGGATGTGGAACGTCAAGGCAGCGACTGGCCGGTGACGCCGCCGCGCATTAACGAGTTCGATCTGGAAATCCTCACGCAGTGAGCTTGCTAAACCCGCTGAGCGTTTTTAATCGATGTGGTTAATTCGCGCGGTTCACCGCCGCCAGTTCGCGCAACTTCGGATGCAGGTAGCCAAACAGCATTGCCGCCGCCAAGAGCAGCGCCGCCACCGCTAGCGGGTAGCGCGGATCCCACCCGTAGAGGGCGGTGAAAGTGACCGGTGCGATGGCGTAGGCCATCCCGTTATTGGCGTGAATTAGGCCCGCCAGGCTGCCTTGTTCGCGGGCGGACATGTGGATCGTGGGTCCCGCGTTGTATCCGGGCATTATCAGGCCCGCGCCGAAGCCAAACAGGATGGTCGCCAACGTTAAGGTCCAGTGGCTAGAGGCGAACAGCAGCAGCACCGTACCGGCCAGGGCGAATAGCACTCCGCGGCGCATCAGCACCACTGACGACCAGCCCAGTTTCGGCGCTGCCACCGCTTGTGCCAGGATCAGGAAGATTGACAGCACCACCATGTAGAGGGCGGTGAACGACGCGGCCGCAGTCGCGCTCATACCGAAGCGGTCCTGCACGATGAATCCAAACAGCGTCCCCAGCGCAGCGAAGGCGGTAAACAGGGCCAGGCCGACCACTAGGAAGGGGAATACGCGCGGGTCAAAGTAGGACAGTTTCGCGGGTTTTTCCATCTCGGCCAGCGGTTTGCTGTGCTGGAAACGCCACAGCAGCATCCCGATCGCCAGCAGCATCAGCACCGGCATGACGGTCAGAGGCAGCATTAGCCCGCCGATGGCTGCCAAGGCGCCACCGATCATCGCCCCCACCACGGAGGACAGGCCGGTTACCGCACCCATGCCGCCCACTGCTTTCAGGCGCTGGGCCTCCGTCACGGTGTGGGTCACCAGGTGGGTTTGTACCGTGGGGTTCAGGGCCGCGATCGCGCCCCCGTAGATAACGCCGCGGGTGAGTATCACGCCCAGCAGCAGGCCGGTGCCGACCCACACGCCTTTCATACCGAAGTGGGCGAGCAAGGCAAATGCGGCGAGGGCGATCGCCCCCATCCCCATCGCAGCGGTCAGAACAGGGCGCACCCCGAAGCGTTGCGAAGCTCGCCCCCACGGGCCGGAAGTGAGCGCGAACATGATGGCCGCCAGGGAGATGGTCAGCCCGATATGCCACTCGCGAAGCCCCATTTCGCGTGAAAGCGGTGCGATGAGGGGGCTGAGCAGCATCTGGCCCATCAGTGCCAGCATCATCACTGTGTACAACAAGGGGGCTTGGGCGCTCGCGGGCAAGGTGGCGTCGGCCTTTTTCTTGCCTTGGCCGGTTCCCGGCAGCGGGCTGTCACCCTCGGCAAGCGGTGGGATCTCGGTATTGGCATCCGGAGGCAGGGTGGTGTCCATGTCGAGCTTTCTAAACTATCAATCTACTTAGGTTTGCCTTACTTCTGTTGTTTGAAATGGTAGCCCTGCTGCCCGCGCAGTTCAATACCCTGCGCGAGGCCCCGCGTCACACGTTCTGCATTTTGGCCGCCGCACCTTTGCGGCCCCGCCGCCCCGGCGTTTTCGTCTCCCTGTGGCCTGCGTATTTGCTGCCTGGCGCCGTGCCTGTGGGCGCGGCCTGCCGTCTGTGTCGCTTCCTCTTGGGTCACTTCCTCTTGAATCGTTTCCGCTCGCGTTCAGCTCCAGGTAGTGAGGTGCCCTTGTAAACCTTGTACGGTGCGGAACCGTACAAGGTTTATACCCACGGGGGGTAGGGGAGGCCAAAGGCGACGCGCAAGGATTGTGCACACAGGCGGCTTGGAAAAATGGTGTGAAAAGGTGGCGCGCAAAGGTGGTGCGCAAGGGTGGTGCGCGAAGGTGATGTGGAAAGTTGACGCGCCAAGTCGGTGCACAAAGCGAGTGCACAAAGCTCTTCGCGTCGACCATGCATCTTCGCGAGGACGTGGCGCGCGGGCCACCTGCATCCGTGCGCGTTCTGGCGGCGGATTGGCTGGGTGCATAGCGGAAGATGACAAAATGCTTGCTTGTTTTTGGCATCCTGTGCGTAGTATAACCGTGAAAAAGGTTTTCAATTTAAGAAAGTAGAAACCGTCGATGACGATGCCACCGCCTCCATCTGGAGACCAGCCGCGCCCGCAGTCGGAGGGGGCCTGTCAACCCGCGGCCGAGCAATACCGCGCGCCCGAACCGCATCTCGAGGGCGGTCAGCAAGCTGGCAGCGACCCGCAGTTCTCCGCTCCGCAACAGCCCAGCAGTGAGCCGCAGTTTTCCGCTCCGCAGCAGCCCAGCAGTGAGCCGCAGTTCTCCGCCCCGCAACAGTCCGCCAGCGGTCAGGGGTTCGCAAGCCTGCAGCAGCCCGCCAGCGACCCGCAGTTCTCTGCCCCGCAGCAGCCCGCCAGCGACCCGCAGTTCTCCGCCCCGCAGCAGCCCGCCAGCGACGATGCTTGGAAACCTAGCGACACGCCCTACCAAGGAGAAGCCGGCGCAGGGGATGCGAGTGCTTACGGGGCTGGGCAGCCGGGATATATCCAGCCGGGCTACACCCATCCAGGGTATGGGCAGCCCGCGCAGAACCATTACAACGCCTACGGACAGCCCGCGCAGAACCAGCACAACGGCTACGGCCAGCAAAACTACGGCCAGCAAAACTACGGCCAGCCAACCTACGGCCAACCCGTCCCGGCGCGCGCGAACAACCCGACCCCAAATAACGGCTATCTGCCCGGCCTCGACCCGCGCTCAGGCCAGTACACCTACGCCCAGCCCGGCATCATCCCGCTGCGTCCCCTAAGCTTCGGTGATCTGCTGTCTGGCACTTTCGCGATGGTGCGTTACGCACCCATGAAGCTGCTCTTGGCGGCCTGCACCGTAATGATCCCCGCATTCGTACTAGGCGCCCTAGCCATCGGCGTCTTCGTGGCCATGCCGTTGGCCAGTGGTGGCCTCGATGAACCGCCCTCGCTGGATAGTTTCCCGGTGTTTACCGAGATCTTGCCCTACGCAGTACAAGGTTTTGCGGCAGTGTGGCTCCCTGCCTTCTTCTCACCCCTAGTAGTCGCAGCCGCCGCCGGTCGAACCCCCTCGGTGCGGCGCTGTGTTGCCGAGTTTTTCGCCTCCTTCGGTCGACTATTCGTTCTAGGAGCTTTCTTCTCGCTCCTCTATGCGATCATTCAATCTCCAGGATTCCTGCTCGGTGACCTGGGGTCTTCCATCTACTCCCTAGTAGCAGCAATCCTCGTTACTCCGCTGACCCTGGTGGCAGCCATGTCCGGCATCGTGGCAGTACTGGAAAACCGCCGCACCATCGACTGCGTTAAGCGCGCCGTGGAGCTACTGAAGCAGAACTTCTGGCGCGCACTGGGAGCCCTGTTCATCATCGGGATGGTAGTGGGGATCGCGTTCGTAATCACGGCCATCATCGTCACCATAGGAACCCTAATGCTCGCCGCGACCTCACATTCAGAGCCGGGAGTGGTGCTGGTACTGCTCATCTTCCCCGTTTTGATCGCCTTGATCACGGTTATCTCCACGACCTTCCAAGGCAGCTTGATGACACTGGCCTACGTGGATGCACGCTTCCGCTTAGACGGCCTCGACTTCCAGTGGGTGGATCCCGCCAACGCCGGGATGCTGCCGGAAATCTAGGCGCGTTCCCAACCGCAATTCATTGCCGAGGACGGTGGGTGCCTTACCAGGCCCACTGTCCTCGGCCATTTTGTGCTGTGGTACAGCTCACCTGGTGCCCGCATATTGGAAAACAGGTTTGGAAACTGGGCGCAGATTTGCAACTATCATTGCGTGACCACCAACGACACTAAAGTGCGATCGTCGCTAGACGCGTTTTTCCATATCACCGAGCGTGGCTCAACCGTAGGACGTGAAGTGCGAGGCGGACTCGTAACCTTCTTCGCGATGGCCTACATCCTCGTACTCAATCCAGCTATCTTGTCGGCGGCTTTGCCCGCCGACAAATCAATTTCCCTGCCGGCTATCGCCGCCGCCACCGCCCTCATCGCGGGCGTGATGACCATCTTGATGGGCGTGGTGGCGAACTTCCCGATGGCACTGGCCGCCGGCATGGGCCTAAACGCCATGGTGGCTTTCACCCTGGTAGTGGGCTCCCAACTCACCTTCCAAGAAGCCATGGGCTTAATCGTGTGGGAAGGTGTGCTGATCACCATCTTGGTGCTCACCGGTTTCCGCGAAGCCGTCTTCAACGCCGTCCCCGACCAGCTGAAGACCGCAATCTCCGTGGGTATCGGCCTGTTTATCGCCTTCGTGGGCCTGGTGAATGCCGGCATCATCCGCCCCGGTGGCACCCCGGTGCAGCTGGGCATTAACGGCTCCCTAGACGGCTGGCCGGCGCTAGTATTCGTCTTCGGCCTGTTCTTGACCATCATCTTGCACGTGCGCAAGGTGCGCGGCGCCATCTTGGTGGGCATCGTGTCGTCCACCGTGTTGGCCATCGTCATCCAGTTCTTCGCCAAACTGGCTCCCAAGTCCGAAGAAAACCCCACCGGTTGGGGCGTGACCGTGCCCGAGCTAGAAGGCTCCCCGGTTTCCCTACCGGACTTTTCCTCCCTGGGCCAGGTGGACTTCTTCGGTGCCTTCGGCAAGCTCGGGGTGCTGGCCGTGGTGCTGCTGGTGTTCTCCCTGATGCTGGCTGACTTCTTCGACACCATGGGCACCATGGTGGCGATCGGCGCCGAAGGTGGCCTGTTGGACGAGGACGGTACTCCCCCTAAGTCCCGCCAGATCCTGCTGCTCGACTCCCTCGCGGCGGTCGCCGGTGGCCTGGGTGGCACCTCTTCTAACACCTCCTACGTGGAATCTTCCGCAGGTGTGGGTGAAGGGGCGCGCACCGGCTTGGCTTCAGTAGTTACCGGCGTGATGTTCCTGCTGTCCATCTTCTTCTCCCCGCTAGTCGAGCTGGTTCCCACCGAGGCGGCTTCCACCGCGCTGGTGTTCGTGGGCTTTTTGATGATGATGCAGGTGGCAGAGATCGACTGGCACCGCCCGGAAATCGCCATCCCGGCGTTCCTCACCATCGCGTTTATGCCGTTCTCCTACTCCATTTCGGTGGGTATCGGCGCAGGCTTCATCGCCTACGTGGTGGCTGTGGCCGCGCAGGGTAAGGCCCGCAAGATTCACCCGCTGATGTGGATCGTGTCGGTACTGTTCATGATTTACTTCGTGCTCGGCCCGGTGCAGCACCTGCTGCTCGGCTGAGTTCTTCGTCGCTGTCCGTTGGCGCCCCGGGATTTTCCCCGGGGCGCCGTTTCATGGTCGAGGACGAGTGGCGACGGTGTCGCGCCGTCCCGGCCGCTGGCAGGGTGGCCGGACCGTTGGCACTGAGACGCGCAGAGCCCGTCTCGACAAGCCCGCGGTCGCGCTGGCCCGGCGCGTAAGACGGTGCCGATGTCCACTAGTTGGCGGCGATCACGCCGGGAACGTACCAAATCCGCCGAACGTCCTCGCAAATCGAGGCCAAAAGGTACACTTCGCCACGTTTGCCCAGCGGAAGGCGAAATCGCGGCGCCAAAGTGCCATTATGGAAACTGAGGGAGGATTTTTCGTTGTCATCTATGTTCACGTCGTTCAAGCACTTTAACTACCGCCTGTGGTTCTTCTCTAACGTGGTAGCAGCCACCGGGGTGTGGATGCAGCGAGTCGCCCAAGACTGGCTAGTGCTGACCGTGCTCACCGATGACTCCGGCACCGCGCTGGGCATCACCACCGCGCTGCAGTTCCTACCCATCCTGTTCCTCAGCCCGTGGGCGGGACTGATCGCCGACCGCATGAACCTGCGCCGCGTCATCCAAGCCACGCAAGTCACCAACGTGCTCACCGCCCTCATCCTGGGGGTGCTGGTACTGACCGATGCCGCGCAGCTGTGGCACGTGTACCTGCTGGCCCTGATCTCCGGCATTTCCTCCACCATTGAATCGCCCGCCCGCCAGACTTTCGTCTCTGAACTGGTCCCCAGCGCCTGCCTGCCCAACGCGGTGGCGTTGAACTCCGCCGCCTTCAACGTGGCGCGCCTGCTGGGACCGGCCATCTCCGGCCTGGTGATCGCCGCCGTCGGCCCCGGCTGGGTATTCATGGTGAACACCGCCCTATTCTTCGCCCCCGTAGTGGTGGTGGCGCTGATGCGCGTGCACGAACTGTTCCCCATGGAGCACGCCAAACGCGAACCCGGGCAGCTACGTGAAGGCTTCCGCTACGTCAAAGCCCGCACCGACATCATTGTCATCATGGTGGTGGTCGGTACGGTGTCAGCCTTCGGCATGAACTTCCAAATGACATCGGCCGTGATGGCGCGCGAAGTGTTCCACAAGGGCGCCGGCGAGTACGGCATCCTCGGTTCCGTGATGGCCATTGGCTCCCTGATCGGGGCACTAATCGCCGCCCAGCGTAAATTCCCGCGTGTGCGCCTGGTCGTGGTCTCCGCCTTCCTGTTTGGCCTGTGCAACCTGGCGTTGGCGCTTGCCCCCACTTACTTGAGCTTCGCCCTCATGGCGATCCCCACCGGCCTGGTGATGATCTCCATGATCACCGCCGCGAACGCCGCCATCCAGATCTCCACCGATCCGATGATGCGAGGACGAGTGATGAGCTTGTACCTGATGGTGTACCTGGGTGCCAACCCCATTGGTGCGCCCATCATCGGGTGGATCGCGGATACTTTCGGGGCGCGCTGGTCACTGGCGGCGGGCGGCATCATTTCCGTGGCGGTGTCGGTAGTGGCGGCGCTGTGGGCGATCAAGACCTGGGACGTGCGGATTAAGGCGCGACTGTCACGCCACCCCATCACCACCTACGGGCCGCGCGAGCGCGCTGCCGACCTGCGGGCCGCCCAGCGCACCGACTAGGTACGGGGAGTTTGCCCGCCCACCGCGGGCCACGTCCTCGCTAATTCGCGAGGGCGTCCACCACCCAATCAATGGCGCCCACCAGGGCCTGGACGTCCTCCACCTCCACCGACGGGAAAGTAGCAATGCGCAGCTGGTTGCGGCCCAGTTTGCGGTAGGGGTCAACATCCACCACCCCGTTTTCGCGCAGCACTCGAGCCACCGCCGCAGCATCCGCACCCTCGAAATCAATGGTTGCCACCACCGGGGAACGCTGCTCAGGTGCTGCCACGAACGGCACCGCGAAATCCCGGGCCTGCGCCCACTGGTAAACCACGTCGGAAGCCGCGCGGCTGCGCGCCGCACACGCCGCAAGCCCACCAATGTCGAGCATCCACTCCAACTGCGCGTGCAACATCAGCAAGGTCGCCAGCGCCGGAGTGTTGAACGTCTGATCCTTATCGGAGTTCGCCACTGCCACGGTGAAGTCCAAGATCTGAGGCATCCAGCGTTGGGAATCGCTGTGCAGACGCGCGGCGCGCTCCACCGCCGCGGGGGAGGCCAGCGCCAACCACAGGCCACCGTCGGAGCCGAAACACTTTTGCGGAGCGAAGTAGTAAAGGTCCGTCTCGCTCACGTCCACTTCCACGCCACCGGCTATGGACGTGGCATCCACCAGCATCAGCGCCCCGTCTGCGCCCGCCACCCGCCGCACGGGCGAAACCACCCCAGTGGAAGTTTCGTGATGAGGCCAGGCGTAGGCGTCCACGTCCTCGCGATAAGATACCGTGGCCAACTGGCCAGGCTCAGCCGCGAACACCACCGGGTCATCAAGGAACGGTGCGCGCTTCGTTTCGTCCGCGAACTTACCCCCGAATTCGCCGAACACGGCGTGGGCGCTGCGACGCTCAATCAGGCTAGTGCTCGCCACCGCCCACATCGCGGAGGCACCCCCGTTACCCAACACCACCCGGTAGTCATCCGGCAGGGAAAACAGCTGTGAAAGCATCTGCTTTATGTCCGCCACCACCTGGCGCACCGGGGCCTGCCGGTGAGAGGTTCCCATAATTAGCGCACGAGTGTGGTGCGAATTACAATCAACCAGGCGCTGGGTTTGGGCCTGGCGGACCTTCGAAGGACCGGCACCGAAGCGGCCATCGCGCGGCAATAGGGAAGTGGGGATAGAAAGGGAAGCAGCCATAAAAACCACGTTACTGTTGGACTTGGTGACAAGCGGTCGCGTCCCATTGGGTGGAACCGGTCGTTCTTAAAACCCGGGAGGAAGCCGATCCCCCTAAATAGATGTAAATATTCGTCGATTTATGTAATTGTTAGCAATAGAGTGCGTGTGAGCGGAAGGACAGATCGTGACGGACCTGATTGACACCACAGAGATGTACTTAAAGACGATCTACGAGATGGAAGAAGACGGCGTGACCCCTATGCGGGCACGCATCGTGGACCGTCTTGGGCACTCGGGCCCCACCGTTTCGCAAACCATCGCCCGCATGGAACGCGACGGGCTAGTAGTGGTGGCCTCCGATCGGCGCTTGGAACTGACCGACGAGGGGCGCAACACCGCCACTGAGGTGGTGCGCAAGCACCGGTTGGCGGAGTTACTGCTGGTCGACATCATTGGCCTGGATTGGGAACTGGTCAACGACGAAGCCTGCCGCTGGGAACACGTGATGTCCGACCTGGTGGAGCAGCGTCTGGAAGACATTCTCAAAGACGCCGACCGCGACCCCTACGGCAACCCCATCCCGGGGCGGGGGAAGCTAGATAAGGCAGAGATCTCGGTGGCGACCCTGCGGGAGGAGTCCGGCGAGGACGTGGTGGTGCAGTCCCTGACGCTGTCGCGCATCGGGGAGCCCATCCAAGCTAACCGCACCCTGATTGAGGGATTTGCGCGTGCAAATTTGAGACGCGGGAGTGTGATCTGCGTCAAGTTTGATCAGCGCACCGCCGAGCTGGTGGATTGCCTGGATTCGCCCAGCGAGGGCTTTCCCTTGGCATTGCCGGAGTGGGCGGAGCAGCACCTGTTTGTTCTGCGCTCGAAATGATCGGGTGGGCCGTCACACATCTCGTTATCAATACGTGACAATAACGTAGCTGGTCGTATATCGTAGGTTGTGGTTGAACTTCGTCGAGGCTCAACCGATCCGGTGAAGCCGAGACCCCATCCCCACTGGATCTGCCGTGAAAACAACTGTGGGTGGGGTGCGGGGGACCCAAGGTTGGGAGCAATCCCTTGGGGTGTAGCCGCGAAAGCGGCAGAGCGTCTCCAGCTCTAACCCGACAGCTCACCTCGTAGGCTTGCACCAAGGAGAAGAAGTGACCAAGTCCAAGTACCAGGCGCGTCACCGCCGCGCTTGTAGGCCGAGCACCCCCCTAACTGAATTAACTGGAAACATTAAACCCGCCACCGGCGTTGCTGCCGTTTCGGTTACCGGTTTAGCTCTGAGCGTCCTGGGCGCCGGCATGGCTCAGGCAGCTGGGGAAGCTTCCATTGACGTTACGGCCAAATCCCTCACCAGCTCTAACCTCAGCCAACCGAGCACGGTAAAGCCCGCCGTTAACCCGGCTATCACCGCTCCCACCGACGTGGCTTGGGCTGCTGCCGACGAACTCGCGGTAGAAGCTGAAGCTGCACCGGCTGTTGAGGAAACTATCCTGGAAGACCGCGATAGCGCCGCCGAGCGTGGTTTCCAACGCTTTGAGCCCGCTCCCGCCGCCACCGCTGGTGGGGTAGTGGGCATCGCCGCCCAATACATTGGTGTTCCCTACGTTTGGGGCGGCTCCTCTCCCGCTGGCTTCGACTGCTCCGGCCTGGTGCAGTACGTATACGGCCAAGCTGGATACTCCCTGCCGCGTACCGCTGGTGACATCGGCCGCGGCGGCACCATCGTATCGGCGGCAGAAGCGCAGCCGGGCGACATCGTGTGGTACCCCTACGGTCACGTGGGCATCTACGTCGGCAACGGCCAGATGATCCACGCCCCGCAGCCCGGACGCACCGTGGAGCAGGCTCCGATCTTCGGCTCCGACTACCACTTCGTGCGCTACTAAACCACGCCTCAAGCGCCCACTCTAGGCGCTGATCGAAAGCATTTTAGCGGCGGGGTAAAGACCTAAGTGTCTTTACCCCGCCGCTAAGCTAATTTTGCAATTCGACGGCCGTTCAACCACGCTGCGAGTGCTTCCCAGGCAGAATAGAAGTACCTGCCGGTAGAGGAGGAAAAAATGACAACTCAACAAGTCATACTCGTGGGTGTAGACGGATCAGAAGAATCACTAAACGCAGTAGATTGGGCCGCCGCGCACGCCAAGCGCAACCACGGTAGCGTCCATATCCTGTGTACCTATGCGCTCGCCTCCTACAGCGCTGCCGCCCTCGACGGTGGATACGCCGTCCTCGACGATGAAGCCCTGCAGCAAGGCGCACAAGGTGCAGTGGACGAAGCGGTGGCGCGCGTCAAAGCTCAAGACGTAAAAGTAACGGGCTCCACTGAACCCGGCGATGCCGCCGGCGTGATGGTGCAAATGTCCGAAGAAGTGGACCTCATCGTGGTGGGATCGCGCGGCGGCGGTGGTTTTGCCGACCGCCTGCTGGGGACCGTTTCCTCCGCTCTGCCCGCGCACGCCAAGTGCCCGGTAGTGGTAGTTCCGCGCCACACCTCCGGATCTCCCTTCACGCCGATTGAACGCATCGTGGTGGGTGTGGATGGCTCCGAGATTGCTTCCGCGGCGCTGCGCGCGGCCGTTTACGAAGCTGAACTTTGGGAAGCCGAGCTCACCGCCGTCTCAGCCGTGCCGATTGCTTCGGGCACCGGCATGCTGGCCTGGTTGCCGGCAGCGGTGGATCGCCAGGCCGTCACCAAGGACACGCTGGAAGGCTTGAATGCGGCCGTCAACGAAGCCGTGGGGGAGCGCAACGTCAAAGTTGCCCGCCACGTTCTGGACGGTTCGCCGGCGGCGCTGCTGACGGAGTTCTCCACCGCGGTGGACCTGGTGGTAGTGGGTAACCGGGGGCGCGGTGGTTTCCAGGGGCTGCTGCTGGGCTCGACCTCGCAGACCGTTCTGTCGCACTCCACCTGCCCGGTGATGGTAGTCCCCTCCCGCCGCCAGCAAGAACCCGAAGCCCTGGTGGGTTGGGAACGACGCTGATTCGTTGACGCTGGTTAGATAGTGAGCGGGCGGGCGTGGCAGTAGCTGCGCCCGCCCGCTGACATTTGCGAGGACGGTGCCCCACCGGGTGCCTCCCACCCCACCCGACTGGCCGTTTTCTTCCCCTTGGGCGGCGGTCAGTCCGGCACCGCAGAACTGATAAGATAGTGGCACCTAACGCCCTCGTAGCTCAGGGGATAGAGCACCGCTCTCCTAAAGCGGGTGTCGGACGTTCGAATCGTCTCGGGGGCACACCATCTAATCCCCATACGGTGCACCGTACGTGCCGGTAGCGCCACCACCTGGCCTACCCTCACCACCCGCACCGCGCTTTAAAACCCGCAATGCCAGTGACTGCAACGCGGTAGCTTTGGCATCCATAGAAAGGCACATCATGGCTAAAGAAATCAAGGTCTGCATCGGCGTACACGTAGACGCAGTAGCCGGTTGGCTCGGCTCCTACGAAGGGCAAGAATCCCCCAACGACATCCAACGCGGGGTGTTCGCCGGGGAAGTGGGGATGCCGCGTCTGAGCAAACTCCTGCAGCGACGCAACCTCCCCGCCACCTGGTTCATCCCCGGCCACTCCATGGAGACGTTCCCCAAACAAACCGAAGAAGTGGTGGCCGCTGGTTTCGAAATCGGGCTGCACGGGTATTCGCATGAGAACCCGGTCGCCATGAGCCAGCAGCAAGAAGCCGACGTGCTGGGTTACTGCATGGAGATGTCGGAAAAACTCACCGGCAAGAAACCGGTGGGCTACGTTGCCCCCTGGTGGGAGATGAGTGCTTACACGGCGCAACTGCTGCTTGATAACGGCTTTAGCTACGACAACTCCCAGTCCTACAACGACTTCACCCCGTTTTACGCGCGGGTGGGGGATTCATGGACCAACGTGGACTACGACAAGCCCGCCAAAGACTGGATGAAGCCGCTGGTGCATGGCAAAGAAGTGGACCTGGTGGAGATTGCTGCGAACTGGTACGTCGATGACCTCCCGCCCATGATGTACATCAAGAAGTACCCAAACTCCCACGGCTTCGTCGCTCCGCAAGTGATTGAGAAGCTGTGGACCGACCAGTTCGACTGGGTATACCGCGAGATGGACTACGCGGTCTTCCCCTTCACCATCCACCCCGACGTTTCCGGACGCCCGCAGGTGCTGATGATGTTGGAGCGCGTCTTCGACCACATCGACCGCTACCCCGGGGTGCAGTGGTGCACTTTCGAGGACGTGGCCGCCGACTTCCGCCAGCGCCAGCCTTTCGGCGGGTGAGGCCGCAGGTGTGCGGGCACCTGGTAGGTCGGGGCGGTCGATAATGTCACCCGCGCTCCACCAACAACTCGGGGGGTAACAGGCCAGCGCACACGAAGGGGGCCGGGACAGTTGTCACTGTCCCGGCCCCCTTCGTTAGTCGAACCGTCTAGCTACTTCGCTGCCGGCACTGACTCGATGATTTCGCGCAGCCGCTGGCTGGGGCGCATCACCGCGTCAGTCTTTTCCGCATCCGGGTAGTAGTAGCCACCGATGTCGGCGCTCGATCCTTGCACCTCAATCAGCTCTTGGCTGAGGGACTCTACTTCCTCACCCAGCGCCTTGGCAACGTCAGCGAACTGGCTGGCGAGCTGTTCGTCCTCGCCCTGTTCGGCCAAAGCCTGCGCCCAGTAGGTCGCCAACCACAGGTGGGAACCGCGGTTATCGATCTGGCCGAGCTTGCGGGCGGGGGACTTACCCTCATTCAGGACCCGTTCGGTGGCGGCATCCAGGGCGTCAGCCAGTACCGCTGCCTTGGGGTTGTCAGCCACGCGCGAGAGGTGGCGCAGGGACTCCGCCAGCGCCAGGAACTCACCCAGGGAATCCCAACGCAGGTAGTTTTCCTCCACCAACTGCTGCACGTGCTTGGGGGCCGAGCCACCAGCCCCGGTTTCGAACAGGCCACCGCCGTTCATCAGCGGTACCACCGAGAGCATCTTCGCCGAGGTACCCAGCTCCAGAATCGGGAACAGGTCGGTGTTGTAGTCGCGCAGCACGTTGCCGGTCACCGAAATGGTGTCCTTGCCTTCGCGCATGCGGGTGACCGACACCTGGGTGGCTTCCTGAGGGCTCATGATCTGGATGGACAGGCCCTTGGTGTCATGGTCGAGTAGGTAGCGTTCGACCTTGTCAATCAAGTTCGCGTCGTGAGCGCGCTGCGGATCCAGCCAGAAGATCGCCGGAGTGTCGGACAGGCGAGCGCGCGTCACCGCCAGCTTCACCCAGTCACGAATGGGGGCGTCCTTGGTCTGGCAGGCGCGCCAAATGTCGCCGGCCTCCACGCGGTGAGACATGAGGACCTCACCGGCTTGGTCCACGACCTCCACCACGCCAGCAGCGGGAATCTCGAAGGTCTTGTCGTGGGAGCCGTACTCTTCGGCCTTTTGCGCCATCAGACCGACGTTGGGCACCGTACCCATGGTGGTGGGGTCGAAAGCGCCGTGCGCCTGGCAGTCCTCAATCACGGTTTGGTACACGCCCGCGTAGGACGAATCCGGGATTACCGCGACGGTGTCGGCTTCCTGCCCGTCGGGTCCCCACATGTGGCCGCCCCCGCGAATCATCGCCGGCATGGAAGCATCGACAATCACGTCGGAGGGCACGTGCAAGTTGGTGATGCCCTTATCGGAGTTCACCATCGCCAGGCGCGGCCCATTTTCGAGGGCGTGGCGGAAGGCCTCCAAAATCTCCTCCCCCTTTTCCACCTTGCCCGCTTCCAGGCCGGCGAAGATGGTACCCAACCCGTCGTTGGGGGACAGGCCGGCGGCGGCCAGTTCGTCGCCGTACTTAGCGAAAACGTCCTCGAAAAAGACGGAGACTACGTGACCGAAGATGATGGGGTCGGAAACCTTCATCATGGTGGCCTTCAGGTGCACCGAGAACAGCACGTCGTCAGCGGCGGCAGCTTCGATCGCGCCCTTGAGGAAGTCGCGCAGGTGACGCACCGACATGAAGGTGGCGTCCACGACCTCGCCCTCCAATACCGGGAGGGATTCCTTCAGGACCTGGGTTTCGCCCTCGTCGGTGCGCAGACGGATGGTGAGGACGTCGTCCTTGTCCAACACCACGGACTGTTCGTTGGAAGCGAAGTCATGCTTACCCATGGTGGCCACGCGGGTGCGCGAGGACGATTCCCACTTCCCCATGCGGTGGGGGTACTTGCGGGCGTAGTTCTTAACCGCCAGCGGGGCGCGCCGGTCGGAGTTGCCCTCGCGCAGCACCGGGTTCACAGCGGAGCCTTTAACCGCGTCGTAGCGGGCCTTAATGTCGGCTGCTTCTTCGGAGTCGGCGCTGTCGGGGTAGTCGGGCAGGTCATAGCCGGCGGCCTGCAGTTCCGCGATCGCAGCCTTGAGCTGGGGGATGGATGCGGAAATGTTGGGAAGCTTAATGATGTTGGCTTCCGGGCGCTGGGCCAGTTCACCCAGTTCGGCGAGGGCGTCGTCGTGCTTTTGGTCTTGCGGCAAACGGTCCGCGAAGGCCGCCAGGATGCGGCCCGCCAGGGAGATGTCGCGGGTTTGGACGTCCACGCCAGCGGCTCCGGCGAAGCTACGCACGATCGGTAGCAGCGAGTGGGTGGCCAGCATGGGGGCTTCATCGGTGTAGGTGTAAATGATGGTCGCCATTGAAGGTGTTCCTCTCCATTGGGTGTACATCCATTACGATACCGAAGTTAGGTCGCTGTAGTCAGGCAAACGTCGCAGATATCTCAAAATCGAGTCTCTTAACGTCGAGATAACCTGGTTGGGGTTGTGAAACCACCAAAATTCCCCCTCATCCGCCGCGCCTAACCGCAACTAACCACCCGGGTGGCTACGCTGGTGAACGTGGTATCAGGTTTTTTCTCCCGTTCAAAGCAGCCTCGTGACGACTCCGCCGCCGAGGGCGCCAAAGCGACCCCGCAGGCAGCCGCCGACCCCGGTGCTACCAGCACCCAAAGTGGCACCGATGCGGCCACCGAAAACCAACTCACTGCCACCATTCGACGCTGGCGCGATCAGCTACGCGAATACACTGACGCCGCCCTCGACGCTGAACACTGTCCCCGGCTGGACCTGACCTACGCCCACCCTGGCGGCACCGCCCAGCTCTACGCCCAGCGCCCCACCCTGCTCACCTCCCTGGTGCGCGAACCGCGTGCTTGCGTGCGCGCCCACGAAACCGCCCGCTCCCTGATGGAACACCTGCAGTCTTCCACCGCGGGGGAAGCCGCTGACACCCACCTGGCGATCGGCACCGTCATCAACGGCCCCGGGCCCGATAACGCCATCACCCCGGTGCTGCTGCGCGAAATCCGCTTCACCGAACGCGGCGATGACATCTTCGTGCAACTGGGCAACGCCATTGTGGTGGCACCCGGGCTGCGGCAAATCTTCGAAGAAGCCGGACGCAGTTTCGATGAAGAAAGCATTGTGGACAGCACCCGCCAAGGATCGGTCTTCAGCCCCGCTTCCGCGCTGGGCCGGGTGCGCCGCCTGCTGCGCGAAATCGATCCCGCTTACGACGTTAACGACACGGTAGAAGCGGGGCAGTTCCTGCACCCCGCGCAAGATCTGATCGCCGACCTGGACGAAATCAACGCCATGCTGGCCTCCAAAGTGGTGCGCGCTTTCGCCGGGGATGAACAGTCGGTGAAAACCCTAGAGCGCGAGCTTCCCGCCCCCGACCCGGCAGACCGCGACCCGTGGCGCGAACGCGGCATCGGGAACCAACTGCCAGAACAGTTGGATCAAATCGAGGCCGTGGCCAACGGTTTCGACCTGGCTCTAGATGTGAGTGGGGGAGCCAATCCGGCGGCCACCATCGCCTCGCTCATGGCTGATGCTGTGAAGAACCACAAGCGGGTGCTATACGTTGGCTCCACCAAGGAACGCTGCACCCCGGTGTGGAAAGAACTCAAGGGTGCCGGCCTGGCGCATCTGGCTGCCCGCCTGGACGGCTCCAGCCGCTCCTACGCCAGCTTGGTGGATGCCGTCAGCGTGGCGCTGGACGATAACCGGCTGTTTTCTGACCGTGAACAAATTGAAGTTACCCGCACCCAGCTGCGGCGAGTACGCCAGGCCCTGTCGGCACACATTGAAAAACTGCACCAGCGTTTCGACCCGTGGGGAGTTAGCCCCTACGACGCACTGCAGGTACTGACCGACCTCACTACCGCCCGCCCCGGTCCGCGCACCAAGATTCGCTTCAACGCCCAGACTTTGACCCGGCTTTCCCAAGACCGCGATGATGAAGCCAAGACCGCGCTGCGACTGGCGTCCGAAGCGGGAATGTTCTCCCGCTCGGGCATGCAAGACCCCTGGTTCGGAGTGGTGATATCCTCTCCCGAACAGGTGCGGCCGGTGGTGGCGCAGGTGGAGAAGCTGGCTACTTCTGACCTGGAAAAGCTGCGTATCCAGATGACCACCACCGCCGGGCAAACCGGGTTGGATCCGGCCCACACCTTCGCGCAGTGGGAAGAACAACTCCACATGCTCGAGGGCGTTCGCGAAGCCTTGGACGTGTTCCAGCCAGCTATCTTCGAACGTTCCCCCGCGGACATGGTGATCGCCACCGCTTCGAAGCAGTGGCGACGCGAAAACGGGGTGGAGATGAAACGCGCCACCCGCAACCGCCTCACCAAACAGGCCAAAGACCTAGTGCGCCCCGGCCGCCACGTAGAGGACCTACACGAAGAGCTGCGCACCGTCCAAAAACAGCGCGAAGTGTGGCGCCGCCATTGCGAGGCCGGTGGGTGGCCGAAACTACCGGTCAACCTAGATGAAATGATCCAGCACGCCCAAGGGGTGCGAGAGAGCCTCAATAAGCTCAACCCGCACCTGGGTACCGCGTACGGGAACCTGGCGAAGCTCGACATGGCGGAGTTGGCGCGCATCATGGAGCGCCTCAACCACGACCACGCGGGCGCCTCCCACCTGCCCCAACGCATTGACGTGCTAAAGACCCTGCACCGTTTCGGGCTAGACGCCCTGGTTAAGGACCTGCGTCAACGCAATGTACCCACCTCGCTGGTGGAAAAGGAACTAGACCTGGCGTGGTGGGCCTCCGCCCTCGGCGTAATGCTGTCGGAAGAACCCAGCCTGGGTGGGTTCGACCCGTCCTCACTGCAAGAACTGATCCGCGAATTCCGCGCCCTCGACGCCGCCCACGTGGAAAGCCTGGCCGCCCTCACCGCCGACGCGGTGCGCCGCCAACTGGCTGACGTGCGGGCCCGCCACTACGACGAAGAACGCAAACTGCAAGGCAAGCTACAACGCCTGCAGCAAGTCGCCGAACGCGGACCGCTACAAGGGGAGGCACTGGACTTCTACCGCTCCTGCCCGCTGGTTCGCCAGCTGCTGCCCATCACCATCACGGTGCCCACCATGGTGCCGCGGATCGCCCCGGTGGGGGAGCGCTTCGACCTGGTGGTAGTGGACCGCGCCGACTCCCTGCTGTGGGGCCAGTTGGCGCCGCTACTGGCTCGCGGACGCCAAGTGGTAGTCACCTACGACAGTGGCAGCGATGACGAAATCGCCAGCGCCATCAACCAGGTGCTGCCCACCTTTAAGATCACTCCCACCATGATGCGAGTCAATGACTACATCGGGAACCTGTTCTCCACCTACCGCCTGGCGCACGCTGGGGCCGCGGTACCGGCCCCGCGGTCGCGCTCCAAACTGGCGATTCACTACGCCGATGGGCGCGGCATGCCCGCTCCCGGCGCGGCCGCAGTGGAGTCCACCGTGGCGGAAGTTGAAGCGGTAGTTGACCTGGTGGTGGAACACGCCCTCACCCGTCCGGAGGAGTCCTTGGCGGTGGCGTGCCTAAACGAACTGCACGCCCAGCACATTAAAGACCAGTTGCGGGCCGTGGTGCACCAATCCCCAGCCTTGGAGGAGTTCTTCACCGCTGACCGGGCAGAGGCCTTCACGGTGGTGTCCCCCCGAGAGCTTTCCCGCAGCCAACGCGACCACGTGATCTTGTCGGTGGGCTTTGCTAAGACCCCGCACGGGCGCGCGATGCATAACTTCGGGCCCATCTCTACCTCCCAGGGTGGGGACATCTTGGCGCAGATATTGGCTACCGCTCGCGGTGACGTCACGGTGGTTTCTTGCGTGCATCCGGGGGACTTCGATCGTGACCGCTTCACCGGCACGGGCCCGCAAATGCTGCTGGACCTGCTGGCGGAGGCCGAAGCCAACGACCATGACGCGCCGGCAGGGACTTGGCCCACCACGGAGGCCCGCCCCCACCAGCTGCTGATCGACTTGGCGGACAGGCTTTTCAACACCGGCCTGAACGTGATCGCCAACGTCGGGGTGGAAGGTGGCATGCGTATCCCGCTGGCCATCGGACACCCGGAGTTGCCCGGCGAACTACTGGTGGCGATCTTGACCGACAATGACGAGTACGTGTCCGAACCTTCCCTGCGTCGCCGGGATCGCCACTGGCCGGCCATGTTGGAGTCCTTGGGGTGGAAGACCCGCACCGAGCTTTCCATGGCGGTGTTCATCGACCCGCAGAAGGAAGCTGACGACATCGTGGAGCTGGTGCTGGATGCGGTGGATGAACGCTGCGCCCAGGATCCACAGTTGGCAGCCGCCATTGAGCAGCGCTACTACGATTCCATTAGCGAGGACGCTCCCGCCGCTGGCGAAGCCAGTGACGCTCCCGCGCAGGGGGAGGCCGATTCCGGTGAGACGGACGCGAACGTGGACAACGACGACGACACTGACGCTGGGTCGGCGCCCTCGCCCTCGCTAACTAGTGACGATGGTGAGGCAGGCGAGTCGGACGAGGACGGTTCGGCTCCGTTGGAGACCGAAGCGCAGCGCTGGCAGCGCGGTGTCGGTGATACCGATATTCACGGTGAAGAAGTACAGGTGCGCGGGGAGAGCGTGTGGCAGGATCCGGGGCAGGTGCGCGGGCCTCGCCCGCAGATCGCCACCGGTTTGCCGCTGGCGGCCTACAGTGATGACCAGCTTGATGAGATGGCCCGCTGGATCCGCTCCGATGGGGTGGAGCGGAACGAAAGCCAGATGGTGGAACAGTTGCAAACTGAACTGGGCTTGACCCGTCGCGGTGCGCAGGTGGAGGCGGTGCTGCGTAACGTAGCGCGCCGCACCACGCAACAGTGAGCGCACCAGCCGTGAGCGGCCCGGCGGAGAACGGGGCGGCGGCGGGCGCAGGTAAGTCCCGGGGGCGCCGGCGCGCCGCAGTGCGCCTATCGCGGGTGGACGCTGAGGCGGTGGAACGCGGTGGGCTGCCCGCTTGGGACCAGGTACGCCAGCTGGAAGTAGATCCCCGCCCGGAGGTTGAACCGAAAGGGGAGAGTGCGCGCGACCGGCAGTTGCGCGCCGAAGTCCCCCCGCACTGGTAGCCGCAGATAAGCGAAGGCCCCGTGCCGAAGCATGGGGCCTTTGCGGTGGTCTGTTCATGCGCTGAGAACTACAGCTGCGGGGTGTGGTCCTGCTTGGCCAGCAGGTCGCGGATCTCAGTGAGCAGCTTGATGTCAGCGGCGGGAGCTTCTTCCTGTCCGGTCTCTTCCACGGCGGTGCGCTTGGCCCACGCGTTCATCGGGGTAACCACGAAGATGTACAGTGCCAGCGCCACCAGCAGGAAGTTCACCACGGCGGTGATGACGGCGCCGGGCTGCACCACGGCGGCCTGTTCGCCGCTGCCAATGGTGAACTCCATGACGTGATCGAAGTTCTTTCCACCGATCAGGCCACCGATCAGCGGGTTGATTACCTTGTCAACCAGCGAGGTGACCACCAGGGTGAAAGCCGCACCCATGACCATGCCGACCGCCAGGTCGATGGCATTGCCGCGGGAGATGAATTCTTTGAAGCCTTTGATCAAGGTATCCTCCGGGTTTTAGGTACTGAGGGTCACTCATTGTCTTCAACTCTTGCGATGGTGAGTGATCTAGTATCACTCACACCGGCTAAAACCTTAATCTGTTCCGCGCCAGCTTTAATAGTTAGGTTTGTCGAATGTGGGGAGGTCCACTGCGATCCTCCGTCTTTTTGCACTTGCATTACCTCTACTCCTTGGGCGAGGACAGTGGCTGCGCAAGGGGTGGCGCTGTCTTGCGTTAGTGGGGCGGCGCCACAATTTTGGTATACGTCCACCCGGTCACCGGGCGCCAACACCGCAGCTAGCGCCGGCTCTACCTCCAACAGCATGGTCTGGCGACCTGGTTCGGTTTGGGAGAGGTTAGAGAAATAGGCGGCTCGCAGTGGCACTCCGGGTAGTGCTTTCACGCGCAGTCGCTGTCCCACGGCCGCGCCGGGGTCGCGCACCGCGTCGTCTGGCACTTTGCCAGTGAACGCTATGGTCTCAAGGTCGTCGCTGAGTATTATCTGTCCGGCAGTGAGCGGTTGGTTAACCGATACTACCGCGGTGGATGGGCTGGGCCGCCACGCTCCAATGAGGGCGAGGGCGGTAACGAAGGCTGCAACGGTGGCGACCGTGACACTGTGGCGGGTGAGGAAGCGGCGCAGGCGCGTGAGCAGGTCAGGTAAAGCATTCATGCGCTCAGTGTGCGCGGTCTGTGCGAGTACGCGCCGGGCCACCTATTGTCGGTAGTGGACAGCGAGGATCTGTGGAAAAGTAGGTTAAGCCCGGTGGCGCGCTCTGGGGGCATACCAGCGCAGCACGACTAGCCCGCTTTGCAGCAGTGCGCCGGTGCCGGCAGGTCACCCGGCGGTTTCCCCTACTCCAGCGGCAGTTCCCAATACCCGGTTTCGGTGGCCACCGCCTGCACCCGGATATCGTGTGGCTCCACCGGAAGTGCCGTAGTGCGCAAGAACCGGGACTGCGGCACGCACCCCACCACCGGCACGTCCTCGGCCAACTCACTCAGCGCCCGGTCATACCAGCCGCCACCTTGCCCCAGCCGCACGCCGCGCCCATCTACTGCCAGCGCCGGTATCAGTACCAGCGCCGGTTGCAGTTGGCCCAATCCTTCGCCCCGGCGCCAACCGTGTGGCTCACCGTGCGGGCGAAACCCCACCGGCAGATCAGTGACCGCCACCCCCGCTGGCACCTTATTCCCCAGCGGCACCCACACGCGGGCGGCGCGCTCACGCGCCAAGGCGTTGAAAATACTGACGTTTAGTTCATGGGGCAGCGGGCAAAATGACACCACATTCGCCGCGGGCTGCAACTGACCCGAGAACGTTGCCAAGGCCACTTCACTGACGAGGGCGGGACCGTCCTCGCGCATGGAAGTGCGCAGAAACTGGCGCCACTGTGCCTTGGACGCTCCCGAGGAGGGGGCGGCGGGGAGGGGGGAGGAGGGCGAGGTCATGGGGCCATTGTGGCACGTGGGAAGCGGAAAATCCTGCGCCCCGGGCTTTTAGTAGCACACGCTTTCTGGGCTAGGCTTAGGATCATGACCAAAAACCAAACGGTGCGACACGCGGTAATTCCCGCCGCTGGGCGCGGCACCCGTTTCCTGCCAGCCACCAAATCTATCCCCAAAGAAATGCTCCCAGTGGTGGACAAACCCGCTATCGAATACACCGTGGAGGAAGCAACTGACGCCAACCTTAACGATGTGCTTATCATAACGTCGGCCTCCAAGCACGCCGTTGACGACCACTTCGACGCCTGCCCGGAACTGGAAACTGCCCTGGAATCTTCCGGTAAAACCAAACTGCTCGAATCCATCAACCGCTACCGCGACTTGGCGCGCGTTCACACCGTCCGCCAAGGGCACCCCAAAGGTCTAGGGCATGCGGTCTACCAGGCCCGCCCGCACGTGGGGGAAAACCCCTTCGCGGTGCTCCTTCCCGATGATCTGATGCACCCCGAAGACCCGATCTTGAAAGCTATGATCGAGGTGCGCGAGCGCCTGGGCGGCTCGGTGGTGGCACTGCTGAAGGTCACTCCCGAACAAGCGACTGCTTACGGTTCAGCGGAAGTAAGCGAAGTGGACCGGCGACTGTTGACAGGGCTAAGTGTGGCACCGGGGCGCGTACTACAGCTGGACAAAGTAGTGGAAAAACCCCCGCTGGCGGAAGTCCTCTCCGAATACGCCACTGTCGGCCGCTATGTTTTCGATCCCGCGATCTGGACGATCCTAGAGACTCTCCCACCGGGACGAGGTGGAGAAATCCAGCTCACCGACGCCTTCGCGCGCCTGATTGACGTGCCAAGGGAAGAAGGCGGTGGCGTGTACGGGGTGGTAATTGAAGGACGGCGCTTCGACACCGGCGATAAGCTGGGATGGTTACAAGCGCAAGTTGCCTTCGGCTTGGAGCACCCTGAGCTGGGAGCCGACCTGCGTTCCTACCTTGAAGGATTGGAGCGACCATAATGCGTTCAGTCGCCAGCGTTTACCGCCAATGTCAAGAGGTTGTAGGCCCGCAGGAGCCGCTAGACGTGATGCTTCCCGACGCGGTGGGTTGCATTCTCGCCGAGGACGTGGCCGCACCGTTTGACTTGCCGGTGGCCGATCTGGCGGCTTGCGACGGTTACGCAGTACGTCATCAGGATCTGCAGGGAGCGTCCTCACGCAGTCCAATTTCTTTGCGCGTGACGGCGGAGTTACGTGCCGGCGATATTGAACCGATGGCGAATATACGCGGTGGAGCCGTGCGCATTGCTTCCGGTGCGCCCATCCCCACCGGGGCGGACGCGGTGGTGGCATTGGAGTTCACCGATCACGGCGAGGCCGTGGTAGAGGTCAAAACCTGTCCCGCGGTGGGAGAGAACATTCGCCCACGGGCCGAGGATGCCAGTTCCGGGCAGGTAGTGTTGGCTCGGGGATCGCGCGTGGGAGCGCGCCAAGTGGCGTTGGTGGCGGGCGTGGGCCGCCACCGCATCCGGGTGCATCCCCGCCCACGCGTAGTGATCCTCTCCATCGGTGATGAGATCATTGAGCCGGGCCAGGCGGCCCGCCCGGGCGCGGTTTTCGACGCTAACGGTCACGCCCTGTCCACTGCAGTGGCGGATGCGGGGGCGCAGACCTTCCGGGTGGCGGCGGTCCCCGATGAGCGCGCCACTTTGGCCCAAGCCATCGAAGACCAGTTGGTACGCGCCGACTTACTTATCACCACCGGCGGTATTTCCTACGGCTCGGGTGACACCGTGCGCGAAGTATTGGGCTCACTGGGAACCGTACGGTTCGACTCGGTTGCAGCGTTCCCCGGCCACACCTTGGGGGTGGGCACAGTGGGGGAGGGTACCCCGATTTTCTGCCTCCCCGGTGACCCGGTTTCGGCGCAAGTATGTTTCGAAGTGTACGTGCGTCCCGCGGTGCGCGCCATGCAGGGATGGAGTCAGCTAAATCGTCCCACGGTGTTGGCGAAGGTAGACCGCGGGTGGTATTCCCCACGAGGGCGACGCGAGTTCGTGCGCGTGAAACTTACCGGTGACCCACGCCGCGGATATCAGGCGCAGGTGATGGGTAAACCGTCCTCGTTATTGCTATCGAAGTTGGCTGAGTCCAACGCCCTGGCGGTGGTTCCGGAGGACGTGACGGATGTGCAAGCGGGGGACGCGATCCGGTGCATGGTGCTGGATTAGCGTTCTCCCGCCTTAGACGGTGGCTGGGTTTGGCTCCTACCTGGGGGTGGGGGCGCCCGCTGTGTGAGCTAGAGATGGTTTTCCCCGCTCACTGGGTGAAGGATTCTGCCGGGCCGGTCACGGTGCGGCCCCTAGTGGGGCGGCAAGATCATCTACGCCTGGAGCGCGTACGTTTCGCGGACCGCGACTGGCTGCAACCGTGGGAGGCAACGCTGCCCCCGGAATCTTTGGAGAAACCGCCTTCCTTCCCCCAGTTCCAAAGGCGCTTAGATCGGCAGGTGGAAGAGGGCTTGGCTTTACCGATGCTGGTGGAAGTAGGGGGTGAGCCGGTGGGTATGGTGTCGCTCAGTGAGGTGAGTCGCGGCGCTCTACTTTCGGGCGCGGTCGGCTACTGGGTGGCCTCCACCTGGGCGGGTCGCGGCGTGGGGTCGCTGGCGGTTGCCGCGGTTTTGGATCTAGCCTTGGGAGAGCTGGGTTTACACCGAGTGGAGATCAATATTCGCCCCGACAATGGCCCCTCCTTGGGGTTGGCCCACAAACTCGGGTTGCGCCTGGAGGGGCGCCGGGAGCGTTACATGTGCATCGCCGGGAAGTGGGAAGACCACCTCAGTTTCGCGGTGGATTCCCATTCCTTCCCCCCTGGCGGTTTCGTCCACACCATTTGGGGTGGGCAGATTTAGGGCGAGGACGGTCCGGAAGTTGGCATTTCCGGTGCGGATTTTAACTGCTTTTTTGCGTGTGCGGCGTGTTCGTCCTCGCTGTGAATAACAATCGTGTAACTATGGGGGCGTGAGCTATGCGGGGTGGGTTTTAGTATTGCTGGCGGCAGTTATCGTCGGCTATCTAACTCCCATGCTGATACGCCGGCGCCAGTCTTTACTGCAAACCCCGGTGGAGGATCGTTTCTCCACCGGCAGCCACATCGTCGACATGGATCATTCTCAGCGGCGAGTACGGGCGGAGCAGGAACGCAAGCAACCCCAGCTATTGGCTCACACGCGAGTCGTTGACCAGCCCGCACTGCGGGTGGTGGCGGATTGCGGTAACTATCTTGAGGGGGAATCTGAAATGAGCGCACGTAACCAAAGCAGCCGTCCCGACGCGGTCCCATCCGCGTCCCGGGAAATGGCGCGTCTGCGTGCTCAGCGCGCTGCCCGCATTGCCCGCGAGGACGCCGCCGGTAAGCGTCGTTTCGCAGTGGTTGCCGCCTCCCTGACGGCATTCGTGGCACTAGTGGTGATGGCGTTCCAGGTGAGTTTGAGCCCGTGGTGGCTGCTGGTTCCCACCGCGGTTGCCGCCCTGGTGGTGGTTGATGGGCGCCTGGCTTACCGTCGTTCCGTGGCGGCTGCCGAGGCTGAAAGTGAGCAACTGCAGTTGTTGCGCGCCCAACGTCAGTCCGTCACCGAGCGGCGCACTCGGGTGCGTACCGCTTTGAAGCTTTCCACCCGCGCGGAGCTGGAAAAGCAGCGCCAGGAGGTAGCGCCGCAAGTGGCGGAAACACAGCCGGAAGAAGGTAATGGACAGGCCCAGCCCAATGATGAGGTAGACGCTACCGAGGCTGCGATCGCTACCGGTTGGACTGCGCGTGAACTACCCCCGCCGACTTACGCCACCGCACCACGATTACCGCGGCGCGAGGTGAGCGCCGAGGCCCTGGAGGAGGCCAGTGGTGAGGTGCAGTCGACGGTGGCTTCCCCGCGTCGGCCGGTATCCGCGCGTCCCACGGTCTTTAACGGCCAGTCCACCCAGGAAGTCAAAGATAGTTTGGCGGTGGCTTTCGATCTCGAGGACGTATTGGAGCTGCGTCGCGCCCAGTAGCGCCGGAAGGAAACGGCTTTTTGCGTCCCAGTCGTAGTAATTGGTAGCTTTCACAGAGTTTCCCCTGAACATTGTTCAGGGGAAACCTTTCACTTTAGGTGCGCTGGAGCACAACTGTGTGTCGGTATTCGCGCAATGGCAAACTTACTTGCAACTGAGACAGGGAACACCTGCAGGGTAGCAAGCCGCGAGAAGCTCGCGTCAGTGTTGCAGTTTCAGCGCAGATCTACTTCCGCTTTTGGCGTGAACGACAGCAAGCTGCTTTCTCGTCGTGATTATGTCGTGAACGCAGGGATAAATCTTGCTGAAAGCAACGATGTCCACCAGTGGAACCTTGCAGGTCTTCGATGAATTATTCAATTTAACGCCGCTTGGCCCAGCCAATACCACCGTGACCATGTCGCACTATCTGTATAAGACCGCATTCCAGGGGAGTGCTAACTTTGGCTACGCTTCGGCATAACAACTCCTTTCCCGGCCAGCACCTCACATATTAGCCAAACCAGTTGTCACCCATCCGCGCAGCAGACCCCATCAGTCCAGGAAATCCTTGAGGCCAACGGCGTCCAGGCGCTTCCGCTGCAGCTCCAGATCGGGGCGTAGGTCAAAGGGATTGACCTCGTGGCCATCACGGCCTCGGCCCACAACGGCACCGCAGATTAGCTCTTCATCGCCAGAGGCAGCGGCTGCCTGCGCGAGGGCATGCATAGCAGCGCCGTAAATACGCAGGGTCTCGGCACGATGCTCCCCCTCGGTCTCGATAGTGCCCCGCACGAAGCGTTGGAACTCGGCGCCCGTCACACGCTCAAGATGCGCGCCTGTCACGCCCTCAACCTTCGTGATCGCATCTTCCCAGTC
>JAEWEQ010000056.1 GCA_023389315.1 Actinomycetes bacterium | reverse complement strand
CCTTCATCCGCCGCCCCGAGCACTCCGGCGAGGGCGTGTAAGAAGGTGGATTTTCCCGCCCCGGAAGCGCCCAACAGGAGGATGCGTTCGCCGGCTTCGACTTCAAGGTTGAGGTTTTTAACGGCCCAGGGTTGACGCCCGGCATGGCGCCAACCCCAGTCCTTAGCCTCAATCAGCGGTGCCACCGTTAGATGCTGGATTGGGCTTCGCGTCCCGCCGCGAAGCGCGACAGCGCTCCGGTCTTAGCCAAGGCTCGCATTAATACCCAGGCCAACAAGCCAGCTAGGATAGCGCCGGAAATAGTGGAGGTAGCCAGGTAGATCAGGTTGTATTCCAAGCCCTTGGCGATGTTACCCAGGAAGTATTCCAACACCACCGCGCCAACACCGGCCAGGGCTCCCGAGATCATGGTTAGAGTCAGGTTGAAACGGCGGTAGATGACCAACAAGAAGATCAGTTCCGCACCCAGCCCTTGGGCGAAACCGGAGTATAGAACTTCGATTCCCCAAACGGTCCCCAAGGCGGCGGACACTGACGCTGCCAGGATTTCGACAAACAGGGCGGCGCCGGGTTTGCGGATGATGATCGCTCCCAGCGGGCCACCGAGGAACCACACGCCGTTAAAGAGGCCGCCCAGTCCGGGGGTGAGGGCGTTCACGGCCTCGTAGCCGGCGTACCCGACGGTGTTCCATCCGTAGAAAATCAAACCCACGGCTACGGACAGGACAGCGGCGACGACAATATCAACTACTCGCCAGCGGTAAGTGAAGTCCGGTTGGATGGTGGTTTCTGGTGCGGTCATTGTGTGCCTCCAAGTTAGTTAAGGCACGGGTACATCCGGCGTTCGGATTAGTAGAGATCCCTCCCTGCGCTGGCATTATCCAGATCAGGTTAAACGGTCGAAGGTAACACCTTCCTCTCAGCCCATTCTTGGAC
Source organism: Actinomycetes bacterium (assembly GCA_023389315.1). GTDB lineage: Bacteria > Actinomycetota > Actinomycetes > Actinomycetales > Actinomycetaceae > Gleimia. The sequence continues at coordinate 2,262 of JAEWEQ010000056.1, read as the reverse complement.
TCCCGTGTTCGGGTCTCATTATATTCATCTGCCACCGGGGTGCGCATAATTAACTGCTGGTGGTGCGAGGACGGCCCGCCACCGGGGTGGGGGCCCTCACCCAACGGGAACGCGAGGTCTTGGAGCTGGTGGCACAGGGCCGCTCCAATGTGGGGATTGCGCAGCAGTTATTCCTCTCGGTTGGTGCGGTGGAGAAGAACATCTCCCAGATCTTCATGAAACTCAACCTGGGGGAAGAAAAAAGCGACCACCGGCGGGTGCTGGCCGTCTTAGAGTGGCTCAACCATGAATCGGAGCACCTACACTAGCGTGCTGAGCTGCCTTTTATGGGCTCAAAGTAAACCCGCGCGGCCCAGCCATTCCCGGCGCGGATTCCATGGGCGAGAGAAATAGTTAGCGACAATCCCTTGACCGATAGTGAGCGGCACCGGTGTATGGATCCGGCGTGAACGCGAACTTACCGGGGCGGGGGCGGTGCGATACTATGAGGGCGTGAGCCAGATGCATGATCCTTTCGCCCTGACCGGTTTAACCTACGACGATGTGTTGCTCTTGCCTGAGCTCACCGACGTGGTGCCCTCCGAAGTGGATACTTCCTCCCAACTAACGCGCAACATCCGCCTGCGCATCCCCATGATTTCCGCCGCCATGGACACCGTCACCGAGGCGCGCATGGCCATCGCCATGGCCCGCCAAGGTGGCATCGGCATCCTGCACCGCAACTTGTCCATCGAAGAACAAGCCACCCAGGTGCGCCAGGTGAAGCGCTCCGAATCAGGCATGGTGCAAGACCCGGTCACCATCCACGCCGAAGCCACCATCGAAGAACTCGACCAACTGTGCGGCCACTACCGTGTCTCCGGCCTACCGGTGGTAGACCAGGACCGTCGCCTGCTGGGCATCATCACTAACCGCGACCTGCGTTTCGTGCCCGCCGCCGAATGGTCCACCCGGCGCGTGAGCGAATGCATGACCCCGATGCCCCTGGTCACCGGCCACGTTGGTATCAGCCGGGAAGAAGCGAAATCTTTACTGGCCAAACACCGCATCGAAAAACTTCCCATTGTGGACGAGGACGGTCGCCTCGCTGGCCTGATCACCGTCAAAGACTTCGTTAAAACCGAGCAATACCCCAACGCCACTAAAGACAAGGATGGTCGCCTGCTGGTGGGCGCGGCCATTGGCTATTGGGGAGATACGTGGGAACGCGCCCAAGCGTTGGCAGAAGCCGGCGTGGACGTGCTGGTGTGTGACACCGCCAATGGGGGAGCCAAACTCGCCCTCGACATGATCTCCAAACTAAAGTCCGACTCCGCTTTCAACGGGATCGACATTATCGGCGGTAACGTTGCCACCACGGAGGGTGCCCAAGCCCTGATCGACGCCGGCGTGGACGCCGTGAAAGTCGGCGTGGGGCCCGGCTCCATCTGCACCACCCGAGTGGTGGCGGGCGTGGGCGTGCCGCAGGTGACGGCCGTGCACCTGGCGTCCTTGGCGTGCGCTCCCGCCGGGGTGCCGCTGATCGCTGATGGCGGCTTACAGTATTCCGGTGACATCGCCAAAGCCTTGGTGGCGGGAGCCTCCACCGTGATGGTGGGATCCATGCTGGCCGGCTGTGAAGAGTCCCCCGGGGAGCTGGTGTTCACCAACGGCAAGCAGTTCAAACGCTACCGGGGTATGGGGTCGCTGGGAGCAATGAGCTCGCGCGGGCGCAAGTCCTACTCCAAGGACCGCTACTTCCAAGCCGACGTTACCTCCGATGACAAGATCGTGCCCGAAGGGATCGAAGGACAAGTGCCTTACTCCGGTTCCCTGGCGGCGGTGATGTACCAAATGGTGGGCGGCCTGCACCAGTCCATGTTCTACGTGGGCGCCAACACCATCGAAGACCTTAAAGCGCGAGGACGTTTCGTGCGTATCACTTCCGCCGGCCTGCGCGAATCCCATCCCCACGACGTGGCGATGACGGTGGAAGCCCCGAACTATCACGGCAACTCCCACTAACGGGGTCGCCCCATGGAGCGGGCGGCTGCGGTCGCCCAGCGCACCAGCTGCGAGACAAGGGGCGACACCCCCGATGAAAGCAGCCGAGCATACTGGCCGGCTACCTGGAACTGACCTACAGTCAAAGAGTTGGGGGCGGGAATAAATCCCGCCCCCCAACTTCGCTAACAGGCTGTTTCAGTGCTGCCCGTAGACGTTCTGATACCGGTCATACAGGGAATCAATGGCCGCTTGCGGTATCGCCAGCGGCTCGCCCAA
>JAEWEQ010000030.1 GCA_023389315.1 Actinomycetes bacterium | reverse complement strand
CTTGGGCTTGGATGGCGGTAATCGCCACGGTGTTGACAATATCTTCCACTAAAGCGCCGCGGGAGAGATCATTAACGGGCTTATTGAGGCCCTGCAATATGGGCCCCACGGCGACCGCACCGGAGGAGCGCTGCACCGCCTTATACGTGGTGTTACCGGTGTTTAAGTCCGGAAAGATAAACACGGTTGCTTTACCCGCTACCGGGGAACCGGGCATCTTCTTGGCCGCTACTGCGGCATCGACCGAAGCATCAAACTGGAGCGGACCGTCCACCGCTAAATCCGGGGCATTGGCGCGCACCAGCTCGGTGGCTTCACGTACCTTGTCTACATCGGGCCCGGAACCGGAAGTGCCGGTGGAGTACGAAATCATCGCTACCCGCGGTTCCACCCCGAACTGTCGGGCAGTTTCCGCAGACGACACTGCAATGTCGGCCAATTCCTGAGCACTGGGATCCAAGTTCACCGCGCAGTCACCGAATACGTGGACTCGGTCTTTCATCAGCATGAGGAATACCGAGGACACAATCGAGGTTCCCGGCTTGGTCTTAATGATCTGGAAGGAAGGAACAATGGTATGTGCAGTGGTGTGGGCAGCGCCCGATACCATCCCATCAGCGTCGCCCATGTGCACCATCATGGTGCCGAAATAGGAAACATCCTGCACTTTTTCACGTGCCTGCTCAATGGTCACGCCTTTCTTGGCGCGCAGTCGTGCAAACTCGGTGGCGTATTTGTCTAAATAGTGCGGGTCGGTGGGAGACACGATTTGGCTATCGCCTAAATCCACGCCGAGTTCCTGGGCGCGGGCGCGCACTGTGGCTTCATCGCCGAGCAAGATGACTTTCGCAATACCGGCGCGTACCACAAGGTCGGTGGCCTGCAAGATCCGGTCGTCGTCGGGTTCAGGTAGCACAATACGCATAGGACGTGCCGCTGCCTTTTCCACCAGGTCGGCTTGGAACATCAGCGGCGTCATTACCGCCAGCGGCCCGTGGGAGGTGAGCGCATCCAGAGCCGAAGAGGGGATCGCCGCGGCGGACATTTCTTTGGCTCGCTCCACTTTGCGGGTGGTGGTCAGTCGGATGGGGCCGCGTGCCGCGGAAGCCGCCGTTGCGGTTTCGAAGGTGCCAGTGTCCACCGTCATGATCGGCAGGTCCGGGACCAGGCCGGAAATCAGTGACATTACTTGCGAGGGCGTTTCAAACCCGCCGTTTAAGATCAGGCCCGCCAGGGAGGGGGAGCCGGGGGCGGCGTGCGCGGCGGCCACGGTGACCAGCAGCTCGGGGCGGTCAGCGGCAGCAATCACCACTTGTCCGTCCTTTAGTCGTTCGAGGACGTGGGCGGCGTTCATGCCGCACACCAGCAGGTGCTCAGCTTCGCGCTCCAGCAAGGACTCGTCGCCGCTGATGAGCTCGGCGCCGGTGGACTGCGCAATGTCGAGCACACGCGGCGCGGTGAGCAGGGGTTCTTCCGGCAGCAGGTAGGTGGGTACTTTCTCCACTTTTTGCTGGAACGGCGCCGGATCGCCCTCGACCCGGGTGACCACGAAACCAGCCAACTGCGCGTGTTCGGAACGGATGGTAGCTAGCGCCACCTTGCCGGCGTCGGCCACCTGTTCGGGGGTGCGCTGGTAGGCCGACAGGGCCACAATCATCAAGGCTCCCAGGTTGGCGGCCAGCGCGCAGTTGAACTCGAACTCTTCGAAACGCACGCGGCTTTCGTAGTCGGTGCCCGACACCAGGATCACGTCGGCTTCTTCAGCCAGGCTGCGGTGCAGTCGCATCACCGTTTCGATGGCGGCGGCCGGGTCAGCTAGATATTCGCGGTAGGTGAGGGCCGCTTGCGCGGTGTGGACTTCCACCAGCCCGGAGGTGAAGGTCTTCAGCACTGGGTCGGTTTCGCGGTCTTCCACCAGGGGCCGCAGCACTGCCACTCGCTGACCTCTTTCGGACAGGTAGGCGGCCAGTCCGACCGTGACCATGGGTTTCCCGGTGAGGGGTTCGGGAGCGGCGATGTAAAAAGTTCGTGCCACGGCGGGCTCCTAACGCTCGTTTTGATTAGAGGAAATCGTTCAGTTCCATGTTAAACGTTACCCCTGTTGGGTGTAGCGGGGAAAGCCGCCAGAAAATGGTGCAATTTTCGAGATTCGGCGGGTCGGCGCCTGCCGGTCGAGGTAGTACGCGGCTGGCGGCAGCGGGCGGGGCACTGCGGTGGCGACAAAGGGGCGGGCGAGCTCGGCGTTGAAGCGCCGCAGTGCCTGCGCCGGTAGCCGACATGTGGGACAGGGGGTTTGGCGCCGTCGCACTGACCTGATAAGTTGATTCCCATGATGATTCGTTTTCTCTAGAAGTACCGCCCGCAGGTAGCGGCAAGCCGGTGGGGGCACCCCAAGGGTTGGTGCCCCGGATAGTTGTTGTGCCCCCTGCGTGGAGAAAATCATCCCTAAACTTCTAAGACTTGAATGGATTATCTGTGAGCGAAAAACACCCCCTGGAGTTCACCGAACTGAGCGTGGACTACGAGCAGGTAGCTAAAGAACGCGGCATCAAACTCCCGCCCTTCGCGTGGGAACCCAAACGCTGGCCCCGCTCCTTGAGATACCCCACCAACCCGCCCCTGGAGCTGCCGACCAAACCCGGCCCGGTGATCCGCACCCTGATCGTGCGACTGTGGCCAGTCATCATCGGTTACACCATCTTCAACGTCGGCAACTCCTTATCGATGGCGATGATGCCAGGGGCTTTAGGAAAGATCCTCGACAGTGGCTTGGAATCGGGCATTGGGCCAGAGCTACTAAACGGCATCCTCCTGATAATCGCCCTCACGGTGATCGCCGCGGTCTCCGCCGGGGCGGAACAGATCTTGGAAGCCTCAACCTTCCTGGGGGCGCGGATCGAAGCCACCCGCGCCATCGTGCAACGCACCATAGATAACGGGGTGGCGGTCACGGAGAAGATTCCCACCGGTGACGTAGTGGCCAGCGCTGATTCTGACAGTGAAAACATTGGGATACTCTCAGAGTTCGTGGCGGGCATCATTTCCGCAGTGATCACCACCGTGGTGATAGCTATCCTCATGCTGCAGCTTTCCATCCCCCTGGGTCTGGGAGTAATCATCGGTTTGCCGATCGTAATCGTGATGGTGACCCTCTTAGTTAAACCCTTGCAGTCCCGCCAAAACGTGCAGCGTGAAGCGGTGGGCAAACTCACCGGCATCACCACCGACGCGGTCGCCGGATTGCGGGTGCTGCGCGGCATTGGTGGTGAGGACGAGTTCTGCGACCGCTACCTGGCTCGCTCCAACGAGGTACGCGACCTGGGCATCAAGGTCGCCCCCTACCAGGGTCTGATGAACTCGATTCGCTCCGCCACGCCCTCGCTATTCGCCACCGTGGTGGTGGCAGTGGCAGCCACCATGGTGTACGACGGGGCCCTCACGGTGGGACAAATGATCGCCTTCTACGGCTACACCCTGTTCCTCGCCACCCCGCTGTGGACCCTCACCACCGCACTGCAGTTCGGCACCCGCGCGTGGGTGGGAGCGCGCAAGATCGGCAATATCTTCAATATTCCTGCCCGCTACCGTAAGCCGGCCGCGCCGCAGCAGCCGCAGTGGGCACATATGGATATCGAGGACGTGGAAACCGGCGTCACCATCAAGGGGCAAAAAATCACCGCCTTGGTGTGCGCAGACCCGGATGTGAGCGGTTCCTTGGCGCGCCGACTGGGACGCTTGAGCGATGAAAGCTGGGTGCGTTACGGCGATGTTGATAGCCGTGAAACTGACATCGAACAGGTACGCGACCACGTGGTGGTCTCTGACAGCGACAACCAGCTGTTCACCGGGACCTTGCGTTCGAACCTGTTGGGGTCTAATGCTCAGGTGGCGCGGGCGCGTACCGCCAAAGAAATGATCATCCGCTACCGAGTGCAGCTGCATTCCCAAGAAGAACTGTGGTTCGAACGCCCCCACCCGCGCGATGAGCAACTAAAAGCCGCCCTGGAAGTGGCGGACGGGCTAGAGATCATCTCTGCGGTTCCCGGCGGGCTGGACGGCGCGGTTTCCGAGCGCGGTCGCTCCCTGTCCGGTGGGCAGCGTCAGCGCGTGAGCTTGGCGCGGGCGGTGGCGGAAGAACCCGACGTGTTGGTGTGCGTAGAGCCCACTTCCGCGGTGGACTCCCACACGGAGGCGCGCATTGCGCGCCGGCTTTGCCAACATCGCCGAGGGCGTACCACGGTGTTGGTAACGTCCTCGCCGTTGGTGTTGGAACACTGCGACGAAGTGGTGATGTTGTCGCCCGATGGCGCGGAATTGGTGCGCGGCACCCACCTGGAACTACTGGACCAAGCCCGCCGCGGGCAAGGTGGGGCCGCGGAGTATGTGAATGTGATCAACCGAGCCACCGGGGAGGCAAACTAATGCGACTACCTTTAGCTCCGCTTAAAGTTTCCCTGCGCGAACTAGCCCGCGTCATCGGCCCCGATCGCGCCCTGCTGTGGACGCTGGTGTTGGTGCAGTGCCTGGCAGCCGGCGCTTTAGTAGCGGTGCCGTGGACACTGGGCCACATCATTGACTTGATTTCCGGTGGGGCACAGCGCCAGCAGATCGTGAACCTGGTTATCTTGGTTGCGGTCGCGGTGTGTATATCCGCGATCTTAAGCTACTTTGCTGACTATCTGTCCCGCGTCTTTGGGGAACGAGTGTTTTCCCGGTTACGTTACAACTTCATGCGTACCGTGACCCACTTGCCGCTTTCCACTGTGGAAGTCGCCGGCACCGGAGACCTGGTGGGCCGGTCGAACCATGACGTGAATCAGTTGGACTTCATTGTGCGTAGCGGTATCTCCCGAGTGCTGGTGCTGGGCCTGACGATCGCCATGACTTACTTCGCGGCGTTTTTCACTTCGCCGCTGCTGGCATTGATGTTGCTTTCATCAGTGGTGCTGATGGCGCCGGTGTTGGTGTGGTACATTCGCCGCGCGATGCCCGGCTACCAGGCGGAACTGGCGCAGCTGGCGGAGATCTCCGGGGCGCAGGCAGAAAGCGTGGACCAAGCCCGCACGCTAGATGCACTCTCGTTACAACGAGTGCGGCAAGCCTACGTGGAGCGCCTGCTGCGTCAGGTGTGGGGATCATACCGCTACACCGCGTGGCTGCGGGTAGCGCTACTAGCCGCGATCAGTTTCACTCTGCTAGTACCCATGATTTTGGTGCTGCTCCTAGGGGCATGGGCGATGCCACGCGGACTGGTCACTTTGGGTGCGGTCACCACGGTAGCTTTGTATGCTTTTCAACTGCGTCACCCGTTGGGAGAGCTCAGCTTCTGGATAGATGCTTTTTTCATCACCTCGGTGTCGCTGGCGCGCATCTTCGGCGTGGCTCAGGTGCCCTCCGATCGCAGTTGCAGTGGCGAAAAGCCTCGAGGGCATGGCATCGAGGTGCGCGGCGTGAGTTACGAGTACCGCCCTGGACGTCCGGTACTGCAGCAAGTGGATCTGGACCTGCAGCCGGGGGAGACCCTCGCCATCGTCGGTCCCTCCGGGGCGGGCAAATCCACCCTGGGGAGGATGCTGGCGGGTATCCACCCGCCCACCGAAGGTAGCGTCACCGTCGGCGGGGTGCCGCTGGTGGACCTCAGCGAGGACGATCTGCACGATAACGTCATCTTGGTGACCCAAGAACACCACGTTTTCGTTGGCACCATCGCCCAGAACCTGCAGTTAGCGAAAGCCGGTGCGGACACCACTCAAATGCAGCAGTGCCTGCAGGCGGTGGGAGCCTGGGAGTGGGTCAGCGCCCTGGAGGACGGCCTGGAAACGGAAGTTGGCTCCGGGAAACTCTCCCTCACCCCCGCCCAAGCCCAGCAACTGGCGTTGGCGCGCATCGTGATGATGGACCCGCACACGCTGGTACTGGACGAAGCCACTTCACTGCTGGACCCGTCCTCGGCCCGCGAATTGGAACGCTCCTTGGCCAAAGTTCTCCAAGGCCGGACGGTGGTGGCGATAGCCCACCGCCTGTATACCGCGCACGACGCGGACCGGATCGTGGTGATGGAAGAAGGGCGGATTGTGGAGGTCGGCTCCCACCAGGAACTGGTGGAATTGGGGGGCAAGTACGCGGCGCTTTGGAAGGCGTGGAGTTACGAGGACGCTCACGCTAATTAGCGGCGTTGCTGGCCGAGCTACCGGCCGGGTGAGACTCAAACAGAAAAGGGGCGTAACATTCAACAGGCGGAGTAAATATACGGAAAGTAGAGGCAACGAATGGCAAACCAGCGGCTCACTCACCAGCAGGTAATGGAAATCCTGTGGGGCCTGCTGCTCGCCCTGTTCGTAGCCATGACTTCGGTAACCATCGTCGGCACCGCGCTACCAACCATGATGGCGCAACTGCACGGCACCGAAACCCACTACTCGTGGGTGGTGACCGCCATGCTGCTGTCCTCTACCGCCACCACCCCCATTGCCGGCAGGCTCGGAGATCAGTTCGACAAGAAACGCCTGCTGCTGATCTCCATTGGGATCTTCACCCTGGGGTCACTGCTGTCAGGCATGGCAACCTCAGCCAATATGCTGATCGGGATGCGCATCATCCAGGGCATTGGCATGGGGGCGCAAATGTCGATGGTGCAAACCGTTATCGCCTCCATCATTCCCCCGCGCCAGCGCGGCCGCTACAACGGTTACATGGGGGCGGTAATGGCCACCGCCACGGTATCAGGGCCGCTGATCGGCGGCTTCATTGTGGCCACCCCGTGGCTGGGGTGGCGCTGGTCCATGTGGATTTCCATTCCCTTCTCACTGCTGGCCATCGCCATCTTGTGGTGGAAACTGCAACTGGTGCCCATGCCCCGGCGCACCCCGAAAGTCGATTACTGGGGCTCGGCACTGATTACCCTGGGCGTCAGTGCACTGCTGATCCTGATTTCCACCGGCGGGCGGGCTTTCCCGTGGATGTCGCTGACCGCGCTGGTACTGCTGGTAGTGGGAGTGTGCGCGATAGTGGCGTTCGTGTGGGTGGAAAAACGCGCCCCCGAACCGATCGTGCCGCTGCACTTGCTCACCCAACGCACCACCGCCCTATCAATAGTGGCTTCCATCGCGGTGGGTACAGCACTGAATGCTCCACCGGTGTTCCTGGGCCAGTACTTCCAGGTGGCGCGTGCTATGAACCCGGCGCTCGCGGGGCTGGCTTTGACGCCGTTGATGATCGGGTCGTTCCTGTTCTCAACTGCTTCGGGGCTGGCGGTGTCGCGGCGCGGTAAATGGAAGAAAATCGTGGTGGCGGGCCTGCTGGTGATGACCGTGGGGCTGTGGATGCTCACCGCCGCTAACTCCACCTCACCCCTGTGGTACTTGTGGATCGCCATGTTCCTAGTCGGTGGCGGACAGGGCGCAGCCATGCAGAACCTGGTGTTGGCGGTACAAAACACGGTGCCGCTGCGGGACCTGGGTGCCTCCACCGCCACGGTGGTGTTCTTCCGTTCCCTGGGCGGGGCAGTGGGGGTACAGATCGGTGGATTTGTTTTCACCCACTCGGTGACCATCGGCATTGCCCGCGGGTTCGCCGAGGCTGGCTTGCCCATCCCGGCGCACGTCTCCGCCGGCGCCTCCATGAGTTTTGAGGGGCTCTCCGCGCAGGCGGAGCAGATTATCCGTAACGCTTACGGCTCTGCGGTGGGGCACATTTTCTTAACCATGGCGGTGCTGGGCCTGGTGGCGGTGGTGTTGGCAGCACTGATGAGCGAAACTACGCTGCGCGACGAAGTAGATTAGTCGGCAATCAAATGCGCGCCAGGTCGGCAGCGCCAATCAAACCGGCCGGTACCCCCAATTCCGCCAGGCGGATCTGTGGCAAGTGGCGGTATAGGCGCGCGGTGACGTGTTTTTCGAACGCCGCCTGCACCGGGGCCCGCAGGGTTTCCCCGGCTCCCGCTACGCCGCCCGCCAGCACAATCATTTCGGGGTCGAGGACGGCCACCAGGTTCGCTAGGCCCCGGCCCACCCACTGCGCCACCGTCTCAATCACATCTAGCGCGATCGGATCACCTTCCTGGGCGGCCTGGGTGACCATCTGGCCGGTAATGTTCTGCGCCTGACCTCCGGCCAGTTCCAGTAGGCGAGTGGCTTGTGCGGGGGTGACGGTGGCGATTTCGCGGGCCTCATGGACGAGGGCGGTACCGGATCCGTAGCGTTCCCAACACCCACGCAAACCGCACCCGCACCGACGCCCACCGGCTTTGATTTCCATGTGGCCGATCTCCGCGGCGAAACCTTGGAACCCGCGCACCAACTGGTTGTTCACGATGATCCCACCGCCGATCCCGGTGCCCAGGGTCACCACCACCGCGGATTCGGCAGTGCGGGCAGCGCCGAAGCGGAACTCGCCCCAGGCGGCGGCGTTGGCGTCGTTTTCCACCACCGTTTTCAATCCGCTGGCAGCTTCAATGCGTTGGCGTAGCGGTTCATTGCGCCACGCCAGGTTCGGGGCGTAGACCACTTCGGAGCGGGTAGCATCACAGAAGCCAGCGGCCCCCACGCCCACCGCTTCTACTTCCTGGTCGGCGGATAGTTCCGCCACTAGGTCGGCGATCGCTTGGGCTACCTCATCGACTTTGGTGGCGGGGGTTTGGCGGCGAGCTTCGCGCAGGACTTCGCCGGTGGGGGTGACTAAACCTGCGGCAATTTTGGTGCCGCCGACATCTACTCCGATGGTGTTGGTCATGTGTGGTCCCGAGGTGTGATGGTTGGTTGCGTGGGTGGCAGCGGTAGGGGCGGGGGCTTCTCTTTGAGTGAAGGTATGCGCCGGGTGGGCTGCGTTGGGTGGTTCAATTTCACCACCAACAGCCCTATATGTCAAATAGTGAACGCGCGCCGAACTCGTAAGTTTAAGGATTGAATGCAATGGGGTGGTTGGAGCCCAAACCCTATAGCCCCTGATACGCCGACAACGGGTGCGTAGGGATCTTAAAGGCGCGATCCAGATGCGGCTCTACCACCGCCGCTAAGGTTGCCGGTCGTCCATCTAGTACCCACAGGATCTGCGGGCGCAGCTTCTGGGTCTCCACCAAATCCATAATCGCCCGCGCCCCGCTGTCTGCCGAACGCACCCAATAAACCAACCAATCCGGCCCCAGGGGATCAGCGCGCGACACCACCAACCGCCACACCTGACAGCCCGGCGGTAAGGCGGCCACCACGTCCTCGTCAACATCAATCATCAAATCCGGGCCCGACACGAAACGCAACTGCTGCGCCGGAACCTGGGTGGGCAGGGCCGGTAGCTCCAAGCTGTCGGCGGCCAACGCCGCCACGGAACGCGGACGGCGGCGGAACTGCTGCCACTGATCCAACGCCTCGCCCAGTAAGTTATAGTCCGCCCGCCCCCACGGCAGCAGCACCTGCGGGTGGGAAGCCAAATGCGCGGCCGCCGCTAAGAACCACACCAGCGGATCGATGGGATCGGTGAGCAGGCCCTCGCGCAAATACAAGGCGCGCAGCATCACCGCATCGCGTACCTCATCAGCCCCACGCTTGCGGGCCTTATCCAGCCTGCGGTGGTAGCGCGCCTGCGCACTGGCGTAATCATCCCCCGTGTCCCACTGGTCACCGGGCCAGTTATGTAAACGCGTGAGTTCCTCGCGCAGTGAAAACCGTTCCCCCACATGCCCGCGCTGGGCCAACAACTGGTCCCACACCTGCACCAATTCGGCCGCTTGCGTGAACGGCTCCGTGCGCGCAAACGACGGTAGCACCCGCAGCTGCGCCGCCTGCTCTTCCACCCCCTGATACCACTGTTCCAAATCGGTGGCGTTGAATAGGCGGGTGGAGGGTAAGTCCTGCCAACGCGGATCAATTGCCCGCGCCGCGTGCGCCGCCCACATCGCCTCCACGCCCTCGCGAATCCGCCGGCGCGCCAAGGTGCGACGCTTACCGGTGTAGGCATTCTCGATCACGTTGAAGGCGCGCAAAACCAGGTCCTTATCGGGCAGGGACGGGCCCTTTTGGCGGCCCAGCGCGCGCGGGGAGCACCACAGGTTAATCAGCCACGCCGAATCCGGGGCATGGACCGCCGCCGCAGTGGTGCGGGCAGCCTCCAAATAAGGGGCGTTGAGGAAATCCACCGCGCTTTGCTGCTGCGCGGTCAGCGCGGTGAGTTTGCGCCGCCCCCAGCGGCGGATCAATCCTTCCGACCACGTCGCCTTACCCGCATCCTGCTTAGCCATGTCCCCATTGTGCCGTTAATGGGCGAGGACGTGGGGCACCTTCGCGGGAGTGGTGGACGGATTAAAAATCGCCGCGGGCGTGGGTTAAAGTTAGATGCGTGAGCCACCTTGAAAATGATGCCGCAACGGCAAGTGTTTCCCCCGTCCTCGTCGTAGACTTTGGCGCCCAATACGCCCAACTCATCGCCCGGCGCGTGCGTGAAGCCGGTGTGTATTCCGAGATCGTGCCCCACACCATGGATGCCGCCACCATGCTGGCTAAGGACCCGGCGGCGATCATTCTGTCGGGCGGACCGTCCTCGGTTTACGCTGACGGCGCGCCCAGCATTGACCCGGCGGTGTTGAACGCCGGGGTGCCGGTGTTGGGGATCTGCTATGGGTTCCAACTGATGGCCAAGACCCTGGGTGGCAAGGTGGGTCGGACCGGCACCCGCGAGTACGGTCACACCCCCATGGAACTGTCACAGTCGCCCTCGCGCATCCTGGGTGACGAAAAACGCCAATACAACGTGTGGATGAGTCACGGCGACGCGGTGGAAGAAGCCCCCGCCGGATTCACCATCACCGCCAGCACCGAACAAACCCCGGTGGCCGCGTTTGAAGACGCTGAGCGCGGACTCTACGGCGTGCAGTGGCACCCGGAAGTGCACCACTGTGAGAACGGGCAAGACCAGTTGGAGCGATTCTTACACGACGCCGCCGGTTTGGGGCGCGAGTGGAACCCCTCTTCCATCATTGAGGACCAAGTGGCGAAGATCCGCGCCCAGGTGGGGGAGGCCCGCGTGATCTGCGGCCTCTCCGGCGGGGTGGATTCTTCCGTCGCGGCCGCCCTGGTGCACCGCGCGGTGGGTGATCAACTGACCTGTATTTTCGTTGACCACGGATTGCTGCGCGCCGGGGAGCGCGAACAGGTGGAGCGCGACTACGCCGCCACCATGGGGATCCGCGTAATCACGGTGGATGAATCCGAACGCTTCCTCACCGCCCTCGCCGGGGTGTCGGACCCGGAGACCAAACGCAAGATCATTGGCCGCGAGTTCATCCGCTCCTTCGAAGCCGCCCAACGCGAACTGGTGGCCGAAGCGGGCCGCGAAGGGGCAGACATTAGGTTCTTGGTGCAAGGCACCCTGTACCCGGACGTGGTGGAATCGGGTGGGGGAGAAGGCGCGGCAAACATCAAGTCCCACCACAATGTCGGTGGCCTGCCCGAGGACTTGGATTTCGAACTGGTGGAGCCGCTGCGCACCCTATTTAAGGACGAGGTGCGTGCCATCGGTTTGGAATTGGGCGTGCCCGAATCTATCGTGTGGCGCCAACCCTTCCCGGGCCCCGGGCTGGGGATCCGCATCATCGGGGAAGTCACCCGCGAGCGCCTGGAAGTGCTGCGCGCCGCCGACCTGATCGCCCGCGAAGAACTCACCAAGGCGGGTTTGGACCGGGAGATTTGGCAGTGCCCGGTGGTGCTGCTGGCAGACGTGCGGTCGGTGGGCGTGCAAGGCGACGGGCGCACTTACGGGCACCCGATCGTGCTGCGCCCGGTGTCTTCCGAAGACGCCATGACGGCGGACTGGTCGCGTTTGCCTTACGAGGTACTGGCGCGCATTTCCACCCGCATCACCAATACGGTCGAGGACGTAAACCGCGTGGTCTTGGATGTGACCTCCAAGCCGCCGGCCACCATTGAGTGGGAGTAATGCTGAGTGGGAGTAATGCCGGCGCGAGTGTGAGCGGCAGCCAGTTACTGGCGTTTGAAACTCCCGTGACGCGCGTATTTTCATAGCTGTCGCCCCGGGCTAGTGAGCCCGGGGCGAGCGTTGTTAGGTGCCTAAGTTAGGGGTGATCCTTGCGGTCCAGGTGCCTGGGGTCGGTAACCTGGGGCGTGCGCTTCCAGTATCCGATTAGGAAATAGGCGCACACGGTGGCGACTAGAACCGCGACTGTGGGGGATTGCGCGATCGCGAGGAACACCATCATTCCGGCGCTCAATGTAGATATCGAACCCATCTGGGGCCTCCCTATTTTCGGTTAATCAAACGATGTGGAAGGTGCCAGCGTTGCCAACGCTGGAGCTCGCTGCGGTAACCCGCTGTGGGGCTTTTATTAGATACTTTAGCTTTCTCTCTCTCCCTGTCCAGCCCTCCACAGCAAAATGGCGGCAACCGCGATGAACGGTAAGGCACCGACCGCTCCGGTTGGTGCAGGCCCGAGGAAGGGCGTGGGGGAGGCA
>JAEWEQ010000049.1 GCA_023389315.1 Actinomycetes bacterium | reverse complement strand
ACGCAAGTCCACCAGTGGATGAGCCAGCGCAACCCCACGGTGGGTGAAGACCCCGACCCGGCGCACGTGGCGATTCTCGCCACCGCGGACGAGGACGCAGCCAACGCCTCCACTTTCGACCCTGCTCCCTGCCCGCGCTGCGGGGGAATCTTGAAACCAGCAGTGGTGTTCTTTGGGGAGGCCCTCCCGGCCGTGGCCATGGGGCAGGCGATGGAAGCGGCCGCGGCGTCCTCGCTAATCCTGGTGGTGGGTACCTCCCTGGTGGTGGGTACCGGGCTGTGGATTGTGAGCGAGGGCGTGAATGCGGGAGCACGTTTGGCGGTGATTAACCGCGGCCCCACGCAGGTGGATAACTGGGCGGATTGGCGCAGTCAGGAAGGATCCTCCGAAGTGCTCTCGGCGCTGGTGGAGGCGCTGGCGTGAGTGTCCCGGCGCTGGCGGAAGCGCTGGTGTAAGTGTCCCGGCACTGGCGGAGGCGCTGGCGTGAGTGTCCCGGCACTGGCGGACGCCGCTCCACGTCCTCGTAAACTGCCTATTCCTTCTTCACCGGGGGCACCGGTTTGCATTCGGAGGGGGCAGTCAAGGTGTTATTGCCCGACTCGATCAGCTTCGCCATGTCCTCTTCCGGCATCATGGCTTCGAAATGATCACCCAAAATAATGGTGATGATTTCCGAATCAGCCTGCGTGAAACGCACGGTAGAGTCCGGGAAGAAACGCTGCAAGGTGTAGGCGTTGACCACTTGTGAGGCACCAGCGTTAATCCGCACAGTACCGTAAAACTGACCGACGTAGTTTCCAGGCTCTTCCAGTTTCACCCCGTGAGCGGCTAACCGATCCCCAATGGTTCCGGCCAACCCCGGACTGCCGGTGGCGTTGAGAACCTTGACCACTATCCCTTCCAGGTCGGCCGCTACCGCATCTTTTGGCAGGCACGGGACGTCACCTGATTCGGCATGATCCTCACTAGCCTCAAATTCACTAAAAAACGGGATCTTCACTAAGCTTGAGAGCACCAGTATTGACAGTATCCCCGCCACCGCCATCGTTATCGTGATAATGGAAAAGGCAAGATTTTGGCGTCGCTGCCGAGCCTGACGGAACCTCAAGCGAGGGCTGATGTCAGGATCCTCTTGGGAGGTCGGTGGAGGTGGAGGTGGTGGGATATCGGTCACCCTATTAATGTATCTGAAAGTCACGACATTTGGCACCGACGCTCGCCTGATTAATTGGAGTCACTGCGCCAAGGCGCATACCTCCGGTAGGTTAATTGTGTGCCAGCACTTTGAACCAACGCTGTCACCGGGCAACCGCGGTCCAACAAAATAACAAATGGAGGTCCCATGAGTTTTATTCCCCCCGCCCTCCTGGAACGGATCCACCAGCGCGCCGCTACCCACGACGCTGAAAACACTTTCCCGTTTGACGATCTACAAGATCTAAGAGAGTGCGGCTATCTGACAGCATTCGTACCCACCGAATTCGCAGGCGCGGGACTAACGCTGAGACAAATCTGCGAGGAACAAACCGCCCTCGCGAAAGCCGCTCCGGGCACCGCGCTAGGGGTCAACATGCACCATATCATCGTCGGCTTAGGACGCCATCTGCATCGCGCCGGCGACCCGGCGGGAGAGAAAATCCTCCGCTATGCCGGTGCCGGTGACCTTTTCGGATTCGGAATTTCGGAACCGGGCAACGACCTGGTGCTATTTGGCTCCATCACCCGCGCTGAACCCGACAACGAGGGCGGTTACCAGCTGTTCGGACGCAAAATCTTCACTTCCCTGGCTCCGGCGTGGACGAAACTAGCGACCTTCGGGGCAGATAGTTCCGACCCCGAACACGTGCGGAACGTATTTGGATTCCTCACCCGTGACGCCGAGGGCGTGAACATCCTCGACGATTGGGACACCCTGGGGATGCGCGCCACCCAATCCCACACCACACTGCTGGAAGGTGCGCGCATAAGCGCGCAAAACGTCCTCGCACGAGTGGAACCCGGCCCCAGTGCCCACCCGTTGGTGTTCGGAATTTTCGCGTATTTCGAAGTGCTGCTAGCCGCTACCTACCGCGGGCTGGGGCAACGTGCCATAGAAATAGCAGTCGAAACCGTGCAGCAACGCCGTTCGGTGCGCCGTGACGCCACTTACGCCACCGACCCGGATATTCGGTGGCGGATCGCTGAGGCCGCCATCGTAATGGATGCTATCGACGCGCAAATCCAGGCGATAGCTGATGATTTGGAAGCTGGCGTCGACCGCGGGAATAAGTGGATGCCACAGCTGTCAGCCCTAAAACACCGTACCTGTGAGGCCTCCAAGTACGCGGTAGATGAGGCAATGCGTGCCTGCGGTGGTTCCAGCTACTACAGCTCCAAGGAATTGTCGCGCCTGTACCGTGATGTTTTGGCCGGAGTGTTCCAACCCTCAGATGCGGAGTCGGTGCATGGGGCGTGGGCAAACCTATTACTCGGCCCCCTGCAGTAAGGGACGCACAGCGTTAGGGTCTAGGCAGATAGTTAGGCAAAAGGAGTTTCACCTGTGAGTGTTGGAATATACAGTGACGTAGATAAGTTAGAACGCGTCATTTTGCACCGTCCCGGCGCTGAATTAGACCGTTTGACCCCTTCCAATATGGAAGAGCTACTGTTCGATGACCTGCTGTGGGCCGCCCAAGCCCGGCGCGAACATGACCAGTTCGCCCACGAAATACGTTCCCACGGAGTGGAGGTCCTATATTTCAACGACCTGCTCATCCAAGCGTTAGAAAACCCGCAGGCCCGCGACTTCGTAATTCCGTTGGCTTTTCGCGAGGAAGTGTTCTCCCTTACCGGGTCAGCCGCCCTCGTCGAATATGCGAACTCGCTATCGGCCGAGCAGTTGGCGCAGCTGCTGACCACCGGGATCACCCGGTATGAATGGGAGGCGCAGGTCGGTCGCGTGGACACGACTTTGACGCTCACGCTGGGGCCAACCGACTTCGTGGTGCCGTGTTTGCCGAACTTGTATTTCACGCGCGACACGTCCTCGTGGGTGCACGGCGGGGTGTGTGTCAACGCCATGCAGATGCGGGCGCGGCGGCGCGAATCGGTGCTTTACCAAGCGATCTACCAGTGGAGCCCAGCGTTCGCGGCGGAGAGTTTCCCCTTGTGGTCGACGTTGCCGGCATCGCGGCGAGCCACGGTCGAGGGCGGTGACATCATCGTCCCGGGCGAGGGCGCAGTTTTCGTGGGTATCTCGGAGCGCACCACGCCGGCAGGGTTTGAACGCCTAGCATCGTCCCTACTGGCTGGGGATGAGAGTATCTCCACGGTGGTGGCAGTGCTGTTGGATGCGGCGCGCGAGTCCATCCACTTGGATACCGTGATGTCGATGGTGGATGAGGAAACTTTCGTGCTCTACCCCGGCCTGGGGCAGCGC
This sequence comes from Actinomycetes bacterium, assembly GCA_023389315.1. Taxonomy (GTDB): domain Bacteria; phylum Actinomycetota; class Actinomycetes; order Actinomycetales; family Actinomycetaceae; genus Gleimia. The sequence goes on along the minus strand of JAEWEQ010000049.1, from coordinate 11,827 downwards.
ACCACGGTGACCGCTACCAGGGGCGCCGGTGGCGGCGCCACCAAGGCGGAAGCGCTGGAGGTAAAGACCCATCATCCCAGCGAAATGCAGCAAGTGCTTGCCCGTGCCTGCGGCCGGCAACGCCTGAATTTTATTGCCGCTCCCACCACCCCTGAGATAGCGGAACGGGGGCAGTGGAATTCAGCGTTTAACCTGTTGGCGTTGGCCCCGCGCGTGGTGGTGGCCTATGAGCGCAACGAGCGGATGAATGAGTTCCTCACCGAGCAGGGTGTGGAGGTCGTGACGATTCCGTCGAATGAATTGGCGCGTGGTCACGGTGGCCCGCGGTGTATGTCGTGCCCGGTGTACCGGTCGCGGTGAGGTTCGTCGACTGCGCGCGCTGGTTCCGGGGTTAAAATCCGGTGGCGCGCGCTGGCCCGCCGGGCAAAAGCGGGGGTCGCGCTGGGCCTGTAGGCCGGCGTTGGCCCGGCGGGCAAAATCGGGAGTCTCCCTGGGGCCTGTAGGCGCGCGCTGGCCCGGGGCAAAATAAAGGATCCCCGCGTACCCGGCAGAGCTACCCTATCCTTGCTGCCTTCCGGCCCTGGGGAGGTTCAGGAGATACCGTCACACGGGGATCGCGGAGGATGGGGGATTCGAACCCCCGAGGGCTTGCACCCAACCCGCTTTCCAAGCGAGCGCCATAGGCCACTAGGCGAATCCTCCTGGGTTGCTACGTCTATGGACGTAACCAGTCGCGCAATGCGCAACGATAATCCAGTGTAGCGAACAAGTGGGCAACTAGTCGAGTTCGTAAGCTCCCAACCGGTGTCAGATACACAACATCTGGAACTTTTGGCGGGCAGGCGGATTCTTTTTGGATTGATAGCGCGGGGTGCGCACCCCGCGTGGCCTGCGCGCCGCCCGCCCTCGTAATCTGCCCGCCGCCTCTCCCGCTCCCGGCACTCCACCCGCCCTCGCCGCCCGCGCAAGGCGGCGAATCCACAATGCCCCAGCCCTTGGCATCCAAAATGTCCGAGCTACCCGATAGAGTTAGGGACGTGAGCACAGCTTTGTACCGCCGCTACCGGCCCGAGACTTTCACCGAAGTCATCGGGCAAAATCACGTGACCGAGCCGCTGATGGCGGCTTTGCGCGCCAACCGGGTGACCCACGCCTATTTATTCTCCGGCCCACGCGGCTGTGGGAAGACCACCTCGGCACGCATTTTGGCGCGCTGCCTGAACTGCGAACAGGGTCCGACGGACACGCCCTGCGGCGAATGTGAATCGTGCCGCGAACTGGCAACCGGTGGTCCCGGTTCACTGGACGTGGTGGAGATCGACGCGGCCTCACACAATGGTGTTGATGATGCCCGCGAACTGCGTGAGCGCGCCACTTTCGCCCCGGTGCGAGACCGCTACAAAGTTTTTATCTTGGACGAAGCCCACATGGTCACCCCGCAAGGCTTCAACGCACTACTGAAACTGGTGGAAGAACCACCTGAGCACGTCAAGTTCATCTTCGCCACCACCGAACCGGAACGCGTGATCGGCACTATCCGCTCGCGCACCCACCACTACCCGTTCCGTTTGGTTCCCGGGGAAGTAATGGTGCCATTCTTGGAAGGCTTGTGCCAGCGCGAGTCCATTTCGATGGGCGAGGGCGTCCTGCCGCTGGTGGTGCGCGCCGGCGGCGGTTCCGTACGCGACTCCCTATCCGTCCTCGACCAACTAATGGCCGGTGGACAAGATGGCGAGGTCACTTACCAGCGGGCGGTTTCGCTACTGGGATACACCGATTCATCACTGATTGACGACGTGGTGGACGGGCTGGCCGACGCTGATGGAGTCAATGTTTTCGCCACCGTGGAACGCATGGTGGAAGCCGGGCACGATCCGCGCCGTTTCGTGGAGGATTTCCTCCAACGCCTGCGCGACCTGCTGATCATCACCGTCACCGGTGAAGGGGCGCGCGACTTCCTGGTCGGTATCCCCCATGAGCAGCATGAACGCATGTTCACGCAAGCTCGACGCTGGGGTGGGCAGCGCCTGTCGCGCGCTGCCGACGTCACCGATCATGCTTTGCGTCAAATGGTGGGGGCCACCTCCCCGCGCCTGCAGTTGGAACTGTTGATGGGGCGTTTGCTGGTAATGGGTCAGGCTGCCGCTGGCGGGACTCCCCCCGCGAGTTCGGGCGCGGCCTCCGGCTCCGGGTCACCCACTGGCAGTGTTGGCTCGGGCGGCGCACCTGGCACCAGTGATGCGCCGACGAGGGCGTCCGGTGGTGCTGGCTTGACCGGTGCGGCAATGGCCCGTGAGGAACTGCGACGTATGCGCATGGCACGTGAGCAGCAGGAGAATCAGGAACGCGAGGGCGGTGCTGGCGGAGCGCAAACTTCCGCACCCGCGGCGCAGTCGGCACCCGCTGCCCAGGCCTCTGCGCCCGCTCCACAGGACCCAACACCCACTGTCCAGGCCTCTGCGCCCGCTCCACAGCCCCCCACTCAGGGAGAGGTGCACGCTGATTCGCGTGCGACGACCGATCAGGCTGCCACGCCAGTTTCGTCCGAGAAGTCTGGTTCCCCCGCTTCGGCTGAGCAGCCACACTCGCCAATGCCCCCGACCGACCCTGCCCTGGGCGCGCGGGAAACTCCCTCCGCGCCGGTGCCGGCTGAGCCCGAAGCCGGCGACACTGGACACATGGTCGGCCAGCGCTGGGAAGAATTCCTCGACACGGTCGAACAGCTAAAGCGCGGCTGGCGCAAACCGATCGCCGCCAATGTTCGCTGGGCCAATGAGGACCAGGGGTCCATGACGGTGGTGTTCGCGCAAGAAGCTATGCGCGATAGTTTCATCGCGCGCGGCAACCTCGCGGTATTCCAAGAAGCCGTGCGGATGATGACCGGCGCAACGAAGGAAATCGTGGCCCTGGGCCCCAACGAGGCCCCTCCCAGCGGGCCGGAAGATCCCGCGACCGTTAGCGAAGCGGCGCCAGCGGCACCGAAAACAACTCCGGGCGGTGCGCCCGGCTGGGGGCCGATCGCGGTAGCCGGAGGAGGCATCAACCAAGACCTCGGCCGAGCGAACACTGCTGAAGCCCCGCACGCAAACAGCGCAGCGCCAAGCACCTCGGCCGCACCCGCACACGCCGACAGCGCAGCGCCAAGCACCTCGACCGCACCCGCACACGCCGACAGCGCAGCGTCAAGAACCTCGACCGAACCTGTCGATGACGACGCCGCGGAAGAAGAAGCCGCCGAAGCGCAACTAGCCGCCAATGTGGCAGCGGAGCAAGGCGAAGATCGGGCGGACGTCTCCTTATCGGTCAAGCCCGCCCCGCCCTCGGAAGAAATCGACGAAGTACAGCCGGGCGTCCCCGTAGACATGGGATCAGAGCGGGGCAACAGCCCCACTGACACGGGCACAGGCCACGCACCGAGAGGCGAAGACCCCGCGGCAGCAGCCGACGAAGAACCCCCCATTGGTGACGAACCCCCCGCGGATGACGACCCCTACTACGATGACCCCACCGGCGGCGCCAGCATGGATGATGCCGACGCTGAAACGGTTATGGAAGTAGGATTGCCAGTGATTGAACGCGTCTTCAACGTGACGCATTTTGAAGAAATCACGGAAGAGGAATGAGGAATAAGGCGTGTATGACGGTGCCTTACAGGACCTGATAGACGAACTCGGCGCACTACCGGGAGTGGGCCCCAAATCCGCCCAACGCATCGCCTTCCACATCCTCAACACCGACAAAGAAGAAGTGATGCGCCTGGCGCGCGCCCTCGAAGACGTCAAAGACAAAGTCCGATTCTGCGACACCTGCGGCAACATTAGCGAGGACGAACGCTGCCTAATCTGCCGCGACCCGCGCCGCGACCAAACCCTCATTTGCGTGGTGGAAGAAGCCAAAGACGTGGAAGTAATCGAACGCACCGCCTCCTACCGCGGGCTCTACCACGTCCTCGGCGGGGCAATCGACCCCATGCGCGGGATCGGACCCGACCAACTACGCATCCGACAACTACTGGGCCGCCTGGGCAGCAACGACGTCAGCGAAGTCATCATCGCCACCGACCCTAATATCGAGGGCGAAGCTACCGCCACCTACCTGGCGCGCATGCTCGACACCATGCAGGTGCCCGCTTCGCGCCTCGCCCTCGGCCTGCCGGTGGGTGGGGACTTGGAATACGCTGACGAAATCACCCTGGGACGCGCGTTCGAAGGGCGCCGCCGCATCTCCTAGCTCGGCTCCCGGGCCGGCGATGCACTGGCCAGCGGCCCTGCCCGTAGCGTGCCTCCGGTGCCCCCGACGCGCCGACCTAGCCAGATCCTAAGTGATGGGTAGGCCGCCGACTCGCCAACTCAGCCGCTCCCCTACGCGATGCGCGTGCCGCGCGGCAAGTTCTTGATCGGAACCCGCGTGCGCCGGCCCGCGACCACCACCATCAGGGCGCCCAACAAAAGGTGCAGTGAAGCCGTCCAACCCCAATACTGCCCGCGCTCCCGATCAATGGGAGCATCCGGATCACCAACTTGAGCGAATACGACCTTTCCCTTGTCCGGCCCGCAATCATTCACCAGCTGGTGGTGTGAAGCCGGTTTCTTCATGGCCCCCAGAATCTCCACCACCGAGGAGTTCGGCTCCACATGGAAACTATTCGAATCCAAATACGTTATAGCGTCACACTCATCGCTGTCGCACTCGGCGTCATCTTCGCCCGCGCCTCCCGGTAGCACTCCCGTGGTTGGCATCCCGTCAGCCACCGCCACCACCGGGTTCGTCAGCGCCAGCCACCAGAATTTGCTGACCTGCGAAATGTAGGTCGGATAGTCCTGCGATTCACAAACTTTCTGACCAAATCGCGGGTCATCTTCCGCCAGCGGTTCATCCTTTTCTTCATCCCAGTACTGGTCGTACTCGCGCATGACCTTCACAGTTGAGCGGTCCGCAGTGAGGTTTTCCAACCCCAGCATCACCACCGGGCCCCCGAGCAGCAGCGCGAGGACGGTGAATACCGCCAGCGCAGAAGACCCACCTGGACGCGGGGTGAGGGCTGACCACCCCATGCCGATCCCCGCGAAAGCCAACAGTTCTATGGCCACCACCAGGTAGCCGCGAGCGAAGCCGCCCCACAGGCTAGGCAGAACACTAAGCAGGAACCCCACGAATGGGACCGACACCAGCAAGAACACCAGCGCATTTATCCACGCCGCTAAGGCCTTGCCCACTACGATCGCCCACCCTGAAACCGGGGTGGCCTGCATCAAAGCCAGCATCCCGTTTTCCCGGTCACCATTCAAGGAAGCCGCTGCGCTGGAAGCAGCAATAGTGATGGCGATCAGGGCGGTGAAATGGACCAACACTGCGGCCGCACTCGCCGTCGCTCCCGCTGAAAAACTGGGGGAACCCCTGAAGGAGGAGTTTAAGAACACTGTCGCGGAGGACACCAGCAGCAGGACCACTGCCCACGCGATCAGGGCTGCGATCCAGCGGGTGGAGTGGATGCGTTTGCGCAGCTCCAGCTGCGTAACTAACGCTATGTGGCGAATCATCGCAAGCCCCCTTGCTGGCCCAGGGCCCCTTCGATCTCTAGGTAGCGCTGCTCCAAATCGTGGTGGAGTGCTTCCAGGCGACTGATCAGCACGCCGGCGGCGCACGCTTGGCTGACGAACTGCGCGGCTTCGCGCTCACTCTCAGCGCAGAACGTGACGGTGAGTTTACGTTCGGGTGCTGGGGTGCGCTGCTGCACCGCCATGCCAACGGCGTCGGGTTTTCGACCGCGCGGACCGTCCTCGTGGAAAGAACTGGCGGGCCGTCCGCCACCGGTTTGTACGCCCCATTTAGCGGCGTCAATACCACCGAGGTAGTCCACCCACCGGTCGGGGTTGAGGATCTCGATGCGCCAGCGCAGCCGCGTGTCCATCTCTTCGCTGACCACTCGCCCGGCGCGCATCATGATGGCATTGTCGGCCACGTCATTTAGTTCCACGAGGACGTGGGAAGAGATCAAAATGGCGCGCCCCTCGGCGGCGAGTTCGCGTAGCAATACCCGTAGGTCGCGCCGCGCCGCCGGGTCCATCCCGTTGCTGGGTTCGTCCAAGATCAGGTATTTCGGTGAGTGCAGCAGGGTGCGAGCCAAACCCAAGCGCTGCTTTTGGCCGCGTGAGAGGGTGATGAGGCGTTCGTTGGCGAATGCTTCCATCCCGAACTCGCGCAGGACTTCCTGGGCGCGGGCGCGGGGGTTGGGAACTTGGTAGAAGCCGGCGAAGGCCTCCAGTACTTCCAGGCAGCGCAGGGCCGGCCAGGAGCCGAACTCATCTGGCATCCATCCCATCAGGGAGCGGGCGCGGGCGGCGCTGCGCGGCGAGTACGGCTGGGAGGGGTCGGCGGAGGAAATCACCTGGTCATCAACGCTCACCCACCCGGAGTCTGGGTTAAGCAGCCCCGCTAGCATCAGCATGGTGGTGGTCTTGCCGCACCCATTAGGGCCGACGAGGGCGGTGATGGTCCCAGGTTCCAAGGTGAAGGAGGCATCCACGACGGCGTGGTTTTGCCCAAAGGATCGGTGCAGATTGTGCGCTACTAGAGCCATACCCTCACGGTATCAAAGTTGTGAGCTATAAAACATCAGGGAGTTCCCTGATTTTGCGCGCCAGTGACGCGCGTTACCCACTGTTTCACCCACTGGATGCACTTATCCCAATGCGTGGCGGCGTGCCTATAGTGGTGGCACTTGACCGCTTAACCCGCTAGCGGATCTAATGTGAGGAGTACCCGTGGCACTGATCGTGCAAAAGTACGGTGGATCATCTGTTTCCGACGTGGAAGCAATGAAACGCGTTGCTAAGCGCATCGTGGACACTCACCGCGCCGGCCACAACCTGGTGATCGTGGTCTCCGCTATGGGGGACACCACCGACGATTTCTTGGACCTGGCTGGTCAACTGACTGACGCCGCCCCGGAACGCGAAATGGACATGCTGTTGTCCGCCGGTGAGCGTATCTCCATGTCCTTGTTGGCCATGGCGATTAACGCCCACGGGATCCCCGCGGTTTCCTACACCGGTGCCCAGGCCGGGGTGATGACTAACTCCCATTTCGGCAAAGCCCAGATCACCGGGATGGTGCCAGAGCGCGTGGCCCGTTCCATTCGCGACGGCCAAGTCGCGATCGTTGCCGGTTTCCAAGGGGTTTCCAGCGATGATGACGTAACCACGTTGGGCCGGGGCGGGTCCGACACCACTGCCGTGGCTTTGGCCGCGGCCCTGCACGCGGACGTGTGCGAAATTTACACCGACGTGGATGGCCTGTTCACCGCCGACCCGCGCATCGTCCCCACTGCCCGGCGCGTGCAGCGCATCAACCAGGAAGAAACCTTGGAACTGGCAGCTCACGGGGCGAAGATTTTGCACCTGCGGGCAGTGGAGTTCGCCCGCCGCTACCAAGTTCCCCTGCATGTGCGTTCGTCCTTCTCCGCGAAGGACGGCACTTGGATTTCTAACTCTCCCGCCCACCCGGATTTGCGTGGCATCGTGCCTGATGTTGCGTTCACTAGTTTTGAGGAGGACGACGTGGAAGCCCCCGTCATTTCCGGTATCGCTCACGACCGCAGCCAGGACAAGATCACCATCGTAGGTATTTGCGACACCCCCGGCACTGCGGCCCGCTTGTTTGAGATCGTCTCCCAGGCGGAAGCGAATATTGACATGATCGTCCAAAACGTCCCCACCACCGGGTCGGGGAAGGCAAATATTACTTTCACCCTTCCCGAGGACGACGCTGAGCGCACCATTGCCGCTATTGAAGCGGCCCGCTCTGAGCTGGCGTACGACGATCTGCGTTACAACCCGAACGTGGGGATCTTGTCCTTGGTGGGGGCGGGTATGCGCACCAACCCGGGTGTTTCGGCCAAGCTTTTCGGTGCCCTGTCGCAAGCTGGCATCAACATTGACATGATTTCCACCTCCGAGATCCGCATCTCGGTGGTGACGAAGCTGGATGATTTGGATCGGGCGGTGCGCGCAGTCCACTCCGCTTTCGGCTTGGACGCGACCGAATCTGAAGCAGTAGTTTATGGAGGTACGGGACGATGAGTTCATCCCTGACAGTTGCAGTTGTTGGCGCCACCGGACAGGTGGGTCGCGTGATGCGCACCCTTTTGGAAGAGCGCCGCTTCCCCGCCACCGACTTTCGGTTCTTCTCCTCGGCCCGCTCGGCGGGCAGCGAGATTGAGTTCCAGGGACGCAAATTCATTGTCGAGGACGTAGCTACCGCCGATTACAGCGGCATCGACGTGGCGATTTTCTCCGCCGGTGGCACCGCTTCGAAGGAATACGCTCCGAAATTTGCCGCCGCTGGCGCGGTGGTGGTCGACAACTCCTCAGCTTGGCGCAAGGATGACCAGGTTCCGCTAGTGGTATCGGAGGTCAACCCCGAAGCGATCACGGACCGTCCTCGTGGGATCATTGCCAACCCCAACTGCACCACCATGGCGGCGATGCCGGTTCTTAAACCGTTGCACGCCGAAAGCGGTTTGAAGCGCCTGGCGGTGTCTTCCTACCAGGCGGTATCGGGTTCCGGTTTGGCCGGGGTGCGTGAGTTGCTCACCCAGTTGGAGGCCGCCCTCGCGCAAGATCCCGCGAATCTGGCGACCGACGGGGAGGCGGTGGCGTTCCCCCAGCCGCACACCTATGTTGCTCCGATTGCCTTCAACGTGGTGCCCTTGGCGGGGAACCTGGTGGACGACGGCAGTGGGGAGACTGACGAGGAGCAGAAGCTACGCAACGAGTCGCGCAAGATCCTGGGTGTTCCGGATTTGGCGGTGTCGGGCACTTGTGTGCGGGTACCGGTGATCACTGGCCACACTTTGACGATCCACGCTGAGTTTGAGCGTCCACTGACGGTGGAGCGTGCCCGGGAACTGCTGGAGCAGGCTCCGGGCGTGGAGTGCGTGGATGTACCCACGCCACTGGCCAGTGCGGGGAGTGACCCGTCGCTGGTGGGGCGGATCCGTCAGGACCAGGCGGTGGCGGACAATCGCGGCTTGGTGCTGGTGGTTTCGGGTGATAACTTGCGTAAGGGCGCGGCCTTGAACGCCATTCAGATTGCGGAGCTGGTGGCGGCTGAACTGTCGCAGTGAGACTAACGCCTCCGTTGCGGGTGGGAATAGTATCTAGTTCACTGGTGTTGTCAAGGTTAGGTTCCCCAGTGGTTTAGCTGCGTAGCTGGCCGGGCGGGGAGGTAACGTTTGATCGCCCCAATGAAAGGATTACCGATGGCGACGATTGAGACCACGTTCGACGAGTTCGGCCCCACGGTTGAAAAGGAAGGCATCGTTTTGGTGGACTTCTGGGCACCTTGGTGCGGACCGTGCCGCATGTTCGGCCCGATTTTCGAGAAGGCTTCGGAGAAGCACTCCGACATCACTTTCTTGAAGGTGAACACCGAGCAGGAACAGCAGTTAGCTGCGGCCGCGATGATTTCTTCCATCCCCACGCTGATGGCGTTCCGCGATGGGATCGCAGTGTTCCGCCAGGCCGGTGCGCTGCCGGCGGAAGCCCTGGAGGACTTGATTTCGCAGATCCGCGAACTGGACATGGATGAGGTGCGCCGCCAGGTCGCAGAAGCGGAAGGCAACGCGCAGTAACCCTGCCCGGTTGTAAAGCATTCGGTGCCGCCACGTTTTGTGGCGGCACCGCTTTGTTATCTGCCTTTCCAGCCCCGGTCCCGGTCTCGACCGGGCTGGTTGTTCGCGGGCTGGCTGACTCGCCTCTTTGCTTTTCCAGCCCCTACTCCCCCCTCGAACTGGCCGGTGCGGGAGCGTTAAACCACCACGTTTATGGGGCAGCGCGCGTATCCGGGAGCGTCGGCACCGTCCTCGACCTGGTCAACGGGGAACGCGAAATGCAGCTCTTCGACGACTTCGTCGGTGCGTTGCACCGCGGCTTCACTGGCTCCCAAGCCCCGCAGGATGAAGGCTTCGACGTGGTCGAGTACGCGCTGGCGCTCCACCGGGTCCGCCGGCAGGGTGGGGCCGGTGAGGGCGGAGTGGACCATCAGCATGGTGAGGGGGCTGGGTGGTTCGGTGATGATGCCGGCGGCGTGAGCCTGGGCGATGAGGTGGTGGAGGATGTGTTCGACGACGTGGGCGTGGGCGCGTACTTTCTCCGCCGGTTGGGTGCGCACCAGGTTGCGCAGGTTCACGCCCTCGGAAAGGTGGAAGTGCTGTTTGAGTTCAAGTTGGGCGCGAATGTAGATGCGCAGGCGCTCGAGCGGGTCGTCGGTGTGGGATAGGGCTTCGGACAGGGTTTGGGTGAACTGTTCGGTCATGGTGGACATGAGGTCGAACAGCAAGGATTCTTTGTCGCCGAAGTGGTTGTAGACGGCGGTGCGCCCCACTCCGGCGCGGCGCGCGATCTGGGTCATGGTGATTGATTCGAAGGACTGCTTGCGCAGCAGGGAGGACAGCGCGTGGAAGAGGGCGGCGCGAGTGTTCTCCCGGTGTTCTTCGAGGTTAGATCCACTAATTTTCGGCATGACCCCATTATGACACTTGAGGGTTATATGTCGCCAAACTGGGATGGGGTTGTCTCAGCAATGAGCCGCCACACGGCCTGGACAATCGGGTAGTTCGGTGCCAGCCAATCGAGGTCCCGGTAGTCGGATTCAGCGCACCACTTCACCGCGAGGTGGTCCGCTCCTACCTGCGGTTCGTCGAGGGCGGTACCCAGCCACACGAACATCCGTCGCCCTTGCAGGATCGGCCACGCCCCGTCCTCGCGATCAGGGTTCAGGACCTGCTGGGAGAGGCGGATTTCGCAAGCAAGTTCTTCTTGGATTTCGCGCGCCAGAGCCTGTTGGTAGTCTTCACCGGGTTCGACTTTCCCACCGGGCAGTTCCCATTTTCCTTTCAACGAGGAGGGGTAGGCGCGTTGCGCGGCGAGTAGTTGCGGCTGCTCGGCGTGGCGGATAATCGCCACCGCCACCACGTCGGCTGGCCGATCGGACGGCGACTGGGTGGGTGGGGGTGGGGTGGCTTGCGCGCTGGTTCTGTTGAACGCTGGGCCGCCTGACGGCTGGCTAGGGCGCGTGGCCCGTGGGTCGAGGGGCACTTCTTCTCTTTTCATCGTTCCAAGCTCTCCCCCCACTTTACGTCTTTGCTACCGGTGGAACCGAACCGGATGCGCGGCAGCGGTAGCTCTGGCGCGCGTCCTGCTATCGGGGGACCGGCGGCCCTGGTTTGTGCCCTCCCCTGGCGGACGGTTATACTAGCTGGGTCAGATGCCTTGCCGGTACTGGCCACGCGGGTGTAGTTCAATGGTAGAACTTCAGCTTCCCAAGCTGACAGCGCGGGTTCGATTCCCGTCACCCGCTCCACTTAGACACCCATTTTGACACAAACCCCGGTGGCGGATCGGGATGGGCGTTTTTGCTTGTTATCGCGGGTTTTTGGCGGTTAGCGTACGCTCGAAGTGGTCGCCCGGAAGCAGGCGTGACGCTGGTCGAGCGCTTGTTGAGGAGGTTCAGGCGGCAGGTTTGGTGGAGCTAGGAGGGTATCAGATCGTGATGCACGTCCACGACGAAATCATCATCGAAACCCCTAATGGCACCGTCGATGAAGTGTGTGATCTCATGTCCCAAACCCCGCCCTGGGCGGAAGGGTTGCCGTTGGATGCTGACGGGTTTGAGTGTTCGTTTTACCGCAAAGACTAGGGAATTAGAGAGTGAAGGTAGCTTCGTGGGGAATTCCTAGGCCGGTGTGCTGCACCAGCGGGTTGGTGAGGAAGTCATTGCGGATGAGGCTCGCTACTTTCTCTGGCCACGTTGTTCCCGGGGACGC